>JAPLGZ010000078.1 GCA_026389895.1 Chloroflexota bacterium | reverse complement strand
ATTTGAGGGTTGGGCTGGGGTATGTGCTAAGATCAGGGATTAGGAGGGATAAGGGATACAGGATTATCCCGCTCTGCTGAGTGACCTAATTTCGTATCCCTTATCCGGTATCCTCTATCCTATGCCAACCCACAAAAACAACGATGAACAAACTAAACGACACTGACGTTATCATAGAAGCCGTACCTAACTTTTCTGAAGGGCGTCGCCCCGCAGTGATCGAGCTGCTTGTTCAGGCGATTGCGCCACCAGGGGTGTTGCTGCTACACCAAACCAGCGACTGGGATCACAACCGGAGTGTCATCACTGTAGCCGGTCCGCCAGAGGCGGTATTAGAAGGGTTATTTCAGGCGACGCGCGTGGCCGCGAGCCAGATCAATCTGTTTGAGCAGCGGGGCGAACATCCGCGCTTGGGTGCGGCTGACGTGATCCCACTGGTGCCAATTCAAAATATTACATTGGCCGAATGCGCCCAGTTAGCAACACAATTGGGGCGGCGGATTGGGGAAGAGTTGCAATTGCCCGTCTATCTATACGAAGCTGCGGCCACCCGCCCCGAACGACGTAATTTGGCCGACATACGGCGCGGTGAATTTGAACAATTAGTCGCAGAGATCAACACGCCCGAGCGCCAACCAGATTTTGGTCCCGTGCAGGTTGGACCGGCAGGTGCAGTGGTTGTCGGTGCGCGCGCTTTTTTGATTGCATATAATTTTTTTCTAAAGACCAGTGATGTGACCATTGCCAAGGCGATCAGTCAAGCCATCCGCGAAAGCAGTGGTGGCCTGCCGGCGGTGAAAGCGAAAGGTTTCTTTGTCAACGGACAAGCCCAGGTGAGCATCAATCTGGTAGATTACACGCGCACACCTTTGCCAAGCAGTGCTCTTACAAACGGCGGCTCATTTTTTAAAATTACCGGATCTGAACAGTGGTCGCATCGTGGAAAATGCCTTGCGTCGCGCAGCGAACCAGGCTGAATCCTAAGAGAATCAGGCAGATAATTTCTCTGATCACTTTGACCGAAAAGTGAGCCATGTGCTAGAATTTGAACGACGCGCCAATGTCGAGATCTTTAATCACGGGTTTTAGGATATTTGCATGCAGAACCAACCGGTTGTTGTATCCCCACAAAGTCAGGCGAATCAGTCAAATTTCACAAAACAACACCTAGGAAACGGCAATGGGCGCCGCAACGAGCCACTCGATCTGGCGATTGTCATTCTCAGCTATAATACAGCCGCGCTCTTACGCAACTGTCTGCGTTCGCTCTTGGCGAGCACAGGCAATTTCCGTAGCCAGGTTTGTGTGGTCGACAACGCTAGCACAGATGGCAGCGCTGATGTAGTCCGAGCAGAATTTCCCGATGTCCATCTGATCGTCAATCCAGCGAATACCGGCTATAGCGCGGGCAACAATGTGGCGTTCCGGTGGTTTGGCTTTGGTGAGCCAACTACCCCCCTGACACGGTTGCCGCGTTACGCGCTTTTGCTCAATCCAGACACCGTCTTGCCACCGACCGCGCTGGCAGAAATGCTGGCATTTATGGATGCTCATCCCGAAATTGGCGTGGCCGGCCCGCGGGTGCGCCGCCCCGATGGATCGTTGGATCGAGCCTGCCGACGCAGCTTCCCCACCCCGGAAGTTAGCTTCTATCGCATGTTGGGCCTCAGCCGGCTCTTTCCGCACAGCCAGCGCTTCAATGCCTACAACATGGAATTTTTACCCGAAGATGCAGTCCACCCAGTAGATTCTGTGGTAGGTGCCTACATGCAAATTCGCGCCGAAGCCATCTTACAGGTTGGTCTGCTCGATGAAGCTTTTTTTATGTATGGGGAAGATTTAGACTGGGCCAAGCGAATTAAAGATGCAAATTGGCAAGTATGGTATAATGGGAAAGTTGAAATTACCCATGTAAAAGCAGCATCCAGTCGCCAAAGCAGTAAATCGCGCATTGATTTCTACGAAGCGATGTGGATTTTTTATCGCAAACATTATCGTCACCAAACCCCTTGGCTGCTCGACAAGCTGATTATGCTGGCCGTCGTGGGCCAAGGCGGGTTGGATGTGATGCGCCATTTGTGGCGCTTCTGCCGGCAGCGCCAGGAATTTAATCAGAAATCCGTCGTTTCCAGTTAGGCACCCAGTAGGCCTGATTAGGACGTTCACAGCTTGATGCAACAGAGTCTCACCAAGGTTACCCCACAAGAAGAATATAGCGCCCGGCGGGTCCAGCGTCCGGTGCTGATGAAACGCGCCCAATTTCTCTTTGTTGTGGCGTTGGTTCTTATTGATCTCAGTTGTACATGGGTGGCATTTTATCTGGCGCACGGTCTCCTGAAGCGCGACCCAACGCGGCTGGTTGGTCCTTTTCTGGATTATAATTTTTGGCAACCGACCGCCCTCAATTCAATTGTCCTCGTGACCATTTTTTTCACCCAGCGAATGTACCAACGTCGCCGGCCGATCAACTATCTCGATGAATTTTTCAAGCTCATTACGCTTAATTCATTTGCCACCCTGCTGACGGTGGCACTGCTTACGCTCATGTTGCCGAAGACAGACCCAGGGCGGCTCTTCTTTTTTTATGGCTGGATCTTTAATATCGGCCTCTTGACGGTTACACATAGCCTGCATGCGCAGGTGCAATGGTGGGCGCAAGCCAGGGGTGTGGCCGATGACCACATCTTGATCATTGGCGCGGGCGAAATCGGTCGCATGTTGCTCCAAAAGGTGCTCCAAAATCCCAAACTCGGCTATCAAGTCGTGGGGCTTGTGGACAATGGCAAAACCAGCGCCGGCGCCACCTTGCTGGGGATACCGATCCTAGGCACGCTCGTTGATATTCCCTGGATCATTGAAAAGTATGCGATCGATGAAGTAATTATCGGTTTGCCGGAAAGCAGCCACCAGGAACTCGTTGGCATTATCAGTTTGTGCGAACGCGAAAAGGTGGGCATTCGCGTCTTTCCCGATGTCTTCCAAATTATGGCCAGCGAAGTGGGCATTGGAGATTTGGGTGGTCTGCCATTATTAACGATTCGCGATGTTGCGCTGCAAGGGTGGAAGCTGACCCTCAAGCGAGGGATGGATGTGCTGGTAAGTGGCATTGCCTTGGTCTTAACCAGCCCATTTTTATTGTTGACTGCCTTGCTAATCAAGCTCGACAGCCCAGGTTCAGTCTTTTACGTACAGGAACGCATGGGGCTAGACGCCCATCCTTTCAAAATCCTCAAGTTTCGTTCCATGCGCCAGGATGCAGAAGTGGGCGGGCCAGGCTGGACCACCGAAAGCGACCCGCGCCGCACCAAGTTGGGCAGTATTATGCGCCGTTTTAACATCGACGAATTACCGCAATTGGTCAATGTTTTGATGGGCGATATGAGCCTGGTGGGGCCACGCCCAGAGCGGCCAGTCTATGTAGAACAGTTCCGCCAGAGCATTCCACGCTATATGGACCGGCATCGCGAGAAGGCTGGTATGACTGGCTGGGCCCAGGTGAATGGATTGCGGGGCGACACATCGATCGTCGAGCGCACCAAATATGATCTATGGTATATTGAGAATTGGTCATTGGCGCTTGACATCACGATCATTTTACGGACATTGATTCAATTATTACTGGGTACGAATCAAAATGCCTATTAAGCTACTAGCGATCTGAGCAATGGAATTTCATCCTGCCTGAGGATGCAGCACTTGCCATCAGTTTAGCGGTATTTGTAGGCCCACCAATCGTAATCCAGAAAGCTGACATTTGCCTAACTTTAAGGTTAAATTGACACAAATGTTCGCAAATGTTATCATGATATATGACTTTTCGTAAGGTTAGTGGGAATGTCCGATCAAAGACTAGATATAAGAATTGTGAAGGCCAGGCAAGCTACTGCGATGGGTGAAACGATGCCAATGGATGGATTGGTAGAGCGGCGTCGCCATTTGTTGCATATTGTCATCCAGGAATACATCGAAACGGCGCAACCAGTTGGCAGCAATAATATTGCCAAACAACACGATCTGGGCGTCAGCAGCGCCACCATTCGCAATGATCTAGCGGCTTTAGAAAAAGAAGGCTTGCTCACTCATCCACATACCAGCGCCGGGCGTGTACCGACCGATGCCGGCTATCGCTACTTTGTCCGGCATTTGCTGGGCAACGATGCTGAATTGCCTTCGGCCGAACGCCATGAAATTCGTGTCCAATTTAAACAAGCGCGCAACGAGCTTGATCAATGGTTGCGGCTTAGCACAGCCACGCTGGCACGGACTTCGCAGAATGCAGCCCTGGCTACGGCGCCACGAGCCTCGAAAAGTTATTTTAAGCACATGGAATTGGTTGCCATTCATGACACCAAAGTATTATTGGTGCTTGTCTTGCAAGATGGCACAGTTAAGCAACAATTGCTTGATCTCGACGAGCCGATGGAGCAAAATGAGCTAAGTCAAATTAGCAACGAGCTCAACGACCAGATGGCCCGTGCAGACGCCAGAAGTATTGCCGCCAAATATCCATTGTTGGCACCCTTTAGCCGACAAGTCGCCCTGTTGGTGGCTGAAACGATGGAGCGGCTGGATAATACCCTAAGCGGCCAAATTTACAGCGACGGCCTGGCCCAAGTGCTACAGGCGCCAGAGTTTGCCCAAAGCGATAATGTGCGAAAGATTGTTCAAGTGTTTGAACAACCGTCGCTTTTAGAGCAAATTTTTGGTGAATATACCGGTGAAAACGACATTCAAGTGGTCATTGCCGGTGAAGGTAGATTTGCTGAACTCCAGAATATTAGCCTGGTGCTCGGCCGTTACGGCGTGGCTGATCATGCGACAGGGTTGTTGGGTGTTATCGGGCCGTTACGTATGTCTTATGGACGCACCATTAGCGCAGTGCGCTTTGTTTCAGCGTTGATGAGCGAAATGATCGAAGATATTTATGGAGTTTAGAGATTTATGACAGAGCAAAACACGGTTATCACCCCAGAAGAACCTAATACCCAACTGCACAATAGCCAAGAAAACAATGGCTCAGCGGCCGGTGCAGTGGGACAAGAAACAATGAACAACGAGCCAAGCAAAAGCCAGGATGAAATCATCGAGCAATTGCAAGCCGAATTAGCGGCCGCACAGGCTAAAACCGATGATTTAATGGATAAGTTACAACGCACGGTTGCAGAAACGCAGAACAGCCGGCGTCGCCAAGAAAGGCAGTTGAGCGAGGAGCTCGAACGGGCCAGCGCGCGCATTATCCGCCGCCTGCTACCCGTGGTAGATGATTTTACGTTGGCTTTCCAGAACGTGCCCAGTGACTTTGACAGTAGCACCACGAATTGGGTGGAAGGGTTCCGCCAGATTCAGAAAAAATTGGGCAATTTGTTGGAAGAAGAAGGGGTTACGCAGATTGCAGCCGATGGCGAGTTTGATCCCAATCGCCATGAAGCTGTCACCAGCGAACCACACGAAACAATCGCCAGTGGGCATATTATTGATACCCTACGCACTGGCTACGAGTATAAAGGTCGCGTTTTACGGCCTTCATTGGTGCGGGTGGCGCTCTAAGCAATTTGGCCGTAGACCCGCAAACCTTTGTGCAACCGTATGGTAACAAATGGGGATGGCGCTATTCCGCCCCCTTGTTCATGGTAAATGGAAATCAATATGACTGCCTTGCAAGCCGCCAGTGGGTGCCTTGGCTCAAATGAACAGGTAGGTATTCGCCCATTTGACATTGGCCGAGATCTGCGCCCGGTAGCAGAATTGATTGCAGATGCCTTTGCCCAAGAGTTGGATTCGCGCGGCAACGCGGCCTTGCGTGAAATGCGCATTATGAGCCATGTGGGTGGCTTTCTGAAGTTGCTCAACCGGAGTACGGGCGAATTTGACGATGTGTTTGGTGGTTTTGTCTGGGTGGAAGATGGCCGCGTCGTGGGCAATGTCACGGTGCAGCGGGCTGATAAAACAGGCAACCGCTGGCAGATTGCCAATGTCGCGGTGGCGCCGACCTATCGCGGGCGTGGTATTTCACGACGTTTGATGAATCGTGCGCTCGAACATATCCATAGCTGCGGTGGCCAATGGGCTGTGTTGCAAGTTTATGCCCGCAATGCGGTTGCCCGGCATTTGTATAGCGATTTAGGGTTTGAAGAAGTCGGCGGGAGCCTAGACTTACGGCTGGAAAAAACGCCGAAGGTTGAAGCACCCCCGCCCATTACAAACTTTTACACCTTTTCGGCCAATCATTGGCAGCCGCTCTATGAATTGGCGAACAATCAACATAATGCCCAGGCTCAGTGGTGGCGTGCCATCCGGCGTACAGATTTTCAAATCACGCTGGAACAGCAAATGAGTGAATGGCTTTGGCATACGATGGGCCGCAACAAGGTCTATCGCCGTTGCATCCAGACGACCCAACGGTTCGATGCCGCCTTAATCCTGACCGCGGCGCGGTGGCGCGGCGTGCATCAACTCCAACTATGGGTGCGCCCCGAAAAATATGGGCAACATGAAGTAGAACTTATGCAATGGGCCTTAGGAACTTTGCAGGAGTACCCGCGTTGGCCCATTCAGGTGAATTTAAGCACCGATCATGTGGCAGCCATCGAAGTAGCGCAACAGGTGGGTTTTCAGGTGCAACAGACATTATTAACCATGCGGCGCAAGCTTTAAAGACTTTCGACGAGGAGATTCAATGGGCAAACTGATTATACGTTTTGTGATCAATGCCGTAGCATTGTGGGTGGCCAGCCAGTTGGTGGCAGGCATCCATGTAGCCGACAATTTGTCGGGCTTGTTAATTGCGGCCTTGATCTTTGGCGTAGTAAATGCCTTGATCAAACCCATCATCCAATTTTTCACTTGTCCCTTCTACGTCTTAACCCTCGGTTTATTTACATTTGTGGTCAATGCGCTGCTTTTGATGCTAACCAGCTATCTAAGCGGTAACCGATTGGGTGTAGATGGTTTTTGGCCGGCATTTGTCGGTGGCATTGTGATTAGCATCGTCAGTACGCTGTTGAGCGTTTTTCTGAGCGATGACTAAGGCTAGGCAGGTGCGAAGGATACGCAATAAACTTGCTGATCAAGAACGTTGAGAGGATATAGCCAGACATACGATCCAGGCTTTTGCCAAAATTAATTCATCTACCGACGAAAACCTAGAATAGGGTGTAGAAACACTATTATGCACGGCTCTGTCGCAATTGCGCCTTCCACGAAGGAAGCTCCGGACGATTGACCCAGTAGCAAGAAGAGCATGATCGCGTATCTACACCCTATTTTTAGGTAACCAGGATTGTCCTGTAGACAAGGTTAGGCAAGCCTGGTAGATAATGATCAGTGAGCAATTTCTACTGAATAGGGTCTCATGAAAGCACGTTTTCTACATCTAGCGGATTGCCATCTCGGCTACCGTCAATATAATAATACCGAACGTTATGATGACTTTGCGCGCGCCTTTCTGGCGATCATTGATGTGGCGATTGACCAAAAGGTCGATTTCGTCATCTTGGCGGGCGATCTGTTTGATAAACGTTCGATTGAAGCACTTACCCTCAATCAAGCCATGATTGGCTTAGAACGCCTCAAAGCGGCCAATATTCCCTGTATTGCCGTAGAAGGCAACCATGAGCTTTCCTATCACAATGAAGCCATTGGTTGGATGCAATTTTTGGCGAATCGCCGTTTATTACTGTTGCTTCATCCAGACTTTGAAGTGGGCGAGCCTCAGTTGAAGCCTTATACGAATCGCAAAGGCTCCTATGTAGATCCTGTTCCTGGCTTACGCGTCCATGGGCTGCGCTACCTGGGCTCCAGCACGGCGACGGCCGTTGAAGGTTATGCCAAGGCGCTGGAAGCGCAGCCCAAGGATGATATTCAGTACACGATCTTCGTTGCCCACGCTGGAGTCGAAGGTGTGATAAATGAACAGACCGGGGGGTTGTCGCACCGGCAATGGGCAGTGTTGCACCCCTATGTCGACTATCTTGCGCTGGGCCATATCCATAAGCCTTTTGATTTTGATCACTGGATCTATAACCCGGGCAGCCCTGAAACCTGCTCACTCTTTGAAGCCACTTGGCCACATCGTGGCTACTATCTGGTGGAAGTGGATACAGAACGGCCCCGCGCGGAAGACGAACCCAAACATAACGCCCAGCTTCATGCCAATCCCCGCCGGGTGATTCACCGCCTAGATATTAAGACAGATCTATTGACTTTGCCAACCGATCTAATCGCCTATACCAAAGAATATTTACAACGCAAAGCGCGCGATTTCGGCGTCAACAAGTTAAGTGACAGTCAACGGCCCGTGGTTGAGCTTCAGTTGACAGGTGTGCTACCGTTTGATCGCAGCGCGCTCGATTTGGCCGCGTTGGAATTATTGGTGCAAGAGGCGTTTAATCCATTAATCGCCTTAGTCAAAAACTTTACGCACTCGGTTGATTTTGGCGTAGAGTTTATCGAAGGTGTTAGCCGGTTAGAACTGGAGCGGCGCGTATTAAGCGAGTTGATGAACAGGGATACCCGTTTCCATACGCAAAGCGAACAGTGGGTTGAGCTTACCCTGGGCCTGAAAAGGCTTGCGTTAAGTAATGCCAGCCCAGAAGCTATTTTGGATGAACTGACTGGGCAGATGGCTGGTTTGCAAACGCACAGTTAAAAGTGCGCTATGACACAAACGAATGAAGCAGATTCTGATACCATCATAGTTATTTAAAGGACTCATCAGACCCTACCCCTACAGGGCGGGAAATTATTCGCAGCGCGCCTAGGAGACACCCCAAAGCACATTAGGGACAGAACAACTGACTTGTTCTATCCGCCCCACGATTCCCGCCCCGTAGGGGTAGTTGCGCAGAAATTTCTGTGGCTCAATTCCGCATGTTTCGCACCCAATGACGCACCAGTAGCCAGAGTGTCTAGGACAAGTATGGCTTAGCAATGGCAGCGCGGAAATAAGCGGGTGGAAAAGGTAATGCAGAAGCAGATCTACACACTTATACAGGGTGGCAGGGTGCTTCACGCCAAAAAGGGAAGGTCCTACTATAATTATGACCCGTGACATGGTAATATAGTGGTATGCAAATTTTAGCGCTTGAATTAGAAAACACGAAAAGTTATGCGGCCGCTCAGGTAGATTTCAGCGCGGGCGTCAATGCGATCGTCGGGCATAACGGCGCCGGCAAAAGCACGATTTTAGAGGCAATCGGCTTTGTATTGTTCGATGCCATTGATTACAAGCAGACAGAATTTGTGCGCGATGGCTTCAAGAATGCCAGTATCACCGTCACC
Organism: Chloroflexota bacterium; assembly: GCA_026389895.1. Taxonomy (GTDB): domain Bacteria; phylum Chloroflexota; class Anaerolineae; order Caldilineales; family Caldilineaceae; genus JAPLGZ01. Next base: position 12,119 of record JAPLGZ010000078.1, on the reverse strand, counting down.
ATTGCCAGCAGCCTGGATGAGCGCCGCTATCAGATCGTACGCCGCTGTGGCAGTGTCAACCAACATTATGTCTATGATCCGGATCTACAGGTTAAGATTTGTGAAGGCAAAGCAGATGTGCTTATGTTTCTGCGCCGCAACATGGGCGTCGAACTAAATACCGATCTAGCCGGTCTCTTCAAAGATGCCGTTGGCGTCCCGCAGGGCACGTTTACAGCTGTGTTTTTAGACGCGCCCGCCCGCCGCAAAATCACGTTCGACCCATTGCTCCAGGTCGAGGAGTATAAACAAGCCGTAGATAAGCTCTTAGAGCCGATGAAGCTGTTGCAAAAACGCCAACAAAATCTGGAGCTTCAGATCACGAGCCTTACCACACGCCTGGAACGTTTACCTGCGCTGCAAGCCACTCTACAGCAACGCGCCAGCGACATTGTTCATGCAACCACCCAGAGCAGCCAAACAGAAATTATGTTGCATACAGTGCAGCAAGAACGGGCGACGGCAGAGACGATTCAGCAGAAGGCCAGCCTATTACGCAATCGCCAGATCCAGGGAAAGCAGCAGCAGCAGAGCCAGGAAAATCAGTTGCAGATCGCACACGTGGCGCAACAACAAGCCACTACGGCGCGAGCTGCCGTCCAGGAAAACCTCGCTGGGTATGAAAGGTATCTGGCGGCCCAGGCCGAGCAAAAAGCATTAGACGTGCAAGTGCAAAGTCGCCAACAATTGGAGCTACAGCACACCCAACTCGACAAAACGCTGGCCGTAGCGCAGGCAGATCTAGCGTCGCTCCAACGCGATCTGAATACGGTGGCAAGCGCCGAAAAGAGCATGGTGGACCTGGCCCCGGACGTCCAAAATCAGTTCCGCTTGGAGCGCGCCTTGGCCGTTGCCCAGCAACAAAGTAGCCGCTTAGAGGATGCCAAAACCCAGTTGGCCAAACAGGAACAGGAGTTGCTCCGGTTACAACATCGCCTAACCGCTTTGAATCGGCAATTAGAGCAGGCTGCCCACCTAGAGACCGAACGTTTTGCTGGCGAAGCCCAGTTGGAGCAGATGCGGCAGACCCTGGATGAGACCAAAGAAACGTTGGCCCGCTACAAAGTCGAAGGTGAAACGCTCAAACAGCAGAGCAGCGCGCTAGAAAATATTGCCACAGCTGTCTGTCCCGTATGCGAACAACCGCTTACAGCAGAACATCGCACGACGCTATTACAACGGAATCAAACACGTTTGGAGGCATTGCGCGCAGACTACGGGCAAGCCCAACACCAATCTAAGACAATGGAAGCCGGCCAGAAGACACTCCAAAGCCACGTGCAAAAATTACAACAGGAGTTGCGTCGTTTGCCGCGCCCCGAAGAAGCACAGGCAGTGCAGCAAGAACTTGAAACTGGCTACACAGCCCTGCACACGTTGCGCCAGTATATGGAGCAATTGGCCGATGCCCCCCAACAGATGGCTCAATTGAGCGAGCAATTGGCAGCGCTCAACAATCCCAGCCAACGCAGCGCCATTGCGGCGGAACGGGCCAAACAACGCCCGCAGCTAGAAAACAAACTCGAGCAGACCACCGCCAAAATGGCCGAGACGCAAACCCAACTCGTTGCCTTACAAACAGCACTGCTACAGTTTGCCAACCTAGATAAAGCCCTAGAAACCGTAGCCGCCGAGGTGCAACGCCATACGGTCGCCTATCAGACGCTCTTAATCAACCGGCAGATGGCGGCTACGCTGGAGGCGCGCACTGTTGAAGTGGAGCAATTATATCAAGCCCTCAAGCTCATTGAACAAGAAAATGAGCAAATCAGCATTGAGTTGGCCGCCACCGAAGCCCAATTTGATCCCGCAGAATTTCAACGCCTGCTTGACGAAGAGCGCCAATTACGCGCCCAATATGGCGGCTTGCAAACGAAGATCATGATGCTGAATCAAGAGCAGCAGCGTGACCAGGCCGAAGTAGCGACATTACAGGCCAAGCAGGGTGAATTGCTGGTGGCTCAGGCCCAAAAACAACAATGGATCGAGCAGGAAAAGACGCTCGACTCGGTGCGCGGTTTTTTAAAACAGGCCGGCCCTTACATCACCAAAGCCCTGATTAAACAGATTAGCGATGGTGCGGCCCAAACTTTTAGCGAAATTATGCAAGATTACAGCCGCCATCTAACCTGGAACGAAGATTACGGGATTACCTTAGAAGTGGAAGGGCGTGCTCGCCAATTTGCCCAACTTTCGGGCGGTGAGCAGATGAGTGCAGCCTTAGCTGTGCGGCTGACCCTGTTGCGCGAAATGAGTAGTATTGATGTCGCCTTTTTTGATGAACCAACGACGAATCTAGATGAAACGCGGCGCAGTTTGCTAGCCCGCCAAATATTAGAAGTCAAGGGCTTTCGTCAACTCTTTGTGATCAGTCATGACGATTCATTTGAACAGGCCACACAAAATCTAATTCGCATTGCGCGCGTGAACGGTGCAAGCACCATCGTGAGTAACTAGGATTTACCAGCGGCATTCCACCCCGAATACAGAAACCTGGTGGTCTCCAAATTGCTCTTCGGCACGATCTTTCTACAACAAAGACAAAAATGCCAGATAATTTATTGTGCGGTTCTCGCTCAGTTGGCAAACACCTAGCAACGGATAGTGACGTATGAATCAGACAACAGCACGAGTCTTATATATAGCCGAAAATCTCAATAGGCATGCTCTTGTCGACTTTAGTGTTGATGACAAGCAATATGATGTCGATATCGTTGCCAACAGCGAGGAAGCAGTGGCCGCGCTGAAGCAGCAGCACTATGACCTGATCGCGATCGATGCTAATTTGCCATTTTATAGCGGCATGCAAGTGTGGCAAGCCATGACAAGCCAACCATTAGCACCGCCAATTCGGATCATTGCTCCCCAACCGAGCATACCACTTGCCGTCGGGTCTAGCAGCAGCGCAGCAGCGGGCAAGGCGCAACCAATTGACCCAGCAACGACGTGGAGTGAAGATCAACACAACAATCATTTCCACTCATTGCCAATCTCGCCGGCATGGCCAGTAGACATACCCCAGTCAGTCTTGGCGCGCGCACAAACGTTAGATGAGCTACGCCAGCACAATCGTAATCTGGAGCTCCTCAATAAAGTCGCCCAATTGCTGACTTCTACGCTAGACATCGAAGAAGTGATCGAACAATTAGTCCGTACAATTACGGAATTAATTGACATTGAGGGCAGTTCGGTCTGGCTATTAGATGAACGGCAGAATAATGATCTTATCTGCGCAGCGATCTTTTCAGAAGGCCAAAATATTACACCCGAACAACTTAGCCTGCCGTCTGGTCAGGGCATTGCCGGTTGGGTCGTGCAACATGGTCAAAGTGCGAATGTCGCAAATGTGGCTAGCGATCCACGTTTTTCATCGAGTATCGATAAAAATACCGGCTTTAATACCCATTCCTTGTTGGCCATTCCACTCCGCACGCCCAACAAGGTGGTTGGTGTGCTTGAGTTGGTCAACAAGCGCAACGGCCAGTTTCAAGAAAGCGACCGCGCCCTGGCCGAAACTTTGGCTGCTTCTGCCGCCATTGCGATTGAGAATGCGCGGCTCATGCAAACCTTGCGCCAGAACAGCGAAGAGTTGCAAGCCCGCAATGAAGAATTGGATGCCTATGCCCACACCGTCGCCCATGATCTAAAAAATCCGCTGACCATGATCATTGGTTTTTCTGATCTCTTACGCGACAATTTTGATTCATTGCCGCCCGAAAATCTTACCCTTTGTCTGGAAGCAATTGTCGAACATGGCATGAAGATGAGCGCCATTATCGATACATTGCTCAAACTAGCAGGCGTGCGCGGTGCCGAGCAAGTCAAACTTGACACGGTGGATATGGGGGCCGTTCTAAAAGAGACCATGAAACGCATCGAACTTATGCTCAAGCAGCATGAGGCCATTATTGTGGAACCAGATATCTGGCCGCCAGCCCAAGGCTATGGTCCTTGGCTCGAAGAAGTTTGGTACAATTATTTGAGCAATGCCTTGAAGTATGGCGGCATCCCCCCTAAACTTGAATTAGGCTACGATCAGCGCGAAAAAGACATGGTCCGGTTTTGGGTAAAAGACAATGGTCCCGGCATCCACTTAGAAAATCCCGATCAGTTGTTTGTACCAGCGCTCGGGGCAAACACAGAACGCAAGCGCAATAGTCATGGTCTGGGGTTGTCGATTGTACAGCGCATTGTGCGGCGCCTGGGTGGCAGCGTGGGCGTGGAAAGTAAACCCGGCGAAGGTAGCACCTTTTACTTCACCTTACCCCGATCTGTGAGCAGAAGCCAATAAGGTTGTAAGCCATAATACCAGGCTAATAATCCCGCTAAATATAAACCGTGCCAACCGTCCTGCCAGCCGCGCAGCGTCACAAAGCGTCGATAAAATTCGCGCAGGGGTTGTAAAATAAAATTATGCGGTCGTGGACGGATGCCGCGTGCCGCTAAAATGCGCGCTTCATAAGCAGCATAGGTGCGTTGTTTACGATAAAATTGGCGCCAGCTTGTGTAGTTATAGTGCAGCAACGGCTCAGCCAGACGCTCAACTTCACCCGTCACCTTGGCAAATTCGTGCACTTCTTGAGCCAATGGATAGTGCGCCAGTTGGCGTTTTAATAGCCGCAATTGATAATCGGGGAAAAAACCGCCCCCGCGAGTTTCGTGCTCAACAATAAAGTTGCGGCGCGGGATCCAATAGCCGGCGGGGCGGTTAGACGGTGTCACAGCATTGTCCTGCACTGCGGCCATAATTTCGCGGGCCAGTGCGGGCGTCACCCGCTCATCGGCATCGATAAACAGAATCCATTCAGCTTCAATCGTATCCAATACAGCCTGGCGTTGCGCGGCAAAGTTATCAAAAGGTCGCTGCACCACCAGCGCACCGGCCTTTTTGGCCAATGCACAGGTGGCATCGGTGCTACCGCCATCCCATACGATCACCGCATCCACCCAACCGCGCACACTACCGACACAAGCAGTGATATTGTGCGCTTCATTTGTGGTCAAAATTACCGCCGCTAAATTTACCAAAGCGAACATTCCTTAGAATGGTTGATGAAGATTGGTGTGACTACCTGGCGTCTTCATAAATTCATCAGAGCTGCGTAATTTTGGCATAGGCAGCCAACTCAGTCTGCAAAGCCTCGCCGGTTACTTGACCCTGGGCAAAACGACGCTGCGCGCGCCAAATTTTCTGGCCAATGCCCAGCCGCACCAACAACCGTACCAGCGCCAGATGAGCCGGGAAATAATAGGCTTGATGCTTGGCATAAAAACGAAAACGGCTACGCCACAGCCGCTCATAAGCGGACCAGCGCACCTGGCGCGAACTCTGGCCTTCGTAGTGGATCACATGGGCAGTTGGCACGGCATAAATGGCCCAGCCAGCCGCTTTCAACCGGAAACACCAATCCATCTCTTCACAATACATAAAGAATTCCGGATCCAGTCCACCCACTTGTTGGATCGCCGCGCCGCGCACCATCAAGGCGGCCCCCAGGACAAAATCAACAGGGAAAGGCGTCATGCCACGCCAGAGTTGTGCCGGATAACGCCCATTGAAGCGACTGTTATGCAGCCGATGGACGCCAGGTAACCCTGTCAACGGGAAAAAGTCCAGTGCCACTTGGAAGAGTGAGGGGAAACGAAACGCGCCATGCTGGAATTGGCCTTGCCCATAGCGCAAGTTTGCGCCACACGCGCCGAGTTCTGGTTGATCGCGCAAACAGTTGGCCATTTGCGCCAACGCGTTCCCAACAATTTCGGTGTCTGGGTTGAGCAACAAGACAAAATCTGGGAACTGAGGCACGGGGATCGAAGCGGCCGGGGCAACCGGATCGGTGACGTTAAATCCAAGCAGTTTGAGGGCGAGGTTATTGCCGCCCGTATAGCCAAGATTGTTGGGCGAAGCCACCAAATGAATTTGCGGAAATTCAGCAGCCACCATCGCTATACTGTCGTCGCGGCTGGCATTATCAACAACGATCACATCCACAGCCAGTTGATCCGCGCTGAGAGCAGCCGAATCTAAGACGCTGTACAAACAACTGCGCAGCAAATCCCGCGTATTATAGCTGACAATAATAACGGCAAGACGCATAATGCTATTGTCCACTTTTAACTGTTTGCGTCGTTGGTACACCCACTTGCACCGTAATCCGGTCAATATCGTTATTCGGGATATCGACCGATTGGTGAATCAACCCACCCCACCAAACCGCTGTACCCACGGGCGGCACTTCGTTAATGACAATACAACCGGCCACTTGGCCCGACTTGCCGGGCATCAAATACCACTGTTCCTGGCCCCGAACCATGCGCTTCTCCAAATCCTCTTGGCGTCCAACGGCCCAGCGGAAGGGGAAATCAACCCCGGTGGTGTCGAAATTAATGCCAAAGCGCCAGACGCCAGCCTGTTGTAGCCATGCATCCTCATGGCCATTGATGGCAAGGGTATTTGAATTTTCGGCAAATTTATATTCCTGCCCCGGCCAGGGTCCAGACGTACGAATGGGTACCGTCCCCTCGTTGGTGACTGTTGTCGTAAAACAGAGCTTGCCACCTAGCGGCACCAAGACAATCCGATTCATCTCGCCTTGCCAATCAATCTCGCTACCAGCCACGTCGGCACGCGGGATGCCACCCTCTGTAATCGTCAGGGCGCGCGTCAGGCGAATGGTGTTCCCAGCATCATCGTTTACCTGGCCGATCAAGTTATATTTGCCATCGGGCGGCGGCTCGGCATTCAAATCGACGCCACCATCATAGTCATAGACATGATAGCCCCGTTCGCCCTGTTTGGCCACACCTGGTTTCTCAGAAATAATAAAGTGCACATCGGGCTGTGCGGGATCGACCAGATAAACCACAGGCGGCGTCGTCACATCTTTATTCAGGTAATAACTGATGCTGACGCGGTCGTCAATCGCGTCCTGGTTCGGCGTAAAAATCTGCGGGACGACGGCAAAATTATGCAGTTCCGGCATTTCCGTATCGGCATCTTGCAGCGTGATCGAGCCAGTGACGGTGGCGACTTTGCCATCTTCTTCGGTGGCTTCAACGGTCCAGCGATATTGACCATCTGGCAGCACCTGGCTCAGGATCTCTTCGGGGCCGTAGGTAGTTTCTACAGTCCGCGCTTCATCCACGACCCCACCCCACTGCACGCGATAATCGCCAGCAGAACGCAAGCGATCGCGCCGAAAATAGAAACGCTCACCCTTGGCATTATCAAAATAGATGCTGACATTGGCCGTGCGGCGCAGGCTGTACGTAATGTCAGTCACATCTTGGTTGCCATCAGCGTTGGGGGTGATGTGCCCTGGCTCAACATTGGCATTATAGAGCAATGGGCCTGCGGCAAAGTCCAGTTGGCCGCAGCCGCCTAACACAAACAAGAGTGTCATCAGCGCGAGCCCACGCCTAATTTTCCGGTGTAAAACTTGTCTATTCATGGCGAAAGAGTGTAACAGATTGCAGCAGAAATGCCAAAGATAAAGGTTGTAAGCGCCGAGTGGATTGCACACGTTGGTATGTCGCTTCGCTTGCTACAATGCCGGACGATCTACAACATACTCAAGTTCGTTTCAATCCTGGCGCACCGTCAGTGGCGCTAATTCGATAAAATCCCGCCCTTTGCTGGTGGTTAGTTTGGTCAACACACCCGCTGTGACCGTATAAACGCTCAGCCGCAATTGGTAAGTTCCGTCGACCACTTGGTCACCTAACCAATGGGTGGCGGGAATTCTGCCCATGACCAGTTCACCCACCGGCCAGCGATCAACCGGATAGGCATAACCGGCGGGGCGTTGGTCATGCAGATCATTGACAAACATACCATTGGTGGTCGAGATTTGACCAGTGATTTGGATATCAGCCAATGGCGCTTGGTGGGTGGCGGTGCGTTCCCAGAAGAGCAGCAGATCGCCATTGTCCACAACCGTATAGCCATGCAACAGCAATTGGTCGCCGAAATTGACGTTGACCACGGTAGCAATCGGCGGGGCATCGGCAATATGTTTTGGTTTGATATTAGCAAAACGACGGACATTCAACTTCCAGAAAAGCGACGGTTGGCCTTTTTCGCGGCCCGCCAGTTCCAGTTGGACGGGCACAACACCGGTCGGATCGACCACATCATTCTGCCATTCGACGATCCATGCGCCGGTTTTTCCAGTTTCGCTGGCAAACGCCGCTCGCAAAGGCGCGACCGTATTCGTAAAAGTCAGCACAGCGTTTACATCTAACACATCAATATTGGGCAACCGTACGGCTGGCAAATCGGGCGCATAATAATGCCAAACTGGCCAGGCATGTCCGCTTACCAACACGACCGTCTCGTCCGGTTGAATGCGTGCGTGTAAAAAAGCGGCCACATCACGCCACTCATCCTTGGTGAAGGCGGGATTCACAAACCAGTTGCGGTCGGCGTAAAGAGAAGTGGCAAGGATGAAAATAAGCGATATGGTAGAGAGTAGAGATTGGAGATTGGAGATTGGTGGTAAGTCTCTACTCTCCGATCTCCTTGAAAACCCCGCCGCCCAGACCAAAATCAACCCTGGCAGTGCAATCATCACATAACGGGCATTAAATTTGGGGGCGAATGAGGCTAAGACAAGGACAGCGACAATGGGCAGAATCAGCCAGGGCAGTGCGTAGGAGAATGTGCGAAATGCAGCGGGCAGCGAGCGTAATTTGGGTTCGTTCTCCTGCCCGGCGTGGAGAGAAGGTGGTGCGGCGGCACTGGATGTTTGGCGCGCGAGAAAGAGCAACGCCAGCCCGGTCACACACAGATAGGGAATGAGCAATGGAATGGCCTGCGTCTCCTCGACTGTTTGGCCGCTGGTAAAACTGATGGCGATGCTGCGCAGGGCTTCCCATAGTTTGAGCTCGCCTTGCCAATAGCTAGCATCCACAGCAAGGCGCGTGAAGAGGGCGGTGAACCAAGGCAGATAAAGAACGAGGACCAGTAGATTGGCAAGCAGAAATCCGCGTGAGACGCGCAGCATCTGGCGGCCGTGGCTGCGCCATTGCTCAAAGAGAAAAGCGCCACCAAACGCCATCAGCAGGAAAAAAGCAAAATAATGGGTATAGATGGCGGCGACCGCAGTCAAACTATAGACCAGATAAAAGCGCCGGTCCTTTGGCTGATCCGCAAGGCGCAGCACACAATAACCGATCAGCACCCCTAAAGCCGTCAACATCGCATACATGCGGGCTTCTTGGCTGTAATAGAGAAGCAGCGGATGCACTGTAGCCAACAACGCTGCGAGCAGCGCTGCGTTTGAACGGCGGGTCAAGCGCCAGGCGAGGGCAGCCAGCAAGGGCACAGTCAACGTGCCAAAAAAGGCCGAGGGAAAACGCAAACTCCACTCGCGCCAGCCCGCCAATCGCCCCCAGCCAGCCACCACATAGTAGTAGAGTGGAGGCTGAATATCATTCGCCGTCCACTGGGTGAGATCAACAAGGCCGCGCTGGGCTACATCGGCGGTCACGCCTTCATCATACCAAAGACTCTGGGCATCGAGTTTGTAGATGCGCAAGGCGAAGGCGATCAGGATAAAGGCAATCAGGCACAAGTTGCGAAGGCGTGCTCCCCCTATAGAAACATTAAGTCGGTTCACCGCGTAGGGTTCCTTCAGGCGCTTTCAGCGGCCAAACACGGCCAACGAGCAGACTTAACAGCGCCATTACGCCTTCGCCAAACATCGTCCAGAGCCGCATTGCCAAGGCAGCCACCGTCACGCCCCCCCCATCCATCAGCGGCACCAGCAGCAGATAGAAAGCTCCTTCGCGCACCCCCAAACCGCTGGGTGTAATAAAGCTAATAAAGCCGATGGCATAGGCGATCGCATAGACGGCGATCAGATGTGGTGTCAACATGAGCATTTGGCTGTGCGTATAATCGCCCAATGCAAAGGTGATCGCGGCAAAAGAGGCGCCCCAGAGCACCCAGTTAAACGCGGTGATGAAAAGTAGCCGCAGCAGTTCACGGCTAGAAAGACGCGTCGTCAAGGGTTGGCGGCCCGCCTTATGCAGCGCCCAATTGAGGCAGGCCATCAACCAACCAGGACGCGCCAAGAAGAGGATCACGGGTAGCAAGCCAAGAGCCATTAGCCAAGGCGCAAAAGCGCTGAGCAAATTTGTCAACAGCCCCCAATTGCCCGTCACGGGGAAATAGAAGGCGGCAATCGGCGCCACGGCCAACAAATTAACCGCCTGGTAGAGCGCCACACTGGTAAAACTGGCTTCAGGCCGAATGTTATAGTTCTGGCAATAGATCGTCATGCTGAGCGGCTGCCAGATGTTGCCGGGAATGTAACGGATAATGGCGCTTAGAAACCAGATGCGCAGCGCGGCCAGATAAGGCAGCCGCCCCCCCATGAGTCGGAGTAAATGTTGCCAGATGCCCACTTCCAGGCTCCAACTCGCCAACATGAACAGCCCCGAGAGCAGGAACCACCCCCCGTGTAACCGCCAACTATGGTTGCGCAGCGTAGCCCATTGGCTGCGCAACAGTAACCCGATAAAAACAACGGCAACCGCCAGAAATAGTGGTTGGGCGCGAATCAAAAGCCGCTTCGCCATAGGTCAGGCCCTACCCAGGCGACGGGCAAAACGCTTGCCAAGTGGTAAGTCTAAAGCTGGTTTGATGCTACTGGTCAATGGCATGAAGATCCTAATGAACGCGGTCGATGAGTCTAGAAGCAAACAATGTGCGCATGCAATTTATCATACAGTCAGAGATCTGGCGAAATCTGACGCCAGGCTACGGCTTTTCCGAGAAGGGTCACACCTAAATTCGTTAACCAACGGGCGCATGAAGGGTTCCTGGCCGATGTTTTACCGACAATCACGGATGCGCCCCTGCAATTTTTGTCAATTGACGAACAATTTTGCCCATGTTACCATTTCACCACAGAATAATCAGATTGGTGCGAGTGCGTGCAATGCACACACAACCATCATTCTCTTGCAGCGCATTACAACAGGAATAACCTCATGGACGAAATTCGTATTGCCGTTGTTGGCCTGGGCACACGTGCCAGGCACGGTTGGATCCCGTTGCTTCAACGCATAAAAGGCTATCGTATCACCGCGATCTGTGACCCAGTCGTGGCATTACATGCACCCGCACTAGCGCAGATAAAAGACCCGCAGGGAGTCAAAACGTACAGCCATTATGCCGACGTATTGGCTGACCCCAACGTGGATGCGATTGCTTTAACCGTGCGCTGCCAGGAGCAAGGCGCAATGGCGGCCCAAGCGCTGGAAGCGGGCAAGCACATCAATGCCGAAGTGCCGGCGGCGCACAGCATGGCGGATTGTTGGCGCATTGTTGTGGCCCAGGAACGCTCGGGGAAAGTTTATCAGCTAGCCGAGCAGGTGCGGTATGCCGGTTATGTGGAGGGCTGGACCCAATTAGTCGGCGAAGGGCAACTTGGCCACATTACATATTGTGAAGGCCAATATTTGCACTATTATGTCGAAAAATCCTTCCAAGATCCGCAAACCGGTGAGTTCTATCTGCCGCATGAACTAGCCGCCCATCCCGAGGCGCAACCGACCTGGCTCTATCACATGCCGCCGATCCACTATATCGTCCATGATTTGAGCCCGATGCTCAAGGTGCTGGATGACCGCGTGGTCGAGGTGGTTGCCATGAGCACGGCTTCGCCCAGTTATGCGCATCCAGAACTAAGCTCGCCCGACGTGCAGGTATCGCTGCTGAAAACGGCCAAGGGCACGTTGATGCGCATGTTATGTAGCTTCGCCCAACCCCATCCTGGCCACGATCTGCACTGGTTGCAAGTGATCGGCACACGCGGTTCAATGGAATGGAAACGCGCCGGTCAAGACAAGCCAAAGCTCTGGCTTGACCATCTGCAAATGCATGATAAGACCGACGTAGACTGGCGATACGAGCGCACGGACGCCCCGCCCGAAGCGCGCGGCAGTGGGCACAGCGACATGGATTATTATGTGCACGCCGCCTTCCGCGATGCCGTGCTGGGGATCAGGCCGTTGGCCTTTGATGTGTACAAAGCGATGGACATCGCGGCGCCGGCGATTTTGGCCGCCGA
>JAPLGZ010000424.1 GCA_026389895.1 Chloroflexota bacterium | reverse complement strand
TTTGGCGTGAGCACAATCAACCAGAACAACTTCAGCATCGCGTCGTTGTTGGTCTCGTTGCTCGGTGCCGTTATTTTGCTCGCCATCGTCAACTTGTTCCGCCGTGGCAGTGTCCGGTAGCCACGATCACCTGAAATTAATTGCCGCCACTACCCTAGCTAGTCCGTGGTAGATGCGTATGCCATATATAAAGAGCGGTCCTGATGTCTTCTACATCAGGACCGCTCTTTATATTAATTGGGCTCAGCCTAATGGTTCTGGCGCGTGCATGGGCCTCCAGGGATCGAGACCTGACAGGTCGGGCGGCGGTGATTGGAGTGGGTAGAAAACAGATTCATGGTTCGACTGGGGCAAGCAGCACCTTGCTATTTCGAGCATTAATATACTCCAACGATTGATGCCGAAAATAGGTATTATAGAGCTCAGCATAATGGCCGCTTTTTGCGATCAACTGATCATGGCTGCCTTCTTCGATAATGCGCCCGCGCTGGAGCACGAGAATACGGTCGGCGGCTTTAACGGTAGAGAGCCGGTGGGCGATCACAATCGACGTGCGATTCTGCAAGATCAGGCCGAGGGCGGCTTGAATTTGTGACTCGGTGAAAGGGTCAATGCTGGCCGTGGCCTCGTCGAGAATAAAGATGCCAGGATCTTGCGCCAACATGCGCGCCAACACGACGAGTTGCCGTTGACCCAGGCTCAAGCGTCCACCACGTTCGCCCACATCGGTCTGTAAACCATTGGGCAACGTTTCGAGCCAATCGCCTTGCCCAATCTGGCTGGCAATCTGCTCAACCTGCGCATCACTCAGCGTTGGCACGGCATAGCGAATATTATCCGCCACCGTGCCGGCAAACAGGAAGGGCATCTGGCTGACAATGCCCAAGTGGCGGCGATAGCTGCGCAGATCCAATGTCCGAATATCGCGGTTGTCAATGAGCAGCGAACCGCGCTGGAATTCATAAAACCGCGTCACCAATTTCGCAATGCTCGATTTGCCGGCCCCTGTGTGCCCCACCAATGCGACACTTTCGCCGGCGCGGATATGCAAATTAAAATCCTGCAACACCTGCTCTTTTTCCCCATACCGAAAATCGACGTGCGCAAAGTGAATGTCACCTTGCAACTTTTGGACGGGTTCATTGGCCTGTTGAATCACCACCGGCTCGGCGTCCATCAAGGCAAAAATACGCTCCGTGGCGCTTAAGGCACTTTGAAACTGGCTCCAAAAGGCCGACAGATTGGTCATGGGAAACCAGAAACGGTCCACACTATTCATGTAGAGCAGCCATACACCCGCCGTGATGATTGCCTGATAGGTGCTAAGCCCGCCATAATAGAGAATGAGGGCTGTGCCAGCGCCACTGAAAAAGTTTAACGTGGGAAAGAGCATCGCTAGCACAAACCCGCGTTTGACGTTGGTGGCGTAATTCTGCTGGTTGACCGCCAGAAATTCATCATAAATGCCCTGTTCCCGGCGGAAATTTTTGGCCACCCCGATGCCGGTGACCGCTTCCTGGATACTCACATTGACTTCGGCCATCGCCTGCTGGCTATGCCGCGTGATCCGGCGCGCAATGTTCTGAAAACTTTTGCCGATCATAAATGCCACTGGCGCCAACGCAATCAACAACAAAGTGAGTCGCCAGTTAATCTGCAACAAGTAGAGCAATAAAATGATGACGGTGAGCAACTGCGTGACAATATCTGTGACCAATACAGCGGCGCGACCAAATTCGTCGGTGTCGCTAGTGATGCGACTGACAATGCGGCCAGACTGATGTTGGTCGAAGAAACTCATATCATGGTTCATCACCGCGTTAAAGGCAGCCTTGCGCATGGTCAGCGTAATGTCGCCAATAAACATGGCTGTCCAGACGCGGCGCGCCCAGTTGGCGCCCCAATAGAAGATACGCATGCTGATAACGGCAATTACCAACAGGAGGATGATCCGGTCTGTATCTTGTGTAGTATTGGCCAGCAGCCCCACACCACGGGCAATCAAAATTGGCACGAGGGCATCAATAATCGCCAGCAACGTCACCACGCCCGTAATCGCCAGGAGCCGACGCCACCAGGGACGAAAATAGACGCCGATGCGGCGCACTAATGCCTGATTGCTATATTCCCGGTCGTAGGTCTCTGTTGTCAGACTTGCCCGAATCATACCCATACGGCATCTTCAACTTTCTATGTTTGTGCATTAGACAATCTACGGGCGCAGCGTAGGCTGCGCCCGTAGATTGTGGTTTGAATTATGTATAGTTTACCCGTTTCCTGACCGTCGTCAAGCTTGGTTGCGGCCAGAATTTCACCACTCATCCACCCACTCCTCTTTTTCACCGACGACTTTGAATTGGCGTTGCGCCCGCGCAGGCTCTCGCTCGCCGGGCCATTGCGGCTCGGAGCGCAATTCACGCGGATCAACTGGGGCTGGCAGACCATACCCCAGTTGCTGACCAGCGGTCGGGGCGCCGGTCAAGACAATTACAGGCGCTTGTGGCTGATAGGCCGGATAATGACTGCCCGCCAGATGGTGACCGGGCGCCGCGTTACGGTCGCGTCCCCACTCCGCGCGACGAAGTTCTTCAGAGGAACTTCGTCGCCGTTCAGCCGCCAGCAATAACAAGGCGGTTGGCACCCCGGCCAGCACCCCAAAAAGCACCCCAACGGCCATGCTTACGGCATCACTGCTCAAACCACCGCCCACGCGCCAACCAACCGCGCCCGCAAAAATTAACAAAAGCAAACCAATAAATTTTTTCATCCCCTCTCCTTTGCGCGTGAGTGCGTTGCACGGGTCCACAAATTTCCCCACTAGCAACCAACACTTGACCCGTGCGATGCACTCATCTCACCAATCTAGCGGTTCTGATCAACTATGCTCTTGATGACCTGGTAACCCTGACCCGTGCAACGCACTCATCTCACCAACTAACCATCTTCGCCATTACGCCTGATCGCCGATCCCCCGTGCAAGCTCGGCCAAATCAGTTTGGCCTAACCAAGCCGCTTGAAAGCGCACTGGTTCCCCTTTGGCAATCAACAAGAAATCGCCTTTGCCTTCGAGCTTCTCCGCGCCACTATCCGGTATCCCACTGGCAAAACGCGCCTCATCGCGACTCGCCGTCGCGCCCACCAAACGCACGGGAAAGTTGGCCTTCATTGCCCCACCGATCAAGCTGGCCGTTGGTTTCTGGGTGCAGGCAACCAGATGAATGCCAGCTTCTCGGCCACGCTGGGCAAGCCGGGTTAAGATCGCTTCGACTGGTTTGCCGCCCGTCTGCAACAGGTCGGCCAATTCGTCAATGGCAACCACGAGGACAGGCCGGTTCGTGGCCGCGTGATCGCGCCGTTCCATCTCCTTGACCAACGCCCGCAGTTGCACTAAAACGGCTTCTCCCGTCTGCGCGACCTCGCTCTCTACATGGGGCAGGCAGCGTAACGCCCCAAAGCCGCGCCCTTTTGGGTCGATTAAAATCAGCCGCAGTTGGTCTGGCTTGTTGTACATGGCCAACGAAGCCAGCAACGTGCGCGCCAGGGCCGTCTTACCACTGCCCGTGGTGCCAGCGATTAAAACATGGGCGACATCGGGCGCAATCAACCGCAACAAAAGCGGTGATCCTGCCTGCTCCACCCCCAGGATGGCAGTCAGCGGAGGCACGGCCTGCAACCCCTCGCAAAGGGGCAATAGACGCACGGGCGCAGGTTCACGCCTCGGCACTTCAACATGAATATGGCTGCCCTGGCGATAGATCCTGACTTCACGGCACCCCAAACTCATCGCGATCTCTTCCGCCAGGCCCGCCACTTTGTTGACTTTGGTGCCCAGATTGGCGGCCACCTTAAACTGCACAAAACGGGGCGTAACCAATCCCCCCGTCACCTGAATGCTCACCTGATGACGGGCCAATACAGCTTCAATCTGGTCGGCTTGCGCCTCCAACTTATCTCTATCTTGTGCAATCATGCTCGCTCCCGCCCATCAATGACCAATCGAAAAGCCTGGCATAACAAAGTCGGCATCTTAATTCGCCGTCACTTTGCTATCACCAGGCTGTTGTCTGATGGCTCGCAGCACTCTACAGTGTCTTTATACGAGCCTGGTTTGCTGTTTGAAATAATTGTAATAGAACATATGTTCTAATGTCAAATCACAGAAATATAGTTATCAGGATATTGTCGAGAGATGAGGCACAGGCGATCTAGGGTCGACTGTCGCTATCGATGAGCAATATATTGTCAACCAGCGATTTGCCAGCTTGATCCGTGGCCGCTAAACGTGCCCCAGAGACAGGATCATACAAACCAATGGCAAAATGTTCGATAGCGGCAGCAGGTTGCTTAATTACATTTGCCAGCGGGCGCTGGTCTTCAATGATCTGCCTAGGTCGCCAGGCGCTGGTTGGGTATTGATTCTGATAAGGTGCAGCGTCAATCTGGCCCAGCATGGTGCCGCTTGCATCCAACGCATGCACAAAAATCACATAATCTTTAGCCACAGGAGCTTGGGCTTGCCAGACCAAGGTGAGGGCTTGCGTCGTGCGATCATAGCGAACGTCTAGCAACTGGATCGCTGGCCCAAACTGTGCCAGGAGGTTTGTCGCGACATGCGCGGGTACGGCTGGTTCAACCCACAGTTGGCCAATGGGGAACGCATCGCCGTGATCAGAACCACCTGGCAGTTGATTGGTAAAGGCCAGCCAATGCTTGCCCTCGGCATCTACGATCCCGACGCGC
>JAPLGZ010000903.1 GCA_026389895.1 Chloroflexota bacterium | reverse complement strand
AAATCGGCATTGATGGCGCGCATCGATCAGGAGTGGGCAGCGTTGGAACAGGTGCTTCGTGACCTGAATGAAACGCAGATGACGACGATTGGCCCAGAAGGTTGGTCCGTGAAAGATCACCTGGCGCACATTGTCACTTGGGAGAAGATTCTGCTGATCGCGCACTTGCAAGGTCATTCCTTTGGTGAAGCCGCGGGCATGGATCAAGCGACCTCTGACGCCACGGAACAGATGACAGCCGAGACCGGGCTGAATGACTTCTTCCACGAACGCGACAAATCGCGCCCTTTGGCGGATGTGCTAACGGATTTTCGACAATCCCATCAGGCGCTCATGGCGGCGCTAGAGCCACTGGCCTATGAAGAACTGCTCAAACCGCGCCACCCTGACGATCCACACAGTGACTTGTTGATCCAGGTTGTTGCCAGTGACACGTATGAACATTATCAAGAACATCGCATTATCATCCAGAAGATTACCGCTTAGTCGCTGTTTGCTCGGCCTCGCCTGGTCTTTTCGCAAAGTAAAAGAGAGCGAAGGTTGACGAACGCCCTGTAATTTCTTATAATTCCTAAGAATTATAGGTTTTATGGGATTTGTGAAGTGGATTTGCGAGGTAAAAATGACAATAAAAACGATGACGAGTGAAGATGTTCGCATTCGCCTACGCGATGTCCTTGACGATGTGCATACCGGCGCAGAAGTGATCATCGAGCGCTATAGGAAGCCAGCTGCCGTTGTTGTGAATTACGAGCAATGGCAAGCTTGGAAAGCTGCACAGAAAGCCGAATTAATTGCAGAAGCAAAAGAAAATCTTTTGAGGGCAAAGGCTGATCCATCTACGCTTACTTCGCATGATGAATTAAAACAACTCATTTTAGAAAAGCGCACCCAGGAAACAGCCCCCCATGTGGCAACTTGATTACACGCCAGCAGCGCGTAATTACTTTCTTGATAACGATCCATATTCATTCGATTTATTAATTAAGATCGAGGAACTAAAGTTTACAAGCACAGGCATACCGGCAGAGGGATGTACACAGATTGAGGATGGATTACTCTGGTGGGAAACTTTAAACCATGCCGTAATTTATGAAAGGCTGGAAGAAGAAAATCAGCTTGTCATATCGGCAATTAAGCCCCTATAAGCATAGCCTGTTTATCGTTAGGATAAGTATTCCTGTTTTCTCGATATCTCCCCATTAAATTTTAGGAGAACTATGAAAATTGATAGTCAGATCTTCACCTCGATTGACTACGAAAAAGATGGCAAACAGATCGGCCATCTCAACGTGCCACAATCGCTGAATACCGCTGGATGGGCCAACTATTTTATCCCGATTGCGGTCATTAAAAATGGGGAAGGACCAACGGCGCTGCTTTCGGGCGGCAATCATGGCGATGAATACGAAGGCCAGGTCGCGCTTTTAAATTTGGTGCGCGACATTCAGCCTGAGCAGGTACAGGGGCGTCTGATCATTATCCCCATGCTCAACCGGCCCGCCGCGCTGGCTGGCACCCGCCTTTCGCCGGTTGACGGGCGCAACATGAATCGCGCCTTTCCTGGTGAGCGCAACGATACACTCACCGGCCTGATCGCCCATTATGTTTCGTATGCGCTCCTCCCAATGGCCGATCTCGTGGTAGATATCCATTCGGGTGGACGTTCGCTGCAATTCTTGGCCTCTGTGAACATGCATAATCTGGCGAACAAGGAACAGATGAAGGAGATGGTGCGCGCTGCCTCGGCGTGGGGCGCACCGTATGTCTTTATCTATGAAGACGTGGCTGGTGGTGGTCTTTATCCTTCCTACGCCGAAAGTTTGGGCAAAACCACGCTGGGCACAGAGTTGGGCAGCGCCAACCAATTCGGGACAGAGATGTTACACATTGCGAGCCACGGGATCAGGAATATGCTGCGCATGTATAATATTCTCACCGACAAGCCCTTCGAGCCACCGGCCAAAGCAAGCGAGGTTGTCGCTGCGTTGGAACAGTCTGATTATGTGATGGCCCCCGTTAGCGGCATCTTTGAACCCTTCTTTGAATTGGGCGATCAAGTGGAATCCGGCCAAACGATTGGGCAGATCTTCTCCACTGAATTACCTTTTGCCGAACCAACCCCTGTCAAGATCCGGACCGGTGGCATTCTGTTTAGCCGCGCCGGTTTCCCGCTGATCCACCAGGGCGCGTGTATTGCCACGATTGTGCGTCCGTTTAGCTTAACCTAAGCGCTGTGACTGTGGATGGCGCGGCGTTGCGCCGATGGCTTGCGCTGGGCCGACTGGCGCAGCTTTTTATCCTCTTTTGTTTTTTACTCTTCGCCTTTGGTCTGGAAGGCCGCGCCGTCAAAGAAAATGATGGCGCGGCCTTCTCTTCGCGGCTTGCGACTGGTGCACCCGCTGCCCAAATCCCTTTGCTCGGCATCAATGTCGCGCTGGAACAGTTAAACCCTGGGGAACGGCGCGCCGCGTTGGCGCGCCTTAAGGCTAGCAATTTTGGCTGGGTGCGCCAACGGTTTGACTGGCAGCAACTGGAGCCAACTTCAGGCCAATCGGACTGGCGACAAGCCGATGATCTGCTCCATGAGATTGTCGACGCCAATCTGATTCCCGTGGTCCTGCTGGATGGTAGTCCAGCCTGGGCGCGCAGTGGGCAAGACACCGGTGAAAATGATAACGCCTTCGCTCCGCCCGCTGAGGCGGCCACGTTTGCTCGGTTCGCGGCCGCGTTTGCCCGTCGTTACGGCGCTCAGGTGCGTTTTTACCAGCTTTGGGATGAACCCAATCTCGCCCCGCACTGGGGCAATCGGCATATTGACCCGGTCAGTTATGCCCAGTTATTAAAAATGGCCGCGTCTGCGATCCGTAGCGCTGATCCCGATGCCGTCATTATCACCGCTGCCCTGGCGCCTACTGCCGACCGCGGTCATACGGCGATAGATGAAGTCTATTTTTTGCAACGGCTCTATGCTGCGGGTGCTGCGCCCTATTTTGATGCGGTGGCTGTCGAGCCATTTGGCTTTGGCTCTGCACCGGGTGATGCGCGCACTCAAATTGATCTGCTCAATTTTCAGCGGATCAAGCTCGTGCGCAACGTGATGCTGGCCGCTAACGATGGGGAAAAACCAGTGTGGGCCGTGCGGTACGGCTGGAATACCCGCTATGATTCGCCCTGGGGCACTGTGACCCCGACTGATCAGCTCAGGTTTGCCGTGCAGGCGCAAACGTTGGCGCGCCAGCAATGGCCTTGGTTGGCGACACTGGGCTGGATGATCGACCAACCCGCCCGCCCCGCTGCTGATCCGCTCTGGGGTTTTGCCTTAACGCCCGGGCTGGCCCAAGCATTGGGCCAATCCGCCGTCATGCCAGTTGCGCTAAATCCTGCCGCACCCGTTTCAACCAACGCTTTACTGTATGGCTGGTTTCTAGTCGCGCTGGCAGCGGTGCTTGGTTGGCGTAGTATCGCCGCAGCTCGCTTGTTGCCCTGGCAAACGTGGCGCCATCGCTATCGGGCGTGGTCGCCAATGCGCCAGATTTTGCTGTGGGGCTTATTGCTGATCGTCTACGCTTTTTCTACCTGGCCACCGTTGATCCTGCTCTGTTGCTTATTCGCCAGTAGTTTGCTCATTGTCCAGCCACAGGTCGGTTTGTGGTTGGCGGCGCTGCTGTTGCCGTTTTACTTTCAACACAAAGAGCTTCATCTACTCAATACCAGCTGGGCAATTGCGCCAGCGCATGCAGTGCTGCTCTGTTTATTGCCGGCGCTGTTATGGCGGCTATGGCAAATGACCCTGGCGGGCCAGCAAGCCAACCAACTGCGCCAGCCCTTGGCGGCTTGGCGGCTGGGCGGTAAAAATATCCAATGGCAAGGGTTGGATTGGTTGGCGCTTAGCTGGTTGGTAATCAGCCTGCTCAGTGGCGTCAAGGTTTGGCCGGGGTCGGCTTATTGGCACGGTCTATTTGAGTTGGTGCTCATGCCACTCTTGCTTTATGCAACCGTGCGCCTGTTGGTTACGACCAGCCAGCAATGGCAAGCCGTGATCTATGCTTTGTTTGCTGGGGGACTAGCGGCGTCCGTGATTGGCTTGTTTGGTTGGTGGCAGGGGAGTGGCACCGAGGTCGATGGCGTGTTGCGTCTGGTGGGCCCCTATTATTCGGCCAATCATATGGCGCTCTATCTCGTGCGTAGCTTATTTTTGGGGGTGGGGCTTGCCTGGCTTACCACGGGTCATTGGCGGCGCATCTGGTTCGCCGCTTGTACAGTGATGGCCGGCGCTTTGTTGTTAACCGCTAGCCGCGGGGCTTTGTTGCTCGGTGTACCAATCGGCGCGTTCTGCTTTGGCTTTGCTTTCCTCCAACCGCGACGCGCGCGGCTGCAACCGCTAAAATTACGCGTGCCTTGGTTGCTTACCCTGCTGATGTTGATCGTTGTTGTGCTTGGTGTTGTTCTGTTTTGGCAAAGGTTGACGAACTTGACTACTGCCAGTCAACGCCTAGTCACCTGGCAAGCGGCTTGGCAGATGTGGCGTGATTATCCGTGGTTCGGCGTAGGACCTGGTGGATTTTTCTGGCATTACCCGGCCTATTTGCATGGCTTGATTGTTGAACCAGATCTGGAACACCCACACAATGTCTGGTTAGAATTTGCTACTGGTTGGGGCACCGCTGGCCTGTTATGGTTGGCTGCGCTGATTGTGACACTTATTAAGTGTCTGCGCAGGCTGGATCGCCACGCAAGACTGTATTGGCTCCAGATCGGCTTGCTGGCGGGATTGGTAGCGGGTTTTGCCCATGGGCAGGTTGACGCGTTTGGCGCGTTGGCCGATCTCGCCGCGTGGAATTGGCTGGCCTTGGCGTTGTGGGTGCAACAAAATAAAATTCTGCGGGCTTATTAAGCCCGCAGAATTTTGAATACTATACGGTTAGCGAAGGGTCTGTTTGCTACTTCACATCCACTTTCACATCCACATTCGACCCTGGGATCTGCGGCAAGATCTGCTCTGAAAGCAACTTGACGAGATTCGGATCCTTGAGGGGCGTGGTGCCGAGGAACGGCGCGGCCAGGTTTAATGTAGCCTGTAGGGATGGTACATCATAATCAAGCGATATAGCAGCTGTGCCATCCAAGATTAAATTAAGCTTATTCTGCACGGTGGCAATCTGGAGCTGTTTGGTGCCCAAGGTATTGAGCAAGGTTATGATATTGGCAGGCAAGGCCATCGGCAACATGGGCAGATCGCCCGGCACAAGACCGCCAACCGATTGTAGCGCACCTTGTTGAATGACTGCCGTCAAATAAATGATCGCCGAGGAAGCCGTCGCTGTCGTGCCTGCACTGCCCGTTACAGCATTGGTCGTGGTGACCGACCCGGTTGTTGTGACAGCCGTGGTTGGTGTGACAGTCGCGGTTGTCGTCACAGCCGAAGTGGTTGTGCTAGCAACGGTGCTGGTTACGGCTGCTGTGCCTCCACCTACGGATACATTGGCTTTAATGCCGCCGGTTTCCTTGAGAATGGTCAGACCGCTGTTGAGTAGCTCGGCATTAACACCCGCCTGTTGTGCAAGCGTTGTCAACGTCCCCATTGCCTCGGGTGCCCAGGAGAGCGAAGGCAGTGTTTGCCCGTTGGCGGCCAAATGGAGCGCATTTTGCCCTAGATCGACAGCCAAGGTTTGGATTTTGGCCGCTTGTAATTTCTGGATAATATCGGCTGGCACGAGTGGGTTTGGGGAAACCGCCACACCATACACCGCTAAGGTGCCATCGGTATTGATCGCTACTGGCAACGGCGCCAGAGAGGTATCACCCACTGGCTGACCGTTAAACGCAACGGCTACATCAAGTTGGGCGCCCGGCAATTTGGGCAGCACTTCTTTGAGGGTGTTGGCCAGGGCAGGGTCCGGCAATAAGGGGCCAGCCACGGCCAATGCTTGGTTGAGGCTATTGGTGTCATACATGAGCCCTGGCAACGGTTTGTCGTTTAACGTCAGTGAAATGCCATTGGGCGCCGTTGCCACGGCCAGCTTTTCTAGGCCCAGTTGATTCAGCAGCCCCAACGTATTGGCATCCAATTTGATGGGCGCCAAGTTGGAAAGCGGGACACTACCCAAGGTGGCGTTGCCTTCTTTGTCAAAAGCCAGGCTCTGAATCTTAAACGGACCAATCGTGGGCTGCGCCGGCGCCGGTTCTGTTGTAACCACAGTCTCACCCTTCCAGCGCGGCGCCTCTACGGGGGGCGCACCTTGGGCCAGTGGCAGGGTTAATGTGGCGCCCAGGCCAATTTGGCGCGCTACTGGCAACCAATCGGCGATGGTATTGGCATTGGGCACATTCGGCATTTTGCGGATCGTCTCTTGTAGCGTGGCTACGGATGCGGCATCCCAGCCGATATAAGGCAAATCCTGTCCATTGGCGTAAGCATGAATGCCATTATAGCCAAGGCGGATTTCAAGCTTCTGGATATTGGCGGTCTGCAATTGTTGCAGTGTGGCGGGCGGAAGCAGTGGGCCAATATTAAAACCAAACACTTTCGCACTGCCATCTGGTTGAATTCTGAGCGGTATTGACGGCAAATTGAACCACGTTGAACCGCTAGTTCCGCCGCCGCAGCCACTCAATACCAGACTGGCAACCAGTGCAACCGCGAAGATTTTAATAATCTTTGGATTGACCTGCATTTGCAGTCTCCTTTTGTAATAAGGGTTTAAAAATAATGAATGAAAATAAAAGCGCAGGTAAATATTTATACGTATACTAAATGGAATCATACAACAAATTAGGCTATCACACAAGCGCTGTTAAAGCTAATTTACGTTCAACTTCCCTGGCTGTTTTGCGGCCTTTCTTGACATATACGCACTAAACTTTACTGGGGATCAGCACCTAGACACGGAAACAAGGCGACGGGGAAATAAGGAGATAGGTAGATAAGCAAGGGCTGTTGCCTTGTTTCTCCGTTACATTGTGCCCGATCATAGTTGCTCTTTGTCGCTTTGTAAGTTAACGGCGCAAGCCGCGTATTCGCAATGCGTCAGCGAGCGCTTGTTGGTCGCTCCAGGGGTATTCGGTGGTGCCAAAACACATGCTGCGCTCGTGGCCTTTGCCAAAGGCGGCCACGACATCGCCGGGTCCAGCCAGTTCGACCGCCCACTGAATGGCCTGGGTGCGATCGGCGATAATGGTGAAGGCGTGCTCGTCGGCAAATTCGCGCACTCCAGCGGCGATGGCGGCATTAATCTCGTTGACATCTTCGGTGCGCGGATCTTCGGCGGTGATGACTGTAAAGTCGGCAAGTCGCCCACTTACCTGGCCCATCAAGCGCCGTTTGGCGCGATCACGCAGACCGGCACTGCCAAAGACGGCAATCAAACGACCCTGACCATCGAGCTGCCCATGCCCCACCAATGGGCGCAATGTTAACAAGGCGCGCTCCAGGCTGACAGGTGTGTGTGCAAAATCGACCAGGGCTAGAAAAGCTTGACCCTCATCAATGCGTTGCATGCGGCCCAACACACCCGAGAAATGGGCGACACCCATCTGAATACGCGCTGGGTCGATGCCCAGGGCAAGGGCGACGGTGGTGGCACAGAGCACATTATAGACATTAAAATCACCGATCAGGGGTGTTTCCAATCCGAATTCACCACCCCACCAACGGACAGTAAACGCAGTGCGGTCGGGAAAATAGGCAACATCCGTCGCCGTTACATCCGCTGTTTGAGCCATCCGCTTCTCGGCATTAGCAAGGCCATAAGTATGGATTTTCGCCACCGGGCCATGCTGGGCCGCCTCTTCTGCTAGGACGGTTTGCAAAGCGCCAAAACTACCTTCGTCGTCGGCATTTAAGACCGCACAGCGCGGCACGCCGGGCTTTACAGGCGTGGTATAGAGCGCCCGAAAGAGTTTCGCTTTGGCGGCTACATAGGCTTCGCGCG
The DNA here is from genome assembly GCA_026389895.1 of Chloroflexota bacterium. Lineage (GTDB taxonomy): Bacteria > Chloroflexota > Anaerolineae > Caldilineales > Caldilineaceae > JAPLGZ01. The sequence goes on along the minus strand of JAPLGZ010000903.1, from coordinate 5,984 downwards.
TGCCATGTTCGTCTAAATGTTCATGGGTGATATTGGTGACCGCCGCTAGATCAAAATCCACCGCAGCCACGCGTTCCTGGTTGAGGCCGTGGCTGGTGCTTTCCACCACGGCATAGACGCAGCCGGCCTCGCGCATTTGGGCCAGAAAGTGTTGGACTTCTGGCGCATCTGGTGTTGTGACATGCAACCCAGTGTCACGCGCTTCCCCGCGAATCTTGGCCCCGACTGTTGTGATCACGCCCACACGACCGGCGTCGTCGGCGTTTTCCCGCGTGGCAACGGCCAAAATAGCTTCGAGCAATGAGGAAGTGGTGGTCTTGCCATCCGTTCCGGTGACGCCGATAACGGTCAGGGCGCGGCTGGGGAAATGATAGAAGACGGCACAACATGTGGCCAGGGCTAAGCGACTATTTTTAACTTGCACATAGGGCAAATGCGCAGGCAAGGGTCGGCCTTGTTGGGCCAACTCACTGGGGGATAGTGTGCCCACAACCGCCAACGCACCGCGGTTGGTGGCATCCCCAATAAAATGGTGACCATCTACTTGGCGCCCTTGCAAGGCCACGAAGAGGGCGCCTGGTGTAATCGTGCGATTATCGGCTGTAATCTGTTGAATGTCTACGGTTGCTGGATCAATGTTCGCGTAGACTTGAGCATCGGGCAGCGCGTGTAGTAAATCAGCTAGTGAAGGCATATCGTTAGGACTCCTCACTGTAAGCGCATAATAGGGGCTATTAGGTTCCCCATTAGAGCAAGATGGCGGTCTGATCAGGTCAGCCAGCGACCGAACCTAGGCGCATGGATGAGGCCCTATTTTATCAGCAGGCGCTATTTCACCAGAATTTACCCGTCCCAGAATTTAACCGTTAGCCTATAACGTTGAAAATATAGAACCCTTTCTCTAACCTGTCTCTATAACTAGTCCTATAGCCAACTGGTTGGTAACCAGTTATAGTCAGGCTAGGCATTCACTTTGTGTTGCATAGAAAAGGTGGAGGAGATGAGCGAAGAGTCAAAAATAGACCGAGAAGAGGCGATAAACCCAACGACGACTGCACGGCCTGGCGCTTCGGTGAACCCAACCCCTCATGTACCAGGATTCTCATCTGGGATTGGTGTCTATGATCGGCCAGCCAGGCGGATGGCGAACCGTATGTTATCGATCATTTTGTTGCTTGTCGCTATTTTTCTGCTGGCGCTTTGGCTCTATCAATGGTGGTTTTAAGCGACGATAAGCTTGCCCTTAGATATGCTTTTATCTGCGCATCGCAACCCATGTTTTCCGTTTCCAACACCTTATCCACAAGAAGGAGTCGAAAAGATGAAAACGCTTGTCGGTCTATATGAAGATGTCGCTACGGCTAACCAGGTCGTGCAAGAGTTAGTTCAGCACGGCATCGCCCGAGATGACATTAGCCTGGTCGTGAGTGATGGGGCAATTTGAGCAGTGCAGAGACCACAGAGGTTGGCACGGCGACGGCTGGTGGTGCTGTGACTGGCGCTGTGATCGGTGGTGTGGGTGGTGCGCTTCTGAGTTTGAGCGCATTAGCCATTCCAGGGATTGGTCCCGTCGTTGCTGCTGGACCCCTGATTGCTGGCCTGATTGGGGCTGGGGCTGGCGCAGCCGTCGGCGGTCTGTTGGGCGCGCTCACCGAAGCCGGGGTTCCCGAAGAAGAAGCTGGTTATTATATCGAAGGTGTAAACCGAGGTGGCACTTTGGTCTCTGCAGCCGTTGACGATCAAAAAGTAGAGGAGATTGTCGGGATCATGCAGCGGCATCATCCCGTTGATATTCATGAGCAAGTGGAGACTTGGCGCAGTGAACCTAAGCCCGCCGATGCGGATTTGACTGGTTCCTACAATGATGTCCATATTTAGGATGAGGATATCATTGAGGAGAATGCGGAGCAGGCGCGCGAACGCATGCGCGCTCAGATCCAGCGTACGGCTGAGGTGCCGGGTGAGCGCAGCCGCACAGATTATGATCGCGACGATAAAACGAGCTTCTATACCGATGGCAGCCAAGATGAGAAAGAGCGTAAAAGTCTAGAAGAGCGCAGCCCACTGAATACACGTACCAATGTTGGCGAACAACCTGGTGAATATAACGAGGAACTTCGCCCGGTTAGCCAGGATCGTACGGATAATCAATAGCGAACGATTGGCTATCAATAAAACCTAGCAAAAAAGTGGGGCTTCGCATTGCGAAGCCCCACTTTTTTGCTAACTAAATTTTGTAAATCTAAGTTAACTTTGCATTAAGACGTAACTTGCACCGTCTCATAGCGCACAGGTCGAGCACCAATCGATCCACCTACCAAAGCTGCAATCAAACCCACCAAAAGTCCCGCTAATGTGCCCCAAGCTGTTTTGCCCGCGGCATCCGTTACGCGCTCAGCATTTTGCGGATTCACTTGATTGCCAAGGGCAGATGCGGTGGCCTGAACGGCATCTACTGCACCTTGGCCCGCGGTCTGCACGGTCGCTTCGGCGCCGGGTGTTTGCGCCGCCGCGGTACCTGCGGCTGGCGCTGCGGCGGCTGCTGCAGGTGCTACGGCAGATACGCCCGTTGCGGCCACGCTGCCGGCTGTATTGACCAGTGAGCCAATACCACTACCCAACAAATAGAGAATCAACGGAATCGCTACAACCCAAACCATTGAACCATTCAAAATGCCATTGCCGCGCCCGCGCGCCCCCGCCGTGCTGGCCGCTACCCACCCGCCAATCAGGAAAGCGAGTAGGGCTGTAACAATCCCCCAAATTCCGGCCCCCAGGCCGAAGTTGCTTAGTGGATCACCGGCATCATAGCTGCTGAGCCCAATGGCTAACCCCAACACACTCATTACGATTAAGGTTGTCAGTGCAGCAAAGAGACCCGCCAGGATTGCGCCCCAACGCACTCGATCATGTGAAACTGGCGCAGGTCCATTGATTGAAGCTGTTGTTGCGTATGTCTCCACAGATTCAGTCGACAGCCTATCTCCGTCACCAATCTCTGTATCACGTCTTCTTTCTCTTACTTGATTTGTCATTGTTTTCTTCCTTTTTAAAATTTACTTTAATTAGGTTTACGAACGGGCGTCTGTATTGGCATTTAGTGCACATTTAATTCGCTAACCCCGCGTAACCTCCCTGGAATTTATCAGCAAAGCATCTCTGCTGCCGATATCTTTAGCTTAGCAAACTATTCCCTGAATATACATAGATAATTAGCTAGAATTTAGGTATATATTAATGTAGAAGGCTACAATGGCTTACATTGGGCTCGCTAGCCCCTATCACCCAGCAAACCAGCGGAATGAATTGACCGGCTGGCACAGGAAACTTTACCCATGTGCGGTTACTGGCTAGATGCAAAACAGGTTCAGGAGTAGTGCGTTGTAATGTTCTTTGTCTATCAGGAATTTGGGTGAAATTGTAGAGAACTATACCTTTTTTTATGTAGACATTCTATGACTAGTTCTATTGTAAAAAGCAAGTAGATAGGCCATCATGGTAAGCCTAAGAATCAGAGCACTCAATACGTATAAGGGAGCTTCTGACTATGCTAGGTTGATCAGAGAATATCAAGGAGGATATTATGACTGAAAGTCAACGCACTACATCAGAAAATGAAAGATCCAGAAGTGTGGAGACAGATCCGTTGTTGGGACGTAATAACATCCCGTCGTCTACTACTTCGTCGCCCGTCGGCGTTTATGATCGAGATTCAACCATTCCCACTTCTTCAACCCCAACAACTGGCACTTCTTCAAGCAACATGATGTGGATTATTCTGCTTATCGTGTTGATTATTGTCGCCTTTTTTCTTTTGCGACAGTGGATGTAGATGGCGTGCTTACGTAAGTGGCTATAGATCAAGTAAAGGCGCCTATGGAAAGCCAAAAATCTGTCATCGTGATTGATAGCACGGGTCGTCAGGGTGTAGTGGAGTCTGGCTCTCTTGTCTCTATGACAAGCAATGCCCAGGTGCTGATCCGCTTCGAAAATATGCAGCCGATCACAGTGCCGATAGAGATGCTCGTATTACGCACCGATGGCCGTTATGATCTACCGCTGAATGCCGCCGAGTTAACCGCCAAGGCCAGTCAGGATGGGACAAATCAGCCTATGGTGTTTCCTGTCATTGAAGAAGAAGTACTGATTAATAAGCGCCAAGTTGAAACTGGCAAAGTTCGCATCAAGAAAGTTGTTCAAGAAAAACAAGAGTTGGTTGATATACCCCTTTTGAAGGAAGAAGTTGAGATAAAGCGGGTGCCGATCAATCGTCCGGTAGACAGTCCGATTGCCGTACGTAAAGAAGGTGACACCCTTATCCTCTCCTTGTTAGAAGAAGTCCTCGTGGTACAAAAACAACTTTTGTTAAAGGAAGAGGTGCACATTATAACGAAGCGGAGTGAGCATCATCAACCAGAACAGGTAACCTTGCGCCGCGAAGAGGTAACTGTCGAACCAGTGGCGCCTGAAACTAATCATGTGCAGCCCTCATGATGAGCATCAGCTAGACATTCTGCCGTTGCATAACAGCCTATTGTGTGCCACGTAAACCTTTGTTAAGTCGAAATAGAGGTAAAGATTTAGCTGGATAGTAGAAAAAGGAGATTGTAGAGATGAAAACGATTGTAGGTCTATACCAAGACAGTTCAACGGCCAACCGTGTTGTGCAAGAGTTGGCCAATTATGGCATCAGGCAGGACATTATCAGTTTGGTGTCGGACAATGCCCGCGACGATTTGCGCGGCACCTTGATCTCAGAAGGCGTTTCTTCCACAGAAGCGGATGCTTATGTCGAGGGTGTGCGCCAGGGTGGTTCATTGGTTTCCGTGCAAGTGGACGACGATGCCACGAACGATGTTGTACAGATCATGAATCGGTACAATCCCATCGATGTACACAGCCTGAGGGATTCGTTGACAAGGTCAACGACGCGGCGGACGACAAGTGACGAACCCACAACCCAACGAACCACGCCCCAACGAACCACCGGCCAACAGGCCACAAGTGGCTCGGGTCGCCAAAATAAGCAATCGATCAACGAACAAGGGGATATGCGGATCCCGGTTGTTGAAGAAGAGATTAATGTTGGCAAACGTCAAGTGGAGCAAGGCGGGGTGCGGGTCCAGACGCATGTTGAAGAACAACCGGTTGAGCAACAAGTAACCTTGCATAAAGAGCAAGTGAGCGTCGAGCGCCGCCCAGTAAATCGCGCTGCCGATGCCAGCGACATTGATGCTTTTAAAGAGGGCACGTTTGAAGTATCTGAAAGGTCTGAAGAAGCCGTCGTGCAAAAGCAGGCGCGTGTGGTGGAAGAGGTAGTCGTCAAGAAAGATGCAACTGATCGCACCGAAACCGTCCGCGATACCGTCCGCAAGACGAAAGTGGATGTTGATGAGACCGGCGGGAATGTGCGCCGCGGCAGCTCAGACTTTGATGCCTCTACCTTCCGCACCCACTATCAGAGCAACTATGCCAATGGTGGCCGCACCTTCGAACAGTATCAACCTGCCTATCAGTATGGCTATACTCTGGCAAATGATCAGCGTTATCGTGGCCGCGACTGGAACGATATTGAGGCCGATGCGCGTACTTCCTGGACTCAAAGCCATAAGGGTAGCGCCTGGGAAGATTTTAAGGACGCGGTGCGCTATAGCTGGGAAAGCGCCAAGAACAAAGTAACGCGCTAACCTCACACTCATTAATCCCCGCAGTGGGTAAGCTGGGCGTTGTCTAGACCATGCCCATTAAAATTAGATCGGCTTTGATGCCGCCGGCTATCGTAAACTGACGATGACCGGCGGCATCTTTATTTGCTCGGCCCTTGACACGTTGTGGTACAATACTGGTATGAAGATGCGTAATCATTTGAACAACCACAAGATTATCTTCTGTTTTGTCACCACTGCTCGAACAGTCGGTGGAATCCTCGCGCTTAGATAGCCCGCGCCAACAGCTTGGTTGCGGGCGAATTTCCAAACGTGAAA
>JAPLGZ010000129.1 GCA_026389895.1 Chloroflexota bacterium | reverse complement strand
CCCTCGCTCAAATTAAAACGGCGGCCACGGCTGCACCTGCTGCTACTGCCACCAAGGCCGCGGCAACCCCGGCTGCCACTGTAGCCCCGTCGACAGCCACCACAACGACAACCACCGCCGCTACGCCAGCCGCCACGACGGTCGCGGTGACAACCACGGGCACGGTCAGCCGGACTACACCGGTTACGACAACCGGCACGACCACTGCAACGACAGGGACCAGCACCGGCACGGGTACGATTATTGATGTTGCGGTTGCGAATGGCGCCTTTAAGACGCTCATCGCCGCTTTGCAGGCTACAGGTCTAGAAAATACACTTAAGGGACCAGGGCCCTTTACGGTCTTTGCACCGACCGATGCTGCTTTTGCCCGTCTGCCAGCTGGCGCCTTGCAACAATTGATGGCCAATCCGAGTGGTCAATTAACCGATATCGTCCGCTATCATGTCATCCCAAGCAAGCTGATGGCGGCCGATTTGTCCAATGGTCTACAGGCGACCACCGTGCAAGGCAAGCCCGTCAAGTTCGAGGTCAGTGGCAACACGATCAAGATCAACGGCGCGCAGATTATTACCAAGGATATTCAGGCTTCTAATGGTGTGATTCATGTGATTGAAAACGTGATCATTCCGCCCGCCGAATAACTTTGTAGCGTAATTGTCCAAACGTTAGCCCCGATAGATCGCATCTAAAAAGTGGCCCAGGCAAATTTGCCTGGGCCACTTTTTAGATGCTGTTGAATTAATTTACCGCGGATAGGTTGATAAAATCCTAGGCTAGAATGCGTTCGCGCCAGCGCAGATTGTCATTCAATTGGCCGTTATTGATCAAGAGCTGAATATGGCTGATGCGTCGATAACGAGGCCCCTCAAAATCTTCAAGCCGTAAATCTACCTTTTGATAGGCTGCATATAACTCTTGGGCACCCCGTTCTGCCGTCCACTGGGGCTTAAAATCGGGCAACACGCGCGCGATTTTGCTGCTGTCCACCCGATAACAGCGTTTGTCTGGCCCGGCGTCTTGCGCATATTCGATGTGACTGCCCGGCACCGTTTTGACGACAATGTCAGCCAAATCTCGGACACGATAATTTTCCTCGGGGCGACCTACGTTAAAGGCTTGCTTGTGCACCAACTCACGCGGGGCCTGCAACACTGCTAAAAAGGCGCGGGCCATATCTTCAACGTGCACAATGGGGCGCCAGGGTGTCCCGTCACTTTTGATATGCACCCGCCCCGTTGTATAAGCCCAAGCCACCAGGTTGTTGAGGACCACATCAAAACGAAGCCGTGGCGAGACGCCATACGCGGTGGCGCTGCGCATAAAGGTCGGGCTGAAATAGGCATTCGCCAGTTTTGCGACATCTTGCTCTACCCGCACCTTGGAGATCCCATACGCTGTCACTGGGTTAAAGGGCGACGTCTCGTCTAGCCAGTCATCGCCCGCCGCACCATAATTGCTGCAAGATGAGGCAAAGATAAAGCGCTCCGTGCCCACCCGTCTCGCCAATTCGGCGAGACGCACCGAGGCTCGATGGTTGATCACGTATGTCAATTCCGGATTCAAGTCGCCCAATGGATCGTTTGACAACGCCGCCAGGTGGATCACGGCCTGGAAACCATCCAGATCGCGGGCATTGACATCCCGAATATCTTTTTCGATCTCGCGAATCTGTGGCCTGTCCGTTAGGCCACCAAAAGTGGAGCCCTTATACAAGTTTGTGTCCAGGCCGACAATTTCATGGCCTGCCGCCATTAAGAAAGGAACCATAACCGAGCCAACATAGCCATTATGTCCGGTGACTAATACGCGCATAATTGTGCACTCCTTGTGCCATTATTTATAAGTGAGTTGCGTACTATTTACTGCATTTGCGGGTTAATAAAATATGCAATATAAATGAAATTTACGCACGCTATCAGAGAGTATACGACTAAGATTGGCCTTTCTGATCTTTCAACTAGTTTACAATATAACCAACCTGCAATTGTGTTCCGGCGTCGGTAAATTGTTGGTCGCCACCGCACATCCGTGCTAAACTTGTTGTTATGACCAAGCGACGATCACTCTATAGCGACAGCACCGTAAGCGAACAAGATCTGATTGACAGCGCCCTCGGCGAAGATGATTTTGCCGTGCCAGCGCCCGATCTCCATGCCCGAACGGCCGAAGGGCCAGACGCTGAAAGCATGGCGCAACTGGCAAACAGCGATCTCGCGGAATTTTTTGGCAGCAACGGGCCACTCTCCAACCATTTGGCGGGTTATGAACTGCGACCCAGCCAACTCGAGATGGCAGAAACCGTCAAGCGTGCCTTGCTAAACCCCTCCAATGCCCTGATCGAAGCGCCCACCGGCACGGGTAAGTCAATCGCCTATCTGGTGCCCGCTATTCTCAGCGGCAAGACAATTGTGGTCGCCACGGCTAACAAATCGCTACAAAGCCAGCTTTTTTACAAAGATATTCCCTTTTTGCGTGAAGTGATGAATCTGCCGATCAGCGCTGTGATTGTGAAAGGGCGCAGCAATTTTGTCTGTAACTATAAATGGGAAAAAGAATTGGCCGAACAGCAATATATTTCGCTCTATGACAAAGCTGATGAGCAGGTCTCCTTCCTGCGCAGTTGGCTAGAGGAGACCGACACGGGCGACGTGGACGATCTACCTTTTCTTTTGAGCAATGATCTGCGGCCCCGCTTGGTCAGCTTCCCCGATGATTGCTTGCACGGCGACTGCCGGTATTATGAAGATGACTGCTGGGTGAACCACATGCGCGACAAAGCATCCGAAGCCCAGATTTTAATTACCAATCACCATCTGCTGCTCAATGTATTGGAATTGGGCTGGGCCGGTGAACGCATTCTGCCGCCAGCCAGCGTCTATATCATCGACGAGGCGCACCAATTGGAACAGACCGCAACATCGGTCTTTGAAACCAATGTGACGGATTACACCGTCGAGCAATTGCTCGGTCGCAGTATCTTTAAAGAACATTTTGACTCGGATGAACTTGATCAGATCCGCTTCCAAAACACCCTCGCCTTCCAAGAAATTGCTCATCTCAGCCGCGACAATTCTTTTCGCATTGAGCCCGAACTGGAAGAATTGAAAAAGCTTGGGCGTAGCTTGGGCGATATGGCGCAACGCTTAAAGCGCGAAAGCCCATACGGGGAGAAAGCGGAAGCCGAGAAACAGGCCGACAGCAAGCAAAGCGCCTCGGATGATCGCTCTGAAGAACGCAAAGCGTATGAGATGGCCATCGAAATTTTGAACAGCACCTCGACAAAATTGTTGACCATTGCCACCAGCAAGCATGATGATGATTTTGTGCGCTACGCGGCGCGGGTCTTTGACCGGCGCCATACTACTCTGGAGGTCCACGCCGCGCCGATCAATCCGGCGACGCTCCTCACGCAATATCTTTTTCATCCCGAAGAAGCAGAAGGCGCCAGCGCACGTACGGTGATCTGCACCAGCGCCACCCTTTCGACCAATCGCAATTTTACCCATTTTAAGCAGCGTTGTGGTCTGCTGGAAACAAGCGAAGAGCGCGTTCTGCCCGCCGTCTTCGATTATCCGCGCCAAGCCCTGCTCTATCAACCAGCGCTGCCGGCCTATGACTATCGCAATGCCGATGCCTATTATAGTGCTGTTGCCCATGAGATTGAGCGCTTGTTAGAAGCCAGCCGTGGGCGCGCCCTATGCCTTTTTACGAGTTGGAGCGGGTTGCAGCAGGTGCAGGAGCGGTTGCAAAAAGCCAATGCTGGCCAGTTTTGGCCAACTCGCGCCCAGGGGGATGCCCCGCGCGATGCATTGCTCAGCTGGTTTAAAGAGACGCCACACAGTGTCTTGTTGGCGACGCGCTCATTTTGGGAAGGCGTCGATATTCCTGGTGACAATTTGAGCTTGGTCGTTATGGATAAGATGCCTTTCCCCACGCCCGGTGACCCCTTGCATAGCGCACGCATGAAGGCAATCGACGAAAGTGGCCAGAGCAGCTTTGGCGATTACATGACGCCGTTGATGACACTGGCGCTCAAGCAGGGTTTTGGGCGCTTGATTCGTCGCGCCACGGATTGTGGGGTGGTAGCCATTCTGGATGAACGGCTAAGCAGCAAAAGTTATGGACGGCAAGCGCGCCAGGATTTGCCGCCAGCACGCTTCAGCCGCGACTTTAAAGATGTCCACAAGTTCTTTCAACAGACCTTGAATAGCGCGGCCGAATTTGGCTTAAATGTGTGGGCCACCGCAGCGAACCAACGCGTCAATCTGCTTGACGATGAAGCCGTACCCCAAGCGATGATCCAGTGGCGCTGGCAATTGTTGCGTCTGCAAGATGGCAAAGCTGATGGTCAGGAAGGTAGAGCCTCGGACTTGGCAGATGCGTTCGAAGGTGAAATTCATGCAGCACTGTTGGGGTTGCTTGATCTGCGTCAGCGCATTGAACGCGCCGGGCGACCAGCCAAGCAATTTGGTGTAGAAGTCCGCTGCAGTCAATTCGCCGCCAACATGATGGAACAAGGGCCAGCCAGTGGTCTGATCCGGCGCTGGGCAGCTGAATGCAGCCACTGGAAGAGTGTGCAGGTATTAGCATTAGAGGCTGCAGAACGCTAAGGCTATACTCAGATCTCTGACAGGACGCGTATCGGATTTCCTGGCTATTTCTTCGCGCAAATATCACCCAGGATTGTCTAATATAATGTAATTTATTTTGAAGCTTACGTGGGTAAATGGTCTGAATTCAGTCTGATAATACGAGTATAGAACGAGTAGAATCGACAGACAAGCAGCGTTAATGGTGTAATTTATTAGATGAGAAATGATGGTTTTATCAAGCTATGCTTTTATCGAATTCTTTCCAAACCTTGTGGCGTATTGCCGTCTCGTTGTTCATCCTATTTCTCGTGGCCAGTTGGATCGCACCGGGATTGACACGCTAAAATTTTAGTAATTATTCAGCAGAAAATTAAACAGTGCGGCGCCGAGCTAGCTTAATCTCGGTGCCGCACTATTTTTAGCCAAGCAATCCACTGATAGTACTTAACAAAATGAATCGGTCATGGCTCGTCCAACCTGCTTCAGCAGGTTTCTCCTATCAGGCGGCGGTTTTAACCGCTGCACGCCCTGCGATCACAATGATCGGAAGGGTTGTGCTGCCCTCCTCATTACAGCACTACTTCGTGGCCCGTTTCTGCGCTGGTGAGCAATGCTTCCATCATCTCCTGCACGATCAAACCGTGGCGCAAAGGCGCCGCACAGGGCACGTTATCCAAAATACACTCAATAAAATGGGCCGCCACGTTATCCCACGGCGCATCCTTGCTATTGTTCGGGATGTTGACTGTCACATCCTGTTGCGCACCATTGACGGTTTGATAGAGCGTTAATGGTTTTAGACAAGCGCCAGCCTCGGTGCCAAATAATTCAATTTGCAGCTCTTCCGGTTGGTGCGAAGCCCAGAAACTTTCCACTTGTAAACCGCCGCCATTGGCAAAACGGATAAAGCCACCCGCATAATCATCCGCGGCATACTGCTGTGCCAATTCGGCCAGGGGTAGCGTCGGTTTGCCCCAAAAACCTTGACCACGCGGCCCAAATTTTGCGCCAGCTACACCACTTACGCTCACGGGTTGGGGCATGCCCAGCAACCACCAGACGGAATCTAATACGTGAACACCCATGTCGCGGAAAGCGCCGCCCCCTTTTTGAATAAAACCCAGGCTCCACGCCGGGATGCCAACCCGGCGCACACTGCGGGCACGTGCATAATATACTTCGCCAAAGTCACCCTGGCGTTGGCGTTGGCCCAAATATTGGACTTCTGGCATAAAACGCGTCGAGAGCGACATCATATTGACAACGCCGGCCGCCTCCGCCGCTTCCACCAACTGGCGCGCAGCCTGCACCGAATCCGACAGTGGCTTGGTCACCAAGACATGTTTGCCTTGGCGCACCGCTTCTAGCGCCACCGGTACATGGTATTGATTGGGCGTGCCAATAAAAATGGCGTCAACTTTCGGGTCGGCGCACATTTTTTCGTAACTGGTAAAAAATTTGACTGGTTCCGGGAGTTCCTTGGCTAATTCAGCCATCCGGTCTTCGAATAAGTCGCATAAGGCGATCACTTGCCCGCGTGGATTGCGCGCAATGGCTTTCGCATTCGTGCGCCCAATCCCCATGCCTACAATGCCAACTCTGACTTTTTGCACGACGTTTACTCCTTACCCTCTGCATTGAGGGCGTGATTAAGATGTTGGGTGGCGACTGTAGCGAGGCCTCGATTGGTTGTTGCGTGAAACAGACAACCATTTTATCCTGCCTTGACAGTCATAGATACTCTTGATACAGTTAGTTTAGTCTAGGAAGTCAATCCTGAGAAATTATCAATTCGCAATAAAAGGCAAAGTTATGAACCAAAAGATCAAAGTTGCGCTGGCTGGTGTCCATCGCGCCAGCGCCTTCTTGCGGGCGTTTCAACTGCACCCGCAAACCGAAATTGTCGCCTTGTGCGATCTAAATCCCAGCGCGTTGGCCGAGACCGGGAAACTGATCGGCGTTAGCCAACTCTACACCCATTACGAAAAGATGTTAGACGATGTCAAGCCCGATGTCGTCGTGGTGGCCACCCCCATGCAATTTCACGCCGCCCAGTCCATTGCCGCCTTGCAACGTAATATCCATGTGCTCTGTGAAGTGACCGCCGCGGTCGGCCTGGATGAAGCCCGTTGGCTGGTGCAGGCTTGCCAGCAAAGCTCGGCCATTTATATGATGGCCGAAAATTGTAACTACTCCCGGCAAAATATGCTGCTCAACGCGCTGGTTGACGCGGGCCTTTTCGGTGACGTTTATTACGCGGAAGGTGAATATTTACACAATGTGCAAACATTACATCACACGCCCGATGGCAAACCGACCTGGCGTTATTATTGGCAGGTTGGCGTCAATGGGGCCACCTATGCCACGCACAGCCTGGGGCCTTGTTTGCAGTGGGTCAAAGAGCGCATTACGCAGATCAGTTGTATCGGCACAGGGCGCTGGAGCGACCCGGAACATACGATCGAAGATACCGTGCAACTTTCGTGCAAAACGGCCAGCGGCAAATTGATCCGGCACCGGCTAGACATGCTCTCCAAACGCCCCCATCCCTTCACCGTCTACTATGCGCTGCAAGGCACCAAAGGCGCCTACGAAAGCGCCCGCCGTCGTGACGAAGATCATTGGGTCTGGCTTGAAGATCGCTGCCCTGATCCCAACCAGTGGGTGCGCCTGGAAACTTTCGCCGACGAATTTTTGCCAGAAGTCTGGCGCAATCCACCGCCCGAGGTGCACAAAATCGGGCACAGTGGCAGCGAATATTTCTTGGTGCTCGATTTTATCGACGCCGTGCAGGGCAAAAAATCACCCGCCGTCGGGATTCACGAGACCATGGACATGACCTTGCCGGGCTTGGTCAGCCAGGAATCGATCCGGCGCGGCGGTGTTTGGTTAGATGTGCCGGATTCACGCGATTGGTAAAGCGGATCATCCCAAAATAGAGCAAGGAGACTATGCTAGAGCACACTTTCCCACTCGTTGAAGTATCCGGCAGTTCCTACGAAATGGGCTATCAACATGGCGCGCAAACCGCGAACCTGATTCAACGGTATCTCTTGCTGATCGAGCGCTTAACCAAGTTGCCCAGAGACGTTTTATGCCGTAATGCGATGACATTTCTGCCACATATCCAAGCACTCAGTCCGGCGTTTGTGGATGAAATTCGAGGGCTGGCTGCAGGCGCGGCCATCAGCTTTGAGGAAGCTGTACTCTGCCAGGCGCGCGCCGAAGCCGGCCGCGTGGCGGAAGGTGGCTGTACAGCCTTTGCTCTCATGGGAGCAGCGACGGCCGACGGTCAACCACTGGCCGGGCAGAATCAGGATTTAGAGCCCGAATATGCGGACGTGGCGATCCTCTTGCATGTGAAACCCAACGACGGACGGCCACGCGCTTTGATGTTTACCTTTGCCGGTCAATTGGGCTATAGCGGTATGAACGAGCATGGTGTGGCCCACTTTGCCAATGCCCTCTACGATTTTGAATGGCAACCTGGCTTGCCCCATTACCCCTTAAAGCGGTTGATATTAGAACAAGCGAATGTGGCCGCCTGCATTGACTTGTTTGCCCAGCACCGCACCTGCTCGGCGGCCAACGCCATGTTGTGCGATGGCCAGGGTCACATCGCCGATGTGGAGGTTTGCCCAGACGGGATCGCACGTTTCTACGATGATGAACCGGACTGGCTGGTGCACGCCAACCATTATCTAACGCCACCATTTGTTGGTTATGAACGTAACACCTTGCCCGATTCTTGCCCCCGCCTGGATCGCATGCGCACCCTGCTGCGCGCTCACTGGGGCACGATCACCGTCGAAACCATGCAAGCGCTGCTAGCTGATCACGATGGCGATCCGGCGGGGATTTGCCGGCATGGCGAACGGGGCATGCACTCGATTTCTGGCTACATTGCCGAACCAGCGAAGGGTTTGTTGCATGTGCGCCGTGGACACGGCTGTTTGGGGACGTGGCGCGCCTATGAGGTGTAAAACTATTTAGGAGATAGGAGATTAGAGCTTAAAGGGAACGCCTAATCTCCTATCTCTCTACTCTTTCACCCTACTCCACTCATACAAATCCTTGCGCGCCAGGTGAAAATCGTCAGGCGAACGGCTGATGGAGGTAGCACCTGCTGTGTCTACCTCGATAATTTGCGCGCTGACTGGCTCATAGGCGGCGCGCGGCGCGACTGCTCCTTTTGCCACGAGAATCTGTTGTTGCTGCGGCTGAATGCCCACACAGGTGATCTGGTGAATGCTGTTTGGATAAGAGCGCCGGCTGTTTAAGATCAACAGTCCGCCCGCGCCATCTGGCCGCTTCGGCACTTCCACGACCGCGGTCAAGCCTTGGTTATGGTAACGTTCCCCGCCGTGCCGCCGCTCGGTTTCCATATAGCGTCCGTCGTGTAATGTGCGCACACGCCCTTTGATCGACAGTGTAGGGCCATGCATTTTGTCGAGCTTGCCGCCCACCCGCAGCGAGACTTCAGCCCCGATCCCAGCTTTATTACAAATATCGGCTGATTCGGGGTCAAAGATTGTAACAACCCAGCCTTCGGCGTTCTGCTCGATCAACTCCTTGAGGATGATCGTGGCATCACCCGCGCTGCCGCCGCCGACATTGTCGCCAAATTCAAAGAGCGCCACCGGTGTTTGCGTGGCCGCCATTGCTTGACGCACCGCAGTCGCAGGGTCGGCAATCTGCGGGATCAACTGGTCGCGCGCCGCCCACATCATGGCGCCTAGGCGTTCGGCCTCGCGTTGCGCCAAGGCCGGATCATTATCCGTCACAACCACAATCGACGGCCCCATCGCAGGCACATCGGCGTATTGGTAGCCAGCGGCAATGCTACAAGCCAGGATGCCCGGCTGTTTTTCTAGATCAATCGCCGCTTGCATCAACGGCTGCATCGGGCCTTTGCTGGTATTATGAAAGACAATGTTAAAAAGTAGATCTGGTTTGACAATCGCGCTCGTTGGCTTAACTTCGCCCCGAATGACGCGCGTGATCAATTCGGCCGCTTGTAGACCCCGTTCGCGCTGGTCAATGTGGGGGGTGGTCTTGTAGATGATCAACGCCGTGGCATCTTTCACTAACTGTTCCGGCACGTTGCCATGATAATCGTGCGTCACAACCACGGGGAAATCTGGCCCAACCAGTGCACGCACCCGGCGCAGAATTTCACCGTCGGCTTGCGGAAATCCCTCCGCCACCATCGCCCCATGCAAGGCCAACAAGATGCCATCGAGCGCCGGCGCCTTTTTGATATCGTCGAGCAATTCGCCGACGAGCGTCTCGAAGGCCTCACTGGTCACGGTGCCGGCAGGGGTTGCCCCCGCGGCCAACATGGGGTGCATCTCAAAGTCATATTCATCGGCGCCCGCGATATAGCCGCCGACTTCATGAAAGGTTGGTGTATAGTGTTCAATGACAGCCTGACCGCGGTCAACCCTAAAGTCGGCCAGCGTGGTAGGGTTGGAGGCAAAAGTGTTTGATTCGTGAATAATGCCGGCAATGCCAATGCGCATGAGTTCTCCTTGATTTTGCAACGAATGCCATAAATTTTACGAATTTCTGTGGAAAGGGTTGGCGACCCGTCGCTAGGGATGGGCAAAATTGCTTTACGTGCATTTTATATCAATTCTGCCGATAGTTGTCAAAGCCCAAATTTTAGCGCGCACGCCGACCTGAACCAGCCGCTTGCCACACGGGGCTGATTAGGGCACAATTATCACTATTCTTCCTGTATGAGAAGATTAACCTACATTCTAGCGAGACCTGGAAAGGACCGAGAAGATGGCTGCCAACAGCGCCGTGGGGAAAGTGACCGAAGTTGAACGCATTTTACTAATTGTCCCGTTTGTCGAACGCGTCCAGCGCGAGATGGAGCGCGCCCGCATCCACCGCTGGTCAGAAGTAGAGGTGATCCGCGTGCAGACTGATGCGGGTGTGGTCGGTTATGGCGAGACGATCCAGAATTACACCTGGGGGCGGGTCGATCTGGAGGGGCGCGTGATCAATCGCTCACCCTTTGAGTTGATGTGGGATGATAGTTTGGGCGCGGGTTTGCAAATGGCGCTCTTTGACGCCGCCGGCAAGCTCGCGGGCGTACCGGTCCACCGGCTGTTGGGCAAACAATGCCGTGAATGGTGCCCACTCTCCTTCTGGGATCACGATATGGCGCCGGAGAAATATGAGATTGAGGCCAAAAAGGCTGTAGAGTTGGGTTATACGTCGATCAAGATCAAGGCGCGCCCTTGGTTTGATGTGTACGAAACCATCAAGCGTATTAGCGCGGCGACGCCAGACTATTTCTGTATTGACGCCGACTGGAACGATTTTCTGATCAATGTCTCGAATGCCGTGCCGGTCTTGCGGCAATTAGAAGAGGAATTTCCCAAGATCAAAATTTATGAGGGCCCGATTCGCGCCGACGATGTACCCGGGAATAAATTACTCCGTTCCCAAATTCGCACTGCGACGGCCCATCATTATGGCAGCGTCCCTGGGCGCACGGCGATTGGCGAAGGCTACTGTGACGGCTTTGTGATCGGCGGCGGCGTTGCGCAAATCGTCGCCGATGGGCATGCCTCGGCGATGGCCAATATGCCTTTCTTTTTGCAAATGGTCGGCACCGGCCTGACCACGACGCTCTCCTTGCACCTGGGGGCAGCCCTCAGCCACGCCCAATGGCCGGCGGTTAACTGTCATGAACTCTACCAGCATAATTTGCTCACCGAGCGGATTGACGTGATCGGTGGTCATGCCCAAGTACCGGATGCCCCTGGCCTGGGTGTAACGGTGGATGAGGCGGCTTTGGAAAAGTATCGGGTGGAAAAGGCCGATTTCAGCTTGCCACGGCGCTTGCTCAAATTTAGCCGCGATTGCGGGGTCAATGTCTATTTTGCCAACGATTCTCATCATACATCCGAGATGTGGCAATATTTCAGCTTGGGCAATCAACCGGTCTATGAACGAGGTAATCAGACTGAATTGCTGGATGACGATGGTAGCCAGGGCTTTGCCGACTTGTATGCACGCGCCGCAGTTGCGCCTGTGTTGACCCGATCCTAAAATTTGCACCGTATCGATATAACCAGAGAAAAGCGTAGGTCATCCCTTTTCGGGTGACACTGGTTCGGTAGCCCGATCTAGTCACCCGAAAAGGGATGACCTACCAGTAATTGCCCTAATCTGCCATTGATCTGTTTTCGAATTTCCCAACCCAAGGAGAATTCTATGCGTGCCAACAAACTGCGCAACCTGCTCAACGAAAATAAACCCAGCATTGCGACCCATATTCATTCCACTTGGCCATCGGTGGTGGAAGCGATCGGCCACACCCATACATTCGATTATATCGAATTTGTCGCCGAGTATGCCCCGTACGATCTCTATGACTTCGACAATCTCTGCCGAGCGGCGGAGTTGTATGACCTGGGCATGATGATCAAGGTCGATTATGAGCCGAAACGTTTTGTCGCTCAACGGGCGATCGGTTCGGGTTTTCAAAGTGTCTTGTTTGCCGATTGTCACAACGTCGAAGAGGCCAAAGCCTGCATTCGTTCTGTGAAACCCGACACGCCGGAAGACCACGGTGAATATGGCGTAGGGGTGCGCCGGCATGCCTATATGAACTATGGGGGTGGCCAGGAATATGTGCAAGCGCTGCGCGACACGGTGATTGTATTGATGATTGAAAAGAAAGGCGCAGTGGAGCAGCTCGAAGAAATTCTCGCCTTGCCGGGGTTAGACATGATCCAGTGGGGCGGTGCTGACTATAGCATGAGCATTGGGCGCGCCGGTCAACGTCATACGCCAGAGATTCAGGCTGTAGAAAAACGGGTGCTGGAAACTTCGATCAAAATGGGCATTCCACCGCGCGCCGAAATCAATTCGCCGGACGAAGCCAAATATTACCTTGACCTGGGTGTGCGTCATTTTTGCATTGGCACCGACCTGCTTGTGCTTTATCAGTGGATGAAAAATAATGGCGAAGCCCTGCGCAAAGTGGTTGAAGGCGCGTGATCAGAAAACTTGTTACGGCGGCTGGGGCTGGAGCAGCCAGTAAGTAGTAAGTGTGGAAGTGGGCAACAGACTTGGCCTTTATCATTGATGCCAACGATTCTGCTAGTTGTTGGCTCTGCACCTAGGCGACGGAAAGTAAAACGAATATGACGAACCTGATAATCGGCATCGACGGGGGTCAGACTTCTACACAATGTGCCATTGCCACGACAGACGGCCAACTATTAGGCGTAGGGGCTGGGGGTGGCTTGCTCCATTTCGCGGCGCAGGGTAGCCATGAAGTTTATAGCGCGGCACTCGCGGAAGCGCTACACAGAGCCTGGGCCGCGGCCAAACTCACCCCGCAACCAGTAGCTGCTGTGGCGTTGGGGCTGACGGGCGTTGAGGCTGGCACCCCCGAAGCCGCAACTGCGTTGGCGCTCTTGCCGCAGGTAGTTCAATTTGAGCAGGTTGACATTCAAGGGGATGCTGTTTCGGCGCTAAATGGGGCCCATTTAGGAAAACCAGGGGTCATCATTATCGCGGGCACGGGCAGCGTTGCCTTTGGGATCGACCGCGCTGGGAAGAGCGCCCGTGTTGGTGGTTGGGGCTGGCTGACCGGCGATGAAGGCAGCGCCGGTCTGATTGGCCGCAACGCTGTCATTGCTGTTTTTCATGCGTCCGACGGTTGGGGTCCCCCTACCCTGTTGGAGCCGTTACTGCGCCAGCATTTTGGCGAATCGCACACCTATGATGTTAAACGCCACGTCTCTGCCAGCGACTTTGGCGCGCGCGGTTTTGCCTCATTAGCCCCGTTGGTGGCCCGTGCCGCCGAATAAGGTGATGCCGTGGCCAGCCAGTTGCTCGATCAGGCCGGCCACGATCTGGCGCATACGGTTATCACATTGGTACAGCAGTTGAATTTTGGCGATCAACCGATTCCCGTGGCTACGGTTGGTGGGGTTTTTACCCAT
>JAPLGZ010000778.1 GCA_026389895.1 Chloroflexota bacterium | reverse complement strand
ATTTGTACAGTTCACGATCTATAAGGCTGAAAGCGCCAATCGTCGTGTCGTATTGGTTGACCCACGCAATACCAGCAAACGTTGCTCGCGTTGTAATATTTTGGTCGCCAAAGACTTGTCGGTTCGTATCCATAACTGTCCTCATTGCGGCTTGGTGCTCGATCGAGATCTTAACGCCGCAATCAACATTCTTGCGTTGGGATTACAACGCATCAGCGCTAGCTTGCTAGATGGAGCTGTAGAAGCCCATTCCCTTGAGGCATGGGAGTAGTCACTTTCATGGATGTTACATCGTAGCAAAATTTTCAGTGGCTGTGGGTGCAGCCGCTAATGAGTCAATTATAAAAACCATCCCTGGTAACTTCGCGAGCAGCATTCTGGCTTGCTCGATCTGTGTTTGATAGGCCGGCGCATCTGGGAAAATCAACCCGATACAAGGGCCGCTATGGGTAACCACCACTCCAAGCGCCTGGGTCGCTTTGCTGATCTCAAGCAATTGGTCAAGATGACGCTTGGGGTTCCTTTTTTGGTTTAAGATCGCGCTTTTGGTGGCTACACGGCCTAGCAGTACCAGGTCATTACACTGGATTGCTATTTCAATGGTCTGTAGCAAATCTGCGTATTCAGCACACTCTTCATCGGTAAAAGGGTGATGCCGCCGATTATATTCAATGGTGTCAATTTGGCCGCCCTCATCAATGGCTACTACCTTGAGGGGGGAAGGAAAACCCAACTGGCGGCCCAGTTCAACTTTGCGATGAAAGAAGGTGACAAATTCTTGATACATGACACCGTCGGTGGGCTCAATGGTGCGTAATAGGGCCAAAATCAGTTCTGTGGGGATGGCGCAGCCCATCGCCGATTCCAGCGCACGCGCGGCAGCCACCAAATCGGCCGATGAACTAGCCAAGCCCTTGCCTTCTGGCAACTCACTTTCGATCAACAAATGACCGCCAATCCTGAGCTTATAATGGTCTACAAGCTTTTGGACCAGCGCCAGTGACTTGGACTTATTCGCGGGCGTGACGGTTATCCGTGTTGCGGTGCCATTCGGCGTGAACACGGCCTTAGAAAATTTTTGAATAGGCAAGGTTACCAGGAAATGGTTATTATCACCCGATAAGGCGCCTTGCAGCAGTTCACCGAATGTACCATTGGCAACACCGATACCCTCTTTTAGCATCAGCGGGTCGGGCGGTTGGTTTTGGGTCAAGATATTGACTGGTGGCGTTTCCGTGAGCAACATATCAATCCTTTATCTTGAAACGGGACTATTGTCTTGAAACGGGACTATTGCCTTGAAACGGGACTATTGTTTTGAAACAGGACTATTGTCTTGAAACGGGACCGTGTCCCAGTACTTCAGGGTAGCTACGCCGTCCCCAGGGATAGATTGCCCAGTCGCTTCCCACTGCCGTTGGACTTTCGACCCGTTTAGGTTGATCCCAGGTCCTTTGCAGCTCTTCTGCCCGTTGATTCAGCCATTCTCCATTATAGACAGTCTTAACGTAACGAATGCCATGATCGGGGAAGATCGTCAAAACCTTGCTAGCCGGATGTGAACGAGCAATCCAATCGGCGATGCTATAAGCCGCACCGGCAGTTGGCCCCAACAGAAGCCCATAATGACGATGAATATGATGAATGGCGTTAATCATTTGCGCAACGGGCACCCAATGAACCTCATCGACTTGGGTGTGGTCAACATTGGGGATGACGATATCAGAACCCATCCCAAGCAAGGGTTCATAACATTCCCGGCAGAGCGGCGTTGCTTCGCCCGATGTGGGACCAAACAGAACCGAAAGATTGTGATCCACAGCAATCACCTTGAGATCTGGATTGCTTTTGCGCAAGATGCGGGCAAACCCAGTGATCGAACCACCACTGCCAACCGAGGCAACCAGAAAGTCGATCTCGCCAAGCGACTTTGCGAGCGACTCGGCCAGCGCCGCATAGGCAACCGGGTGCAGGGGATTGTCGTATTGGCGTGGCCAAAATGATCCAGGCGTGTCGGCCATTACTTGGCTTAGCCGATCCAATCGCTTTTGTTGGATGCCCCCCATATAGCCGCTACCACTGTAGACCTTTTCGATGCTGGCACCCAAATGGCGTAAACGCCACTCAAGCGCCTCTTCCAACTGGCCAGTCACAAGCGAGAGGCGCAATCCGAGATTGGCACAGACGATGGCCAACCCCAGGGCAAAGGTGCCGGAACTGCTCTCAACAACCAGGCCGCCCTCTTTTAAGAGGCCGGTTTTTAAGGCGTTTTCCAGAATAAAGCGGGCGGGAACAATCTTCATCAGATCGAATTGGGCCGCGACGAGATTCGATTGCAGTTGAATAATGTTCGGCCGGCACAGACCATCCAAGGCAGATCGCGGCTCCGTATTGATCAATTGGGGCGCGGCTCCGTTGCGGACACCTGTGTCACCTATAGCCGGATAGGAAAGTATATTTTGAATTGTCATTTGACCTTCCATTATTTTGAATTTTTGTAGATCTTTTTATGCATACGCTAAAGCGCGCCCGTTGTTTGAACCCATCAGGTGATATACGCCTCCTGATAAAAATAGCGGTCACGATTATCGCACAAACAGGTCACAATTCGTTTGCCAGGCCCAAGGCGCTCGGCCGCTAAGACCGCCGCAACGACATTCGCGCCGGACGATATACCACAAAAGATGCCTTCTTCCTGCGCGAGCCGGTGGGCCATTTGGATCGCCGCCTGATCATCTAGACAGATGATTTCGTCAACGATGCCGCTTGCTTTCAGGTCGACCGTAATGCCGCCAGAAAGCCCAGGTACAATCGTCTGATTTTGCGCACTCAACATCGGATAGGACGCCGGCTCCACGCCAATGATGAGGATGTGCGGATTGTGTTCTTTGAGTGCTTGCCCTACGCCGAGTAGTGTCCCGCCGGAGCCAAACGAGGCAACAAAAGCGTCCAATTGGCCGTCGGTCTTCTCGATAATTTCCTGTGCCGTCGTATCTCGATGCGCAGCCACGGCTTGACGATTGGCAAACTGACGCGACCACCACACGTTGCTCTCAGTTTCCTCGAGATCCAAACAGATCTTCCGTCCGGCCAGCGAACCTAACTCTCCATCGATTTCAAACGATGTGACCTCGGCCCCAAACGCTTGCATAATGGACAGACGACAAACATCCGAAACATCCGCTGGCACAAACGCCGTAAATTGATAGCCTTTGACCGCCGCCACAAACGCTAACGCCGCACCGGTGTTGCCCGTTGTGGACTCGACAATTCGCGCCCCTGGCGTCAGCAGCCCATCTGCTTCGGCCTGTTCAATCATCCGGACCGCGACCCGATCCTTCAGGCTCCCACTCGGATTCAAGAATTCTGGTTTGACCAAAATCTCCGCCCCTGTCTCCTTGCCGATCCGGTTGAGGCGGACCAACGGGATATCGCCGATCAAATCCAACATGCTGTCGGCAATTTTCAGGTTGCGATTCATAACGCTAGCCTTGCTCTGGTTATGGGTTCTGGTTGTACTGATTGCAGATTCATGCGCTCAACCTCTTAATTGTTCAATAATGTCCGTAATTTATAGCGTTGAATTTTGCCGGTGGCGGTTCTGGGCAATTCATCGACAAAATCAAACCAACGCGGACATTTGTAAGCGGCTAACTGTTCCCCGCAATGTTGCAGCAATTGGCGGATCAAGTCGTTCGAAGGTGTAACCCCCTTCTTCAACCGAATAAATGCCTTCGGTTTGACCATCTCGTTTGTTTCGCGTTCGCCGACCACAGCACACTCCAAGACAGCCGGATGGCTGGTCAAGACGCTTTCCACTTCCACTGGTGAAACCCACAGCCCGCCCACCTTGAGCATGTCGTCCGAGCGACCGGCGTGCCAGTAGAAGCCATCGGCATCGACATAATATTTGTCGCCAGTGAAGAGCCATTCGCCGCGAAAGGTGTGGCGGCTTCGTTCGTATTGATGTAGATAGAAGAGGGCGATCGACTCGCCTTTGACCATCAGGTTGCCGATTTCACCTTGTGCTACTTCATTCCCTGACTCATCGACTACCTTCACTTCATAACCTGGCGACGGCTTACCACTGCTGCCAGGGCGCAGATCGCCGGGGCGATTGGCAAGAAAGGTATGGTAGCTCTCGGTACAGCCAACCGTGTCGAGAATTCCCAACCCGGTCTGCTCCTTCCAAGCTTGCCACACCGTAGCGGGTAGTGCCTCACCTGCCGAAAGGCAGAGACGTAATGAAGAGAGATCATAACGGGTGGCTATGTTGTTTAGCGTCAACTTGGTGATATAGGCGGTGGGGACGCTGTAGAGAATCGTTGGCTTGAAGCGGGCAATGGTCTCTAAGACAACACTTGCATTACGTGGCGACCCTGCATAGAGCACGCTACTGGCCCCCACAGACCAGGGGAAGACAACGTTGCCGCCCATGCCATAGACAAAGAAGAGCTTGGCAACCGAGAAGGTACGGTCATTTTCTGTAATGCCCAAGAGATCCCTGCCAGTATTCTGGGCGATCAGCGGGTAGTCTTTATGGGCATGAAACATGCCTTTGGGTTGTCCGGTTGTGCCGCTCGAATAGTGCAACGAGCAGAAGTCATCGCGATGGGTTGGCTCGGCTAGTAAGTGGGTCGCTTCTTGTGCAATCCAGGCTTGAAAAGACATATCCTCGCAGCGTTGGGGCTGCCCAATCACAACCACTTGCAACAAGTTGGTGTGCTGGTTGCGGATCGCTTCAATGGTAGCCAGCAAACTCTCATGCACAATCAACACACGCGCTCGACTGTCGCCCAGAATATAGTCATATTCGTGTGCTTGCAGCAGCGTATTCATACAGATGGCAACCGCACCGATCTTGATCGTGCCAAAAAAGGCCGTTAGCCACTCGGCACTATCGGGCGCCAGAATGCCCACACAATCGCCAAAGTGCACCCCCACCCGTTTGAGGGCATTGCCAACTTGGTTGGCTTCGTGCGCAACTTCTTGGAAGGTAAGGCAACGTTCATGACTATAGAGCGCGATCTTGTTGGCACGGATTGGCAGGTTGTCTTCGAGAAGCGCAACCGCATTGTAAGTTTGCGGTAGATCGGTGGCTTTCATGCTAAGACTTTCTCGCTTGGTTGCTTGTCTTCACAAACAGAAAAGCAGTGACGCAACTGCTGGTAGATCTCACTCAAATCCGTTGGCGTTGTGGTCGGGCGCAAAAGGCCTTCGACTTCCCAGCGTTCTGGTTTTAAGCCGATGCGCCAGGCATTAAGCCAGGGAAAAGCACCCCCCAATGGGGCCGCGAATCTTTCCCACTCTTCGGGTAAGACATCTTCAACTGCCAGCCAAAAGATCACCTGTGCCAACTGTTCGACAATCTGCATGTTTTGTTCCTGATCGGCGATGAGTTGGGCTGGCGTTTTGTTACTCTGTAAGTTGCGTAGGCGTAGCTTGCTTAAAAAATCGAGACTCAAATAGTCAAAAAAATCATAGGTCAACCGCCCAGGTGAAAGGGCGGCCCATTCGACCCACAGCCGTTGCATGGTTTGGATCAAAGAAAACAGACGGGCGGTTGTCTGCCGTAGTTGGCGCGCCACTTGTGGATCGAGATAGGTATCGTTATACATCTGTGGGCAAGAAAAAGCCCAGGTGTTGGTAAAATCCCAAAGTAATTTGGCTGTCATCACCGTTGCATGACCATAAAAGGGGTAGGCCAGTTGGATATTGGTGGTGAGCGAATCATTCATCCCTAAGAAGAAGCGATTATACTCTTCCACCAGTTCTGCCGTTAGCTGATCGGCAAAATCGAGCCGCATCATCTCGATCACGATTGAGTTGGCAAAGCCGATCATGTTAGTGCCGGGCGAGTAGAAGGGATCGACAAAGGCCGCCGCATCGCCGACGCAGGCCCAGCGTTGTTGGGAAAAGACCTGCTTGGCGGAGTAACTATAATGATTCATACATTTGAAATCCAACGGTTCGCTGCCAGCAATATAGCACGCCAGCGTTGGCTCATGTTCTTGTAGCCAGGCCATGGCACGTTCATAGGTGTTAAAGGTCAAAAACGGATGCAACGACTCATCAACCACAATGCCGACGCTGGTATAGTTGGTGGAAAGCGGAATCAACCAAACCCAGTAGCCACGGCCCATCAGGTGATTGGTAGAAAAGTAGCGCAACTTTTGCGGCACACGTTGATGCCAATCGGTCTGAGTGGCTGGCACGAGTGCATCCACATCAACTCGCCCTGGCAGTCGAAACCAAGCAGCACTAAAGTGGCTCGCTTTCTCTTTGGGTTTCTCTTTGGTCAGTCCAAGTTGCTTGTGCAAAAAGCGTTGTCGCCCGGTGGCATCAACCACCCAACGCGCCTGGAAGGTCTGCTGGTTATTACCGAAGCGGTCGGCCACGCGCACTTCGTGAGGGGCAGTCCCCTCTTTCAACTCGATCTGTTGGACTTTCACCCCTTCGAGCAAAATGATCCCTGCCTCGACATTGAACTGACGCAGATCATTTTCCAGTTTGCCCCGGTCGAGTTGATAGGAGTCGATAGGCGGGAAGGCAGAAAGCCCCATTTCAGGTCGATCGGCAAAGGCAGCCTGCGCATTGCCAAAGAAATAACGCAAACCTAGTTTGGGCAATTGATGTTCGTTCAGATAGCCCGCCAGTTGAAGCTTCTCGGCTAAGTAGTAAGCCCCTAATTCTACGGTCGATTCGCCGACTTTATGTCCAGCTGCGGGCAAAGGTCGCGCCATAGGCTCGACCAACACGACTGACCACTGCGGGTGCTGTAGCTTGATCTGGCGCGCCAGGGCCGATCCACCCAAGCCGCTGCCGCAGATCACAATATCATATGGAGCAGCCGCACGCAGCGTACTCGTTGTCCCGTTTTCAAGTTGGTCTTGAAGAAACACTTGCTTACTCCTGCTTTGCTAATGAAATCATGGAACAGTGAAAACGACTGATTTACTGTTCCACTATCTACTGTTGCACTGACCCTACTGTCTCACTAACTCACCCGCTTCATCTTCATACAACTTGACTAATTCGCCAATGGTGCGGGGAAAAGAGGCACCGGTCAAAATACCGAGCGGGATAAAGCCCAACTCGGCTTCGATTGCAATTAATAAGCTTGTAAAAGAGATCGAGTCAAGCCAGAAATCATCGAGAAACATCTCATCACTGACATCCTCAGGAAAAGGGAGGGGTGAATTTGCCTCAACCACAGCAGCTAAGTGGTTTAAAACAATCTTTCGAATCGGCATACATCTATCCTTATTTTCTTGTTGTAGCAGCCAGTATCATGCCGGGTGTTTACCATTAAAATTGCAGCGTCAATACTTGCTTCATTACAACTCATTCTTCTGTGTGCTACTTAGTTTGTTTCTACGGTTGGTGAAACAAACGGAAACTTCTCGTTGATCAACATCACCGGTTGGTCGTCTGCAATAATGCGGTAGGTGCGGCTGATAAAGTCGTTGCCGGTGTAACATTCAATCGTTTCTGGCAAATGCGCAATCTGCTCACGTCCATACCAAAGGATCTCACGCCGATTTTCAATCTGGCTGTTGAGCAGCACTCGTCCAATCCCAGCCGGTTCACTGGTAAGATCGCGCAACAGCGTCTTGGGCAAGCGTTGCGGAGCCAGCAGCGAGACGGCATAGGCATAGACCGTGGCACTATAGCGCCCCCGCAGCAAAACCTGGCGGGCAATCACCTCACTTTGCGCGGGTAATTCTAACCACGGATGAGCCGTGAGCAGCGGTTGGGTTTGTTGCGTCAAGAGTACGCTCTCCACCGGCTCCAACATGTAAGCTTCGATAAACTTGGTCACCGTGCCATCAATGCTCACCAAGGCACGCTGAAATGGGGTTATACTACGCAGGTTGACCGGCTGCAGATCGCGCGGTCGGCTGCTTTGTGCCGATAATAGATCAGCAAAGGGATCAAAACTGATCTGCCGGTTACCATTATCGTTTTGCAGCGCAGTGATAAGTGCGGTGGTTATGCTGTTTTGTGTCATCATGACGCCCTTGCTTGGATACTAACGATGGCCTTCTGGCAAGTATTCAAGGCTAGCTCCCCTTTTGGGGCTGCCAATGATCGGGCCAGGCCATTGAGCATTCTGGTTATAAGACAATGACTGTTATGCCAGTGATGATTATCCGACTGCCGCTGGTGGGTTGAGTTGATAGATGTTGTATGAATATAGGGTCTTAAAACCAAAACCTTTGGCCCAAAATGCCGACTGTTCGTTGCCGTGGCCGCTGGCAAGCGAGATGCCCATATCACGCAGCACGCGTAGACGAGCGGCATGTAACGACACGAAAAGGCCACGCGCTTGAAATGCCCGGAGAATGCAATCGCCGGTAAAATGCGCAGAGTCTTCTTTGATGACCATAGCTGCGCAACCCCCAACCACACCCTTGTAGCGAGCGACAAACAGGCGGAGGCTAGGTTCAGGTCCAATGCTCAGTTGATGGTACCGACGGCGCCTGAATGCCTCTTCGTCCGCGGGGAGACGATAGCACGAAATCATGACATTCATGTATGCTTCGTAGGCTTCCATTGATGCGGGGTTAACTTGTTCAATCTCCACTCCATCGACTACTTGGAGTGGCAGATTTGTGCTGCCCAAGAACGCCTGGATGACCGATTGGGTTGCGCCGCGCGCAAGAAGCCGCTTACCCAGATCCCACGGTCGTGTCCACGGATAGACGCACCATGTGAGTGGAAGCCCAAGCTTATGATACTCGGCGACGATGGCGTCGATCTCACTATCCGCATCCCGCTCATTGAGGTTCGAGAAGAGCACCTCGTTGGAAGCAGGCCAGGAGGACGATGGTGTGAGGGTTCGATACCAACCATCCTCGTCAATCACAATCGTGTCGTCGCGTAAGCGCTGCGGACCAACCGGCCCGTTCAGTGCAATCTCTAATTCACGCGGTACTCTCATTTTAGATGTCACCGGACGACTGTCGAAAGCGCTCCGATTTTGTATTTGCGATATTGGCAAGCTCAACTATGCATTCTCCCCAATGTGTGGAGGCCCGCTCATGTGCCGTTGAACACATTCGTTCAAACCAGGCTCACGAGCAACCTAGCATTTCGTAAAAACAATCTACCGCCGGGGCGGATCGACCAGAAAATAGAGCCAGAAAGTAGATATAGTCTCCGTTACTGTCTAGTCGATCCGCCCCGAATCTGTCGGCGCCACTGATTAAGCGGTCATCGCCAGAGCCTTATTTTTCTCTTTCATTTCAGCGAAAAGATTAACCCACCACTCCTTCATAAGCTCGACAGCTGCTTTGCCGCCCTCTAGCGCCTGTTGGGGACGAATCGTGGGTCGAATACCTTCGGCAGCAACCACAGCTTGATCCTGGTACAAACCACGCAAGAAGATCCCCAGTTCGTCTTTATGGCTCTGCTCAACCCCGTCAAGATGGAGATCGTGGAAGCCAACCAATGGCTTGCCCGCAGCCTCGGCCGCGCGCCGGGCAATAACTTCCTCGGAGATCGCCTTAAAGACTTGGTGTTCGAAGATCGCTGCTGTTTCGGTGGCAAACATCGTGCCTAGAACAACGGATGGTTCGCGCAGGCAGAGCTCGCCAATCGCGTCCAAGAACTTCGTAGTGGGGACAAACTCTTCGCGGGCTTCGACATCAGAACCGACTTTCTTGAGGGCCGCCTTATACATCGCGGCATGGCCACTCTCTTCTTCATAGTTACGGATGAGTTCCTTCTTGACGGCATCGGTGTCGAATGCACCCGTCGTTTGCGCAGAATTCCACAAAAACTCACAATTACGGAACGAAAACTGCCAGTGTTCCATCATGAGCCATTCGAGACTCTCCGTGCTATATTGACTTAGGTCCTGAAGTGGCTTCCTTGCATTCTCGGTAAAAGCGGCATTCCACTGGTCGATGGTCTTTTCTACATCCAATTGCTTTTGCATTGTTCGGTTCCTTTGAATTTCTTGTTTTTAGTGTCTTGATGGAGAATTTTTAAGTTTACTGCTGACCCTGGCATAGACGTTCTGTTGTTGGCAACTTGTAACTACAGTTGAGCTGAGTTTTGCCTGTGGTTGTTTCCTTTCATTTTGCAAACATAGTTTTGTGCTGTGGTTTGA
>JAPLGZ010000461.1 GCA_026389895.1 Chloroflexota bacterium | reverse complement strand
ACATTATCGCGCCGCGTGAGGGGAGGTCAAGGAGAGAACCATTGCTGCTTCGGCCTTGAATTAGTTCCCACCTAGCTCTCCCCAATCGGGAGAGCTCTGTTTTTATAATGCACTTCGCTCTGTTCGCGTAAACGTGCCGCAGCCTGTTCAGCAGTGATATCGCGCTGCGGGTTGCCAAGCATCTCATAACCGACCATAAATTTCTTGACCGTCGCCGAGCGTAGAAGTGGCGGATAGAAGTGGGCGTGCAATTGCCAGTGGGCATAAGAGGCGCCATCGGTCGGCTGACCATGCCAGCCCATAGAATAGGGAAAGCTTGTCTCAAACAAGTTATCATAACGCGTCAACAAGCGTTTAAAGAGTTCAGCCAAACTATCCCGTTCAGCGTCGGTTAAATCGGGAAGTTGGGTGACATGGCGGCGCGGCAGCACCAATAGCTCGAATGGCCAAACGGCCCAATAGGGGACCACCGCCACCCAGTGGGCATTTTCGACAACGATGCGTTCCTGCGCAACCAACTCCGCCGCCAGATAATCAATAAGCAGTGGTGAGTTATGTGTTGCAAAATAGGCTTGCTGGTGGGCATCTTCTTTGGCTGGCTCTTGTGGAATATGATAACTAGACCAGATCTGACCATGCGGGTGCGGGTTAGAACTGCCCATCGCCGCGCCTTTATTCTCAAACAATTGGACATAGTTAACATTTGGTCGGCGACCGAGATCTTCGATCTGTTCGGCCCAGACATCGACCACGCGCCGAATTTCAGGCACGGCCATTTCGGGCAAGGTCAAATTATGCTGCGGACTAAAGCAGATCACGCGGCAGATGCCCGTCTCGGCCTGCGCTTGAAAAAACTCACCCTGGCTCACATCGCCGGTGGGGCCGTCGGGCAGTAGCGCGGCAAAGTCGTTATCAAAGACAAAAGTGCCGGTGTAAGGCGGATTGTGTTTGCCGCCAGCGCGCGCGTTGCCTGGGCAGAGATAACACTGGGGATCATAGGCGGGACGATTGTCCGGCGGTGTACGCTCCACCTGTCCCTGCCACGGGCGTTTGGTACGATGCGGGGAAACGATCACCCATTCCCCCGTCAACAAATTGCGCCGACGATGGGGTGTTTCGTTTGGATCAAAATTTAATGGCGCGTTTATAGGTTGCATAGAATTCCAATGTACGATTTACAATGTACGATTTACGAAATGACTTCGTGAACCACCAGACCTCATCAATCAGAAATCGTACATTCACAATGATCCATTATGATTAATTGACAGCTGCGATTTCAGCCAAAGCAATCGCGCCCAGCACTCCTGAGCGATTGCCAAGTCCTGGCGGCACAATGTATTTATCCATATTTTCTAAAATCTGAACCGACTGAATATAGCCATTTAGCAACGTGTAGACGTGATTATGGACCAGGGCAAAAAGCTGGCGTTGTTCCATCACACCACCCCCCATGATAATCCGTTGCGGAGACAATGTGCAGATAATATTATGCAAGCCCAAGGCTAAATAGTGCGCTTCCAAATCCCAGGCGTTGTGATCGGGCGGCAAATTTTCTGCGCGCGTCTGCCAACGGCCTTCCAGCGCTGGCCCAGCACACAAGCCTTCCCAACAGTCGCCATGATAGGGACAAAAACCTGAATAAGGATCAGCATCCCAATTGTGGGGAATCAACATATGGCCCATTTCCGAATGGATCAGGCCATGAATTGGTTTACCGTTGATGATGCCACCGCCGCCAAGACCGGTGCCAATCGTCAGATAGACGAAATTATCCAAACCTTGACCAGCCCCCCAGCGCCATTCACCCAGCGCCGCACCGTTGACATCGGTATCGAAGCCCACAGGTAGGCCCAATGCCTGACGTAACGGACCAACAAAGTTCGTCTGTGCCCAGCCAACTTTAGGCGTGGTGGTGACGTAACCAAATTTCGGCGAATGCGGATCGGGATCAAGTGGGCCAAAACAGGCCACGCCCAGGGCCGTTAGCGGTTCTTTTTTGTGTTGCTCCCGAAAAAATGCAATCGCCTGACTGATATTTTCTTCTGGTGAAGTGGTGGGAAAACGGATTTCATCGCGAATATCATCTGGCCCAGTACCTACTGCGCAGACGAATTTAGTGCCACCAGCTTCAATGCCGCCATATAATGCCATAAAATTTCTCCTTGTATGCTTGCACTGCGTGGGCACAGGAAGTAGGGCGTGTCGTGTCTCGCTACACCCTACTTCCTACACCCCTCATCCTGATTGCTCATTTTGTTTTTTACTCAATAAATGGGCCTGACGCGTGGGCTCAGGTAGACGATAGCCTTTTGCACAGGCGAATGTCAAAGCAACGGCCTCGGGCAGCGTGATGCGATGGCCGACGCTGACATAGAGTGGGTTCGTTCTCACGCGCGTCCGTAAAACAGCCCCGATCTCTTCCTTGCCACTATAAAGCGGCACTTGTCCACCAGGTTCGGCGGGCAATTCTGCATGCACACCGGTCAATTTTGATTTCGCCACCCCCCAGACTGGGCGATCCAGCAATACACCTAAATGGCAAGCCAATCCGAAACGCCGTGGATGGGCTCGCCCTTGCGAATCAGTCATCAGCACATCTGGTTGCACCTGTAACTGTTCTAACGCCCGCAAGACAGCTGGCGCCTCACGAAAGCTGAGCAGACCCGGCACATAGGGGAATTCCACCGGCCCACGCCAGATCGCTTGCTCGATCAGCAATAGATCAGGAAACGATAATACCACCACAGCCGCCTGCACTTGATCCTCGCGCACACTCATATCAACCCCGGCAATGGTGCGTGGGGTTTGCACGAGCGGTTCTTCGCGCACCAGGGGGGCTAACGTCCGCTGAAGTGCAACGGCTTGGGCTGGTGTGACATCCCAGGCATGGGCATGATGCAGCAAAAGGGCCATGATCCTTATCCTCAGAACAGCGCTTGGCGAGCCTCGCCAACCGTTTATTTCCCGCTACTGGCGTTGTGTCAGGGCTGTAAACCCGGCTTGCGACCAACCAACCCGTTCACCCAGGCGAATTTCCAACCATTCATAGAGGGCGCGAGCCCTCTCCTCCGAGCGCCAGTCGCCCCACGCTTGTTCAGCATAACGCGCCCCTGTAGCGGTGGCGGCCGTCCGCTTGCCCGCTTGCCCATCGCCACTCACAAAGCTATCGACAATGACCCGACAATGCTGTGCCAGCAATTGTTGACCAAAAGTTTCGACGCTCGAATAGGGGAGACAAGGGCTGACTGTAATCTGGACTTGTAGACCAAACGCGGTGGCGGCTTGGATAGCGGCCAAGCGTTGCGCGATCGAGGGGCAATGGGGCGTCAACGTCTGGCGCACAGCCTCTAAATCGGTTTCCAACGTAAAATTCAGCCAACAGCGCGCCCCCAATGCTCGGATTCGGGCAAAATCATCAACCACCAACGGCGAACGCGTCTGGATCACCAACAGGCCAGGCGGAAATTCCTGGAACAGATCGAGGCAAGCCCGACTCAAACGCCACTGCCGTTCTGCGCCCTGATAGGGATCGGTTGCGCTCGACATAAAAATGGCCAGTTGGTCGAGTTCGTTGCGCGCGGCCAGTCTTGTCAACTCCTTGCGCAACTGCTCGGCAATCCCAATGCGTGGGTGAACATAATCCCCCCAGTTGGCCGGCGGCTGGTGAAAACGGTGGACGCTTAATCCTTTCACATAACAATATTCACAGGCAAAACGACAACCGATATAGGGTTGCAAGGTATGGGTGAACCCTGCCAGAAAGCCACCGGTTTTCGTTAAACCACCACTAGCTTGCCGCGGTGAGCGATCAATCGATGAAGAATTTTCCAGCAAAGGCGCTTGTGCAGAAGGCTGAAATGACATAATCCCTATTTTAACTCTTCAGATAACGTAGCGTAAATTCTAGAGCTTCAGGCAACAGCTCATAAAACTTACGTTGCTGGTAACGCGAGCCAGGCTTCTAAAGCTGGGCGGGTGATTGTCCAATCGGTGTGAATGATGCCATGAAGGCCCAATGCTTCGGCCGCGCGCACATTGGCTTCGATATCGTCAATAAAGATTGCTTGCGCGGGCTCTACTTCTAACAGCTCCAAAGCCAGTTCAAAAATCGCCGGGTCTGGTTTGCTGATGCCAACCTCGTTGCTCATGATCACCAGATCAAGCTCATTCAACTCAGGGACAAATTCATCCAGCCATAGCACATGGGCTTCGTTGGTGTTGCTGATCACGCCGACAGTAAGATCAGGGCGCGCTTGCAACTCGACGGCATAGGCCAAAGCTGCTTCGTCGCGTGTAATGCCGGCCGCATAGGCAGCTAAAAAAGCGTCCATGTCCTCACTGATGCCAGCGCGCTCGATGAGCAATTGATGTAACTCAAGCGCGCTCAGGTTACCAATCCCCAGGTCAGGCTCAACCCTGGCCAACAAGGCATGCACCTCAGTCGGCGCCAATTGGCCCAGGGCGGCGACGGCGGCGACGGTGGCTTGATGGTGGTAGTGGACAAGCACACGCCCCAAATCGAAGATGACAGCTTTCATAAATGCCTTTCCGGCATGCAATTTCTAGAGCATACCAATGTACGTTATAATGAAGAAATAAATTTACTTTCGCGTATACCAGCCTTAGAAACGAGCAACATAATGAGCGTGTTAGGCAATCTTATCTGGTTAATCTTTGGCGGCTTGGTCGTCGGCTTAGGTTATATTATCGGCGGGCTTGTCATCTGCTTGACGATTATTGGGATTCCTTTTGGCATCCAGTCCATCAAGCTTGGGTTTGCCACGTTAACACCCTTTGGCAAAAAAGTTATCGAAAGACCCAATGCCAATAGCCCCTTGCGCATCGTCTTCAATCTGATCTGGCTGGTGTTGTTCGGCTGGGGAATTGCGTTGGCGCATGTGACGCACGCCTTAATCCTGGCGATTACCATCATTGGCATCCCGTTTGCCAAACAACATATCAAGCTGGCTTGCTGGTCTTTTTGGCGGCGCACCTTTTGCCTGACCGCTGCTATTGTACTCCACTTTCGGTCTCTATCACAAGCACTTCAGTGTTCTCATGCTAAGTTGCGTGATGCGGATGGCTGGCATATACTCAATTAGCAGGATCTTTCTTTGTTGCTTATGAGTCGAGAAAAATCGCTCGCTAGCCGGGGTTTTTCACGCGAAATAAGTCTCCATTATCTTCTCATATCTGGAATCGAGCAAACACATGGTCTATAATTTTGATGAACCTGTAGAACGCCGCGGCAGTGATAGCGGCAAATGGCATTATTTCGGTGCAGACGTGCTGCCCATGTGGGTGGCCGATATGGATTTTCGTTCGCCAGCGCCGGTCATGAAGGCCTTGCACGAACGCATCGATCATGGGGTATTTGGCTACGGCCTCGATTCGCCCGAGCTCAAAACGGTCTTGCGTGAACGGATGCACCGTTTGTACAATTGGACCATCACGCCCGATGATATTGTCTTTTGGCCGGGCTTGGTGTGCGGGCTCAATGTGGTCAGCCGGGCCATTGGCGAACGCGAGGATAGCGTCTTGGTCAACACGCCCGTCTATCCCCCCTTTCTCTCCAGCCCGATCAACCAGGAACGCACCCTTGCCATTGCTGAGCTAGCGTTGCAAGCACAGGGCCAGCAACTGCATTATGCGTTAAATGACGCGGCCTTTACCGCCGCCATCCAAGCAAATACAAAACTTTTCTTACTCTGCAATCCCCATAATCCTGTTGGCCGCGCCTAC
Organism: Chloroflexota bacterium; assembly: GCA_026389895.1. Lineage (GTDB taxonomy): Bacteria > Chloroflexota > Anaerolineae > Caldilineales > Caldilineaceae > JAPLGZ01. The sequence continues at coordinate 6,683 of JAPLGZ010000461.1, read as the reverse complement.
ACGCGTGATGAGCTGACCCGTATGGCAGAGATGTGTCTACGCCATGATCTAACCATCTGTTCAGATGAGATCCACTCGGATCTGCTATTAGGTGGCGCAGGCCACATCCCGATCGCGGCGCTTGCTCCCGAGATCGCCGCGCGCACAGTCACGATTCTGGCGCCGAGCAAGACCTATAATTTGCCGGGCCTAGGCTGTAGCATGGCGATCATTCAAGACCCAGCGTTGCGGCGCCAGGTGCAAAAGGCGGCGAACGGCATTGTGCCCCATGTCAACGTGCTCGGTTATGTGGCGGCCATCGCCGCCTATACCGAATGCGAAGATTGGCTGGACCAACTGCGCACCTATTTAACTGGCAACCGAGATTTTCTGGTCGCCTATGTAAAAGAACACCTGCCAACGCTGCGCACAACGGTGCCCGAAGCCACCTATTTAGCTTGGCTAGATTGTCGAGAAGCTGGGATTGAGGGCAATGCGCAGAAATTCTTCCTAGAAAAGGCCAAAGTAGCCCTCAATGATGGCGCCGCTTTTGGTACAGACGGCGCGGGCTTTGTGCGCCTGAATTTTGGCTGTACACGTGCGACGTTGCAAGAGGGACTGGAGAAGATGCGCGCGGCCTTGGAAAGCATCCAGTGAGACAGGGTTTAGGGGGCAAAACGATCAAGAGCAATTGCAGTCTGGGGAAAAGCACGTAACACTTGGCGATCCATTGTTACGAGCGGTATGCCAAAGTTTTGCGCCAGTGCGACAAATTCACAGTCATAGGCTGTACAATTACTCGAAAATGCCAGTTGTAATATCTGAGCGGAACTGCTCTCATATTCGTTTTGTCTAAGCAGTAGTTCGGCTTCCTGCATAATTCCCTGGGCCAGGTCTAGCGACAGTTGGTGCTGTGCTACATAACGGCTCAATACATTGCGCACTTCACTACGCCAAAGATGAGGTGCGATCCACTGTGCATCTTTTACTAACGCTGCCTGTGCAGCGTTAGTAAAAGGGCTCGGCAAATACAAATAGACGATGATATTTGTATCAACGACAATCATGGTCGCCCTTCGTTGATGATGGTGTTTAATTCATCGTCAGTGCGAATGTACAAATTTGCCTGTTCGCGTAGATACCGCGCTTTCGTCAGTGTAGTATCAACATCGACAGGCGGCGTACCAATGGTGCGCTCAAGCCAAAATATAATCTCGCTATTTATACTTCGTCTATGCCTAGCCGCAGATTGTTTCAACTGCGCATAAAGCTCGTCTGGAATATTTTTTACTGTAATCGTATTCATAAAGTAGATTCCATTTTGGTTCCATTATGGTTTCATTTATATAAATTATAGTAAATTGTCAATAGGTTGTCAACCCCCAAAGCACAAATAGAATGACAGCGTTGACTTAGTTCGGTGTAGATGTATACATCGCACGAGTCCGGTGATTATTGATCTCACGTACAAATCTAACTACAAATCTAACGTTGTCAAGCTAGATATCCACTTGCCGCACGGATAACAAGACTAAGCATTAGTGGGCAATGAGTCTCCCTAAGAAAGGTCACAAGCAATGAATCCCAAAGGTAAAGTCGCACTTGTCACCGGTGGTGCGCATCGGGTGGGCAAGGCAATCACGCTGATGCTGGCCCAGGCGGGCGCTGATGTGGTGATCAATTACAATACGTCGGCAGATGCCGCCCAAGCCACCGTCCAGGAAGTCCAAGCACTCGGGGTAGAAGGTCTGGCTATCCAGTGTGATGTTTCTGACTGGGCGGCTGTACAAACCATGACCGCCACTATCGAGCAACGATTTGGCGGGGTAGACATTATCGTGAACAGCGCCAGCCACTTTGGCAAGACCCCCTTCCCCAGCACTGATCCGGCGGTGTTAGCGATGTGGCATCAGGTCACACGCATTTTGATTGACGGCACATTTTATGTCTGCAATGCCCTCGTGCCAACGATGCAGGCCCGCGGTGGCGGCGCAATTGTGAATATTGTCGATCTCTCCGCCTGGTCGCCGTGGCCAAACTTTATGGCGCACTCGGTGGGTAAAGCCGGTTTGCTGGCCATGACGCGCCAATTGGCGTTTGAACTCGGACCAACCATTCGCGCCAATGCCGTGGCGCCGGGGCCCGTTTTGCCACCCCCCAACTCGACGGCAGAACGCAATGCCGCCTCGGCCCAACGCACTCTATTAGAGCGCTGGGGCAGCCCCGAAGATGTCGCCCTCGCCGTCAAATATTTGATCGAGGCCGAGTATGTCACGGGCGATGTAGTTACTGTAGATGGCGGCGAACGATATGCAGCCCGCAAAGCACCGTTAAAATAAGCAATGGGGAATGCTGATTGCGGAATGTCAATTGCTCAATGTGCACAATAGAGGCATTAACTTGAATCAGTCACGGTGGCGCTTGCCAAGGTAAGTGCGCTTGTACCAGCCGCAATCGCCATGCGTAACCCGCTCATTGAGGAGATAACCCATGCTCACACGTGAAGATCTGGAACGACGCGAAGATCAATGGTTGGCGCCATACGCCATGCGCAGCAGCCAAAGTCGTGGCCGCGCGTATCCAGAAGTCGAACACGCCTATCGCACAGCCTATCAACGCGACCGCGACCGTGTGATCCACACCACCGCCTTTCGCCGGCTGGAATATAAAACGCAGGTCTTTGTCTATTCGGAAGGCGATCACTATCGCAATCGGCTCACGCATAGTATTGAGGTAGGACAAATCGGCCGCACTCTAGCGCGGGCGCTTGGCTGCAATGAAGATTTGATCGAGGCCATCTCGTTGGCCCATGATCTTGGTCACCCGCCGTTTGGGCATGTCGGCGAGGCGACGTTGAACACAATGATGCGCCAACACGGCGGTTACGATCATCAACGCCAGACGTATCGCATTCTCACCCAACTGGAAGAGCGCTATCAGGAGCATCCGGGCCTGAACTTGACCTATGAAGTGCTTGAAGGGGTGGTGAAACATGATACTGATTACGATGTAGTGGATGCCAGCGAGTATGCCCCGGGCGAGCGCGGCACCTTGGAATGCCAGCTGAGCAATTTAGCCGACGAGATTGCCTATAATACAAGCGATCTAGACGATGGTCTACGCAGCGGCATTCTTAACTCACTGCACGTGCGCGAACTCGCCATTGCCCGCAAAGTGTTAGACACGCTCAATGCACCAACTGATGCCGATCTAAACGATACACTCACTCGCCATAGTTTCATCCGGCGCTTGGTTAAGCTAGAGGTGGGTGATACCATTGCGGCTACGCAGCAGAATCTCGAAACGGCTGGCGTCCAAAGCTTGGCCGATTTGCGCAATCTGCCAGGTAATGTGGCTGGCTATTCCGAAGAGATGCAGAAGTTTAATACGGAATTAAAAAGCTATTTGTTTAAAAATTTCTATCATCACTATCGCGTCGTACGCATGGCGACCAAAGCCGAACGCCTGTTAAGTGATCTGTTCGTGAATTATATTCAGCAGCCATTGCAATTGCCACCCGAAACCCAACAACGCGCCCAAACCCACCCCGAAGGCCTGCATCGCGCCGTCTGTGACTATATTGCCGGTATGACCGATCGTTATGCAATCCAAGAGCACAAGCGATTATACGACCCCGAGGAAAGAGCATAAAACAAGCACAGGCCAAGCGGATCGATCCGCTTGGCCTGCGCTTGTTTTATGCTCTAAATCGCCTCTCAGGCTACCCGGCTTTCTGCAACACAGCCATTTCTACCTGAACACTCTGGAAAACGCCACGATTCTGGCCATTTTTGGCATAGACGGCCTCGGTGATCTCGCAATCAAGCACCAGACTATGACCTTCTAGCTGAAAACGGACGCCCGGTTGTGCCGTGAACGGGCGTGGATCATCTTGACGCTCCTTTAGAAAGGCCTGCTCTAAATTGTGATCAATCGCATACTCGCTGAGCAGAATGCGCGTTGGGGCACCCATATTCCGATCATCAGCCTTATCGAACAGCCATACCTCTAAGGCAATTGCTTGTGCAGGATCATTTTGAAAAAGGGCGTTCTTGGTGCTAACGCCCATGCCCATTTCGCCGATGTAGCGATTGGTGCTCACATCCAGAATCGGATGCTTTTCCTCGTAATTGGGGATGCCGGCCTGATAGTGTGCTGTATATTTTTCTAAGAGTTTTAGTTTGGAGGTTCGGCCCGCAAACCCGGAACGGGCGTCGGTTGCCGCGGCAGCCCGTACCGCGTCCACGGCATTGTCACGCCGTTGCCCTGTGTCGGTATTGGATTCGACAGGCGGCGTAAGACGTGACGCCGCCATTGGTCGAGTTGGCTCAGCATGGGGTGCAACTTCGTCTACGTCATCCAACTCATCGACATCATCAATAAAGTCATCATCAAGCGCTTGTTCTTCATCGTACTTAGCCTCATTGCGCGGTGGCCAGACTTGGGTGCGGCCAGCAGATTGGCTTGAGGCAAAGCGTTGCGCCGCGATGCTATCGTCTGGTTCCTCATCAAACTCATAGTCATCAGTCTTAGGCCGTTGATACATGGAAGTGTCATTGCCGACACTATGCGAACTGACGCCAGCTGCACGCCCATAACCACTGGTTGGTTCAGTGCGCACACCCCGCTCTCGGCCCCCAGTCGCCTGCGAAAAATCGTCTTCCGGTTCTTCCATGCCATACATTTGCGTGCGCCGGCGCAATGTCGCATCCCCCATTTCGTCTAATCGGGCATCAATGGTGGCATCATCAAGCGGCTCACCATAGGCGGCCGTCTGATAGCGTGGGCGCAGAGGGCGAATGAGCAAATATAGATAGAAAGCGCCAGCAATGAGCATCATAGCAATCAACAGGCCCAACAGCCAATTTAACCAACTTGAACCGGACGATTGAGTCGTGTCAGCAGCAGTCGCACTGGTGTCATTGCCTGTATTTACGGCATTCTCGCCGGCAGTGGTCGTCTGGACCGGCAGGGTGGGTTCAGTGACTGCGCCCCCCGCGGTGGGTTGATCTGCGCCTGCAACAGCCGGCGAAGAGAGCCCCAAAGCGCTGGCCAGGCGACCTAGATTGTTAATGCGTTCAGGCTTATCGACCACCTGGCTGTCACGGTAATAGACGATGGCCGCGGCAAATTCTTGGGAAAGATCACTGTTCCCCAAAAGCGAAAGCCGTTGCTGCGCAATGGCCGCAGCTTCGGGTGTATTTGACATGGCATAGGCATCAGCAACCGCTGACATATAATCCGCTCTGGCGTCTGTCCGCAAGTCGCTCAGCGAGGCGCCGGTCCAGCTCACGGGCCAGAGGCCCCAGCCAATCCACAGCCCTAAAACCAGGCCAATCACGACCCCAAGCCATAGCGAAGCATTCAACCAGCTTCTATTCTGGACTGCTCGCCGCAGTTGAGCCAGGTCCCATTGTTCATCCCGCAGGCGTTGCAACCATGATTGAAACAGTGACACAAGCGGCTCCTTTGTCTGATAGAAGAATCAAATAAAAGTCGTTCAAGCAGCGCGCTGGGCAAATCCTAGGGTTAATGCGCTGTTACGAGAAGTGCTTTGTCTATTTTAATCGACTTTTATCTGTTTTGTCTATCAGACCCTATTTATAATGGCAGGAATAAGTTCCACGACTGGCCGAGAACCAATTCCATTTGCACCTATTTATAACAAATCTGTACGGCCCTGACTCCGTAAATATTCGACGACTTCCTTGACCTTTTGCATTTGAGATTTATGGCCTACCAAAAGCGTATCACCCGTATCTACGATCACCAGGTCTTGGGCGCCGACCAATGCTACAATCCGTTTCTCGCTATACACAATATTACCTTGGCTGGCAATCGCTACCGTTTCGCCTTTGGCAATAAAGTTCTGATGAGCATCTTGGACCAATATACTCTCTAAGGCATCCCAACTGCCTACATCATTCCAACCAGCCTGCAATGGCGTCATCGCCACACGTTCGGCGCCTTCCATAACCCCATAGTCAATGCTGACGTTAGGGAGTTGTGGCCAGATGGCAGCAAGCGTCTGTTCAGCTTCAGTCGTCTGCCAACTATTGCGAATTTGTTGCAAACCGGCATAGACTTCTGGTAACTGACGTTCCATTTCGGCCAGCATCTGCGCCGCGCGACAGATAAAAATGCCACCGTTCCAAAAATAATTGCCTTCAGCCAGAAAAGCCGTCGCCGTCGCCTGATTCGGCTTTTCCAAGAATTGCTCAACCGTATAGACAGATGAACTAGGCTCGACAGTGAGGGTTAAGCCATCACCACATTTGATATAGCCATACCCCGTATGGGGGAAATCCGGCGTAATCCCCAACGTCACCAAATAACCTTCTTGTGCAGCCACTTCGGCCACACGCAACGCAGCCTGAAAGGCTGGCACATCTACAATTACATGATCTGCCGGCAAAATGGCGACAACCGCATCAGGATCCCGCTCATAGATATGGAGACAAACCAACCCAATCGCTGGCCCAGAATTGCGCCCGCAGGGTTCGGCCAGGATATTGGCGGCTGGGATTTGTGACAGTTGATTGGCGGTTAAATCTTGGTAATTGGCGCCGGTTACTACATAGAGTTGGTCATCATCGACCAAACCCTGCAAACGGTCGGCTGTCGCCTGAATCATCGTGCGGCCAACACCTGTAATATCGGCAAATTGTTTCGGTTGCAATTGACGGCTACGCGGCCATAAACGT
>JAPLGZ010000405.1 GCA_026389895.1 Chloroflexota bacterium | reverse complement strand
AAAGGCCGTCTGTGTTGCCGGTATCGCTTCTTATCAGTTCGCAGTCGTGGACTAGGGGAGCCAGGACATAGACAATAGAAAATATTTGGTAGAAGGTAGCCGATAGACAGAAAGGAACGACACGCCCTCCTGGCTACCTTCTACCTAGCTACAAATCAATCAACTGGTTTTGAGCCTGCACTGGGCAGGGTCAACGAAAGACTTAGCCGGTCACCTTTTTAACATCTTCCAGGTATTGTTTGTATTGCGCTTCGCAGCGAGATTGATATTCCTTCGCCGCCTCGGCTGCCGTCAGCTTGCCCAAGCGCACTTGCGAACAAACTTCACCACCGATTTTGTCCACTTCCGACGGGAAGCCAAAGCCTTCGCCGTAGTAGCGGGTTTGGGCCAACAAGTGATCCGTCGCCAGTTTAGCCGCTTTCACATTCGGGCTATCGGGGCTGGAATCTTTAAAGTAGTCGAATTTGCCAACCAACCCTTTCCACGCCGGCACAATGCCACCGTAGATCGCCGAATAGCCGCGTTGGCCATCTTCCGTCGCCATCATCTGGAGGAAGGCCAGCGAAATATCGGGATTCTTGGAATTCTTCGGCGCTGCAAACCCCCAGCCGGCTTCACCCACCAACAGAGGCAGTTCGCCGTTCGGCTTGGGCGCGCCAGCCAAGAAGAAGTTATAGCCAAGATCTCGGCCCTGCACGGCTGGTGTACCATTGCCACGCGCCAGCGCCACTTTGCCGGCCAATGCCGCATCGATCTGCGTCTGGTCCAGTTCGGTTTCGATGCCCATTTTCACCGGGGTTTCGGCAAAGAGCTCCATCGCTTTGACGCCCGCTTCGGTGTCCAGGTTGAATTTTTTGTCATTCACATCCCACCAGTCGGTGTTATCCTTGGCCAGCAAACTGCGCACAATGCCCAGGTAACTCTGGTTGTCCCAGCCCTTGCTGCTCAAGCCCCACCGCGTCACCTTGCCATCTTTGGTCACCTGCAAGGCCTTCGCCAATTCGAACATCGATTCGTAGCTTTCGAAGAAGGCTTCGCCATTGGTGGGCGGGTATTGCTTGTCCAAGCCCAGTTTGGTCACATCGTCCACCGGCACGTTGACCACATTGCCTACGCCATTGACTTCGGTCGGCACGCCATAAATGTCACCTTCCCAGGTGTACGCTCCGATGCCGTCGCCGATAAAGTCTTTTTCTGGGTTGACATTGTTGTGGTCGTAGACGCTCTCTTTCAAGGGCATCAAGGCTTTTTGAATGTGCAGTGGAATCAACACCTTGCCCATAATGCAGATCACATCGGGTTGGGTGCCGGCCGAGAGGGCGGCGATCAGCTTGGTTTCCAGTGGCCAGGCTTGTGGCTCAACCTGCAAATCTGCGCCGCCTTTTTCCTTAAACATCTTGGCCAAGCGTTTGTACGTTTCCACATGCGGGTCGTATTGCAAACCCCAGAATACGCCCGATTTTCCAGCGGCAGCTGGTTGGGCTGCCCCGCCTGCGGCCGCCGGAGCAGCCTGGGGTGCTGATGGCATACAAGCGGCGAGGGCGCTGATACTCACGGCGCCGGCTGTGAATTTTAAGAAATTTATCGACTCAATCCTTTGGATTCCATCATTTTCTCCTTAAGACACACAAAATAGGGAAGACTTTGTAAAATAAGCTATCGGGCGTTTTGTGCTCTATAACTTAAGACAAACCAGTATTTCGGACAGCGCTCTGTTTGGCACAGGGTAAACAAAGCTGTAACAAAATCTTTTGTTTATCCGGTGCTTATCGAATGAATCGTTCACCCATTCTGATTAATTCGTTGACGCTATGGATCTAGCCACGCGATGGCTCTAGCATTGTCTCACGCGCCTTGCGTGAGAGTTCTGCCAAGTGCCCATCATTCGCCAGCACTTGTTCTAGATGTTCCATGCGGGTTGGGTTGGCAGTTTCGATCATCTTTGGGCCATAGCCACGCTCAACCCAGAAACGAGCGCCACCGGCAATATATTTGCGCAGATCTTCGAGCTTCTCTTCGGGATACCGTTGGCATAAATTCATCGTAAACATCCGTCGGCGCGCACTGCCGCCAAAGGCCGCATGTTTGGTATTGTGATTGAAGCAGACCAGGTCACCGGGCTTAGTCTCCAAGGCAATGGCGGGCAGTTCCGATCCTTTCATGTTCCAGAGCGCAGGGCTTTGCCGAATCTGCGCTTGCAACCCATCGGCATAGCGATCACCGATCAGATGGCTGCCAGGAATGACCCGTAATGCGCCGGTATCGCGCGTGAGCGGATCGAGATAGAAGGCAATTTTGATGTGCAAAATTTCTTTGTGCCAGCCATCGGAATGCCAGCCGGTGTCGCCCACGTAATAGTTGCCATCACTACCCATATAGTTGAAATTTTCGCCCAACAGACTTGTGGCAATGCCCGTAATCCGTGGGTCATCCAAAAGCGTTGAAAGTTTTTCGCTGTGGTCAATGAAACCAGCAATACAAGAGCGGGCCGTGCCATCATGTTGTTTGCCGGCATGGCCACCGCCGTTTGCGGCCCAAAGCGCCTCAAATTCCTGGTCAATTTCTGCCAGCCGATCCGCCATCATGCCTGGAAAACTCAGATACCCAAAGGTCTTAAAGAAATTAAGCTGGGCATCTGTCAGTTGATAGATTAAGTCAGTCATTATATTCCCCTTTGAATGAGTCGAAATCTGGTAACTGTATTAGCGCGCTGGTTTGGATGAATCAGGCAGCGCACAATAGAGCAGAATGCGCTCTTTGGCCCCCAATACATGGGC
>JAPLGZ010000287.1 GCA_026389895.1 Chloroflexota bacterium | reverse complement strand
CATCTATAACACCTATTGGACGCGCCTGGCCTATACAACGGATTTGGCAACTGTGCAGCAAGAATTGAAGAACGCCACCGACGACACGATTGCCCAAATCAAAGAGCTGATGGATAAACACGCCGAGCTGAGTGGCAAGCGCCCCAATTTGCCGGATGAATAGCCAGGGAGATTGATAGGTAACCAAGTGGTATTTTTGTAACTTAACCTTCTTGTTGCGTGAGGAAAACCTCTATGAGCAAGTTATATGCCCTACTGATCGGCGTTGATTATTACTTCCCCAACCGGTTGCCAAGCGGCGGCTCTTATCCAAGCCTGGGCGGTTGTGTGCGCGATATTCGCCATGTCGAAGCGTTCCTGACCGAGCGATTACAGGTGCCAGCGGGCCAGATCTTGACGTTGCTGGCCTCCAACACCGGCAATGCCCAGCCGCCAGAGCCGCGTGACCAATGGCCCACCTATGAAAATATGGTGAACCAGTTTAAGCAACTGACAACGCTGGCGCAACCTGGCGATCAGGTCTATATCCACTATTCTGGCCACGGCGGGCGCGCAACCACGATCTACCCGGATCTGAAAGGCATCAACGGGCTGGATGAAACCCTGGTGCCCACCGACATCGGCAACTCTGAGGCACGTTATTTGCGCGATGTAGAATTGTACAAACTGATTCAAGCGATGGTGGATAAGCAGTTGGTGCTCACCGTTGTGCTGGATAGTTGCCATTCGGGTGGCGCTACGCGTGGTTTAGGGGGCGCCGTGGCGCGCGGGATTCCAGATATCGATACCACGTTGCGACCAACTGCAAGCCTTGTCGCTTCGGCGCCGGCATTGGTGGCCACCTGGCAAGCGGCGGGTGGCGCTACGCGGGCGGCGAAACCGGCCAGTGGTTGGTTGTTGGAACCCAGGGGGTATACCCTCTTTGCCGCCTGCCGGGCCGCCGAATCTGCCTATGAAGACGCCTTTGACGGGCGCGAGAAAAACGGTGCGCTGACCTACTGGTTGCTCGATTCGCTGCGTTCTGCTGGACCTGATTTCTCTTATCAGATCATCTACGACCGTATTCTGGCCAAGGTGCATGGGCGTTTTGAGCAACAGACCCCCTTATTGCAAGGCGAAGGGGATCGACGAGTCTTTGGCCACGACCAAATTCAGCCGAACTATGCGGTGCCGGTGCTCGAAGTGGACATGGCGAATCGTCGCGTCCGGCTGAATGCGGGCGAAGTACAGGGTCTGCAACCCGGCGCTCAGTTCGCGCTCTATCCACATGGCGTCACTGATTTTAACCAGGTTGAGCAGCGCCTGGCGGTTGTGGAGCTTACGCAAGTCAATGCCGTCGATAGCTGGGCGAAAATTGTCGAGCAAGTGGGCCAAACTGCGCTTGAACAAGGCGCGCAAGCTGTGCCACTTACCGCGACGACGATCACCCTGCAACATGGGGTGGCCGTCGTGCTGGAGGATGCCGCACAGAAAGGCTTGCTCGAAGCGACACTGGCCAGTGAGGGTAAAGGCTTCGTAACGTTGGCCAGCGCGGATGCCCGGGTTGATTTTCAAGTGACGATTAATGCCCAACAGGCCTATGAAATTTGGGACCCGGCGGGCAAACCACTGGCGAATCTGCGCCCGGCGATTCAGGTGAACGAGCCCGACGCTGCGCGCAAAGTGGTCCGACGCCTGGTGCATCTGGCGAAATATCGTAACGTGCAATTGTTGGACATGCCCGATCCCAGTTGGCGTCAAAAGTTAAATGTGAGCCTCGCGGGCGCCGCCTCAACGGAGTCTGTCGCCATTTTCCACCCTGACGACAAAGTGAAGCTGACGATCACCAATACCCAGAGCCGCGGCGCGATCAACGATCCCCGCTTGATTCTCAACATTACGGTGCTTGATCTGGGCCCTGATTGGAGCATCACCCAAGTTTACCCCGCGTTATCCGGCTCCTTTGAATCGCTGGATCCGGGTGAAAGCAAGACCTTGGACTTTGATGCTTTTCTGCCGGAAGGGTATGCGGAGAGTGTGGACACGCTCAAAATCTTCGCCACCCGTGGGACAACCCAGTTTCACTGGCTGACCTTGCCAGCGCTAGACCAGCCTGCTGCGCGCCAGGCTACCCGCGACCTCATTACCGATCCACTAGAACAATTGCTGGCCACCGTCACCGACGAGGCTGTGAGCACGCGTGCGATTCGGCTGACCAATTCGTCACCCGATAAAGGTTGGACCGTGGCGCAAGTGGAATTGCGTGTGCAACCTAAGAACTGATGGCTACATTGCGTTTTTAGTCTGAATCAGCAGCATCAGCGCACCGCAAAGCACCTGTCATCGTTATTTGTAGCCGGTGTCCGTTGGGATAATCGAAAGGAAACTAAGTATGAAATATGATCTGATCTTTGAAGGCGGGGGCGCGAAGGGCATGGTGCTGGTCGGCGCGTTTCAAGAATTTGAGCAGCGTGGGCACACGTTTGATCGGCTGTTAGGTACGTCGGCCGGTGCGATTACGGCGACTCTTTTGGCCGCCGGCTATAGCAGCCAAGAGATGCTCGCCGCGTTGAACGAACACGACAAAAACGGTCTGCCCGTTTTTACCAGCTTTATGGGCGAGCCAGCGGCGTTTGACAAGTCGGCCATTCAGGCCAGCGCGCTGTTTGGCCTCCTGCACAATAATAATTCGCCCTTCGTGCCCGATTTTATCGAAAATAGATTGGATAACGGGATTGTCACACTGCTCGCGCAACAGCCGCAGCTGCGCCACCTTTTCTCCTTTATCGAGCATGGCGGTTGGTATTCGGCGCAGGGCTTTGTGGTCTGGCTGCAACGCAAGCTCAATGAAGGCCTGGTAAACGGCAAACCGCGCGCCTTCAGCCAATTGAGTCTGGCGGACTTCTATAAAGCGACCAGCATTGACCTCACCTTAATTGCGTCTGACACGACCGACGGGCGTATGTTGGTGCTCAATCACCGCACCGCGCCGCAATGCCCACTTGTCGCCGCTGTACGAATGTCGATGAACATTCCTTTTGTTTGGCCCGAAGTGGAGTGGGAAGCCAGTTGGGGGCTCTATCGGGGGCGCGATATCACAAACCATACAGTGGTCGATGGTGGGTTGCTCTCTAATTTCCCGATCGAACTTTTTGTCTCGGGCGAGCCCGACGTGACCGCCGTGATGGGACCTAAACAGGAACGCAATGTGCTGGGCTGTTTGATCGATGAAGCCCTGCCCGTCCAAGGATCAGCGTTGCCAGCGAGTCGTGGGTTTTCGTTGGGGACATTGCGCACTGTGCAGCGGATTGAGCGGCTGATCGATACGGCGGTCTCTGGGCATGATAAGATGGTGATTGAAGCGTTTGCCCAACTAGTTGTCCGTCTGCCCGCCAAAGGGTATGGCACCACTGAGTTTAACATGAGTGATGCGCGCCGCCTTGCGCTGGTAACCGCCGGTCAACAGACCATGCACCAATATTTCGAGGCGCTGGCTACAACCGCAACACCCAGAGGCGAGGCCCCCGCAGAAGATGAACAAGTGATACGAATGGCGGATCGGGCGGCCATCCGATTGTTAGCGGAGTGAGGCCGGGAGAAACAGGTAGTCAATAAATAGGGCTTGCGCAAGGGTCATGAGAATGGCAGGGCACTTGAGTTGGTGACGCAAATAATCCGAGAGCAAGCCATGCTTGAGTTGATAAACCGTCTGGGTGGTCTGAGCGGCCAACTGCTTAAGGCGCACCCAAACCAGAATTGCAGAAGCGGTATGATTGCGGACAATGCGAGCGAGCCGACACTGACAGCCTTCAAGACTGGTCAATTGTTTGGTTTCGCAGTGAAACTGTTCAATCTTCCAACGCAAGCGGCACACTTGGTGTGTGGCCTGGGTGTCGTTTTGAGTCAAGTCGTTGGTGGCAACATAGTCCGCGCCCAGCGGGCACCCGTGGGTAGACAGCACAAGCCGGAACAGTTTCACGCGATGCCCTTTCGGAAGGTCCTTAATTTTGACCAACGCGTCTTTCGTCAACAAACTATTTTTCGCTCGAATCTGGAAGGGCTTGCGCTTCAACGCAAAGGATTTAAACCGGCGCTTAGCTAATTTTGAAAGCCCGTTCATGCCTTGTTGATCCCCAGCTCTATAATAACAGCAGGCCCCAAAATCCTTCTCAGGAAACTGCCCGCCATCGAGCTGACTTTAAGGATGATCAGAAGTTACGAATAGTTGAGTTATCGATTGATAAGGGGCAAATACAGACGACGTTGTGGTTCGTCTGTATCATCCAAACTGGTGGGTTTGAATGCCACCAAATTAACAGTGGGCACATTCCCCTCGGCTACGACAATCGTTTGCGGAACGATCTGCAACTTGTGGTTGGAATCAGTTCCGGTCACCTCAAATGTGCCTGCCTGCAGTTGGCAAGTAAACTTGCCCGCATTGTCAGAAGTTGTGCAGGTGTTTGCCTGTGCTCCGGCGACCGCTAAGGCGGTCACTAGCTGGGTCGCCACAACCTCGATGCCTGCGGCCCCTTGTGTAGTCCCACTTATAACAACGCTTCCCGAAACTGAAAATTCCGGAATTACCGTCGCAGTAGCAGTTAGCGGAACAGGCGTATTCGTCGGTGTTACCATGGGTGTGTCAGTCGGCGTACCTGTTGGTTGGACTGCGGTGCGTAAGTCCTATAAAGTAAGGGCAGAGAGATGGATGATTAGGAGAGTGGAGATTTTCGTTGTTAATCTCCTAACCACCCATCTCTCTTACCCGACTTATACGTTCTCTAAATTTACGGCCACTGGACGCCAGTTGTTTCTAGATAGACGGCGTAGATCGATTGGCTGGCGGCCATGAAGAGCCGGTTCTTCTTCTGCCCACCAAAGCAGATATTGGCGCAAGTCTCTGGTAGGTGAATCTTGCCGATCAGATCGCCATTGGGCGCAAAGCAATGGACGCCATCATAGCCGTCACCGACCCAGCCTGCGCTGGACCAAATATTGCCGTCGGCATCGGCCCGAATGCCATCGGCCATGCCCGGTTTCATATCGACAAAGAGTTTGTCGTTGCTTAGCCGACCGTCCGCGACATCAAAGACACGAATATGGGCGGGGCCATTTTCTTTGTGCGACACGCCGGTATCCACAATGTAGAGCTTGGATTCGTCCGGCGAAAAACAGAGACCGTTTGGTTTTTCAAAGTCGCCGGCCACCACAGTTGCTTGGCCACTCTGCGGATCGATCCGGTAGACGTTGGTGGGTAATTCAAATTCGGCGCGGGCGCCTTCGTAATTCATCAGAATCCCGTAACCTGGGTCCGTGAACCAGATGCTGCCATCGGAATGCACCACCACATCGTTGGGTGCGTTGAGGCGTTTACCTTGATAACTATCCATGAGCACGGTGATACTGCCATCATATTCGGTGCGCGTGACGCGGCGGGCGCCGTGTTCACAGGTGATCAGGCGGCCCTGGCGGTCGCGTGTGTTGCCGTTGCTATAGTTAGATGAACTTCGGAAAACACTGATGGCCCCGGTTGTCTCGTCCCAGCGCATCATGCGATTGTTGGGAATATCGCTCCAGAGAAGATAGCGGCCGTCGCCAAACCAGACGGGGCCTTCGGCCCAGCGCATGCCGGTGCACAGCCGCTCAACGACGGCGTTGCCAATTTTATAGGCTTTGAAACGTGGATCAAGCACTTCAATCGCTGGGTCCGGATAGCGGACAATACTGTCATTCCATTGTCTTTGCATGAATATTCTCCTCGATTGTGATTTTTAGGCTGCGCCTGATAGGGATGGGGTGCGGCGCAAATTGTCTATTAGCAGCATCAGTAAGGCTTGCCCAGCGATGTTCCGTTTGAAGCCAGTTGGTTGGGCGCCTAGACCGCCCTGTAAGCGCAATGTACAGCCTAGCAGACGGCCCGCTCCGACGCGCGCCTCAAACAGATAATCGGTCAGCGTAAATTCGCGCGCATCCAGGCGGCGCAAGATCGGTGTGAAGTGCGTCAAGCCAGGCAAGGCATCGGCCAGCCGCGCACTGTCAAACATTAGATCGGTGGCGAGCCCAAAGAACTGGAGATCGGTAAACCCCTGGTGCGGAAATTGCTCCCAGAGGGGATGGGGCGTCAGCAATTTGAGCGCTTCACGCCAGAATGGACCGCGCCTGCTTGGTAAAGGGCCTGCCCGCTGTTGGATCAAGAGCACCGACCCACCAGCCTGTAGATAGCTGTTGATCGTGGCATCTAATACGCTGGTAATCACCACCGCCGCATCGCTGGGTAGGGAATCCACCTGGGCAAACCCAATTGCCGACCATTCTTCCGCTAATGCCCCAGCCGGATCGTAGCGCATAACATCTGCTACTTGGTGCGTTGGGCGCGGGTAGGCCCAAAGCGGCCACTGATTGGTGGCTTGTTGCGCCCCATTGGCCCAATTCACTTGGAGCCAGAATGTCTGTGGTTCGCGCCACGCCGGCAGCATAAATTCAATCGCGCCTGTCTCAATCGGGCGATTGGTTAGCAATGAAGGGGAAAAAGACTGCTCCCCCTTGGCAATAACCGCGCCTGTCTGGTCTCTTACCTGCCAGGTAAGTTGGCTCAAGCGATTGGGCTCACTGGTTGGGGCGTTCAAAATCAGATGCAGGCGGACCTGCTCACCGGCCCACCAGTTGTAGATGTCTAGCCGTTCGGGCCGGTCGCCGCCATGCTGCCAGCGCCGGCTGCGCCCTGTATCCAGACATAAGATCGCCGCGTCATTAAATGGCCTGAATGATTCGGCTGGCCACTTGGCTCGATCCAGATCATCGAAAATGCCTGAAGTCGCAATGGGGGTGTCACGTAGACCTGTGATCACATAGCCTTGGACGGCGCTTCGTTTACGGACGGTTTCTAGCGTGTACTTGCGCACAGTTAACGATTGGTTGGCGGCAATTTGCACCAGCTCCGGCGCGGTAAAGCCCACATTGGCCTGGGCCATCCGTTCGTCTTGCTCGAGCAAGGCGCGCACTTCGGGGCGCCAGGTGTGGGTCCAGATATCGGTGGTCATCCACCAGGGCTTTTTACCACCGTTGGCCGCAATGATCTCCCCCAGATCGCGAAAACCATCCGAATCACAGAATTCACCGAAAATCCACGGGCGTGGCGTTTGCCAGTCACGTCGCCAGTGATCAAGCGTCGGTTCTAGAAAGTGAAGATCGCCATAGGTATGGTAATCGGTGAAATCGGCAAAGTCAACGGCCAGGCCACCGTATGCTTCACCCGATCCACTATTATCACAGATCAGCACGTGATTGATCGCCGATCGCACAATCGTGTTGAGTTGGCCTAATAACGGTTGATCGACGGTCTGGTCCATTTCGCAACCGACGCTATAGAGCACGACAGAAGGGTGATGGCGCACCTGCTGCATGTATTCGGCATATTCAAGCGGGGCCAGCGCGCGGAGTTCGTCTGTCACTTCGGGCAACCACATCGGCCATTCCTGCCAGAGCAAAATCCCTTCTTCGTCGGCAATGTCATAGTAGATTTGGTTTGGGATAAAGAGACAGAGCTTGATCAGATTAAAGCCGAGGGCCCGCACGCGCCGAATTTCGTCTCGCACCTGTTCTGCAGTATAAAAGGGCGCGATCACAGCTGGATTCCAGCCCCAACTTAATGCACCGCGCAAGCTGATCGGTTGGCCGTTCAGCAACAGCTGTTCGCCGGCGTTGGTGAGTTGGCGAAACCCAAAGGTTTGTGTCGTCTCCGCCAGGGCTTGCTCACCATGTACGAGGCGTAAACGCACTTTGTAGCGCACCGGTTGTTCCGGTCTCCACAAGTTGGGATTGGCAATGCGCAGATTTGCGTCGATTGTGTCATCCGGGGAGCATTGAAGCTGATAACTTGTTATCAACTGGTCATTTTGTTGCGCCGCGAGTTGCGTGATCGAGATTTGCAAGCTCAGCGGTTGTTGGTCGGTAGCCCCGCTGATCTGACCTTGAATGTGTACGTCACCCGTGTGGGGATCGCCATCAATGCGCAGCGCGTGAAAGCCAGCGGTCACCGCGCGCAGACGTACCGCTTGCCAAAGGCCGCCAAAAGTCGTCGCTACATCGGGCAGAAAACCGGCTAGCGTCGTCCGCAGGGGATAGCGAGACGCAGGCTGATCACCAGGCTTGTAGACTTCAACTTCGATCAGATTGGGCCGCCCTGGCTGGGCTGCAGTGGTAATGTCAACGGCAAAAGGCGTCCACATGCCGCAATGCTGGCCAACTGTGAGACCGTTACAGCGCACTGTGCATGCATAGCTGACGGCATCAAATTCGAGCAAAATAGGTTGGCCACGCCAATCGTCAGGAATGAAGGCCGTGCGGCGATAGCACGCTGGACCATCCGCCCATTTTGTATAGCCCTGCGCTTCCCAACAGCCTGGCACGGTAATTATACGCCAAGGGGCATCCACACCCAGCGCAAATTCCCATTCGCCGTCGAGTGCGATTACTGGCGCGAGGTCGTTATAGAGCATGGTGCAAAAGACCCCTCCCGAAAGGGGAGGGGACTGGTTCGTAGACAGAGGAAGTGACATATTTGATCTGACCAACAGGCGCCCTCCCAGCAGGGGAGGACCGGGGAGAGGTCGTTTTACATCTTAATCGCGCCTGAAGTCAAGCCGCGAATAAAGCTACGGCTGGTAAAGGCGAACAATAGGAGCAACGGAATTCCGGAGATCACATAGCCGGCGTACATCGCACCGGGATCGTGGTCGGTGACCAATGATCCCAACCGTAAAATACCCAGGATGGCTGGATATTGGGTTGGATCAGAGAGCACCATAATCGGCCAGATAAACTCGTTCCATACGCTTAAAATTTGCAACACAATTAGCGTGGAGAGGATCGGCTTCGCCAGTGGTAGCGCAATCCTGAGCAACATCGTCGATTCGCTGGCCCCATCAATACGTCCGGCTTCGAACAGTTCACCGGGCAACGAGGCAAAAAAGGTGCGTAGGACAATGATCTGGAATGCCTGCGCACCCGCGGCAAGGGGCAGCCAGACGCCCCAATACGTGTTGTTGAGCTTCAGATTAACCGTCACGACAAAGGCTGTGATCAACGTGAGCACGCCAGGGATCATCAACAGGGCGAGGATGGCGATGTAAAAGAATTCACGGCCAGGAAAATCGTAGCGAGCCAAGACATAGGCAGAAAGCACGCTACAGACAATGCTGATGGTGACGGCGCCAAGCGAGAAATTAAAACTATTGACCATGTAGGGCTGCATCACCGACCAGGCTTTTACGTAATTCTTTACATAAAGCGGCCAACTGGGCAGCCACATAGCATCGGCCATCTGCTGTTGGCTTTTGAAAGAGAGCTCCAAGAGCATGATCAGCGGGATAAAGGTCAACACGCCCAGGATCGTCAAAATAATGGCAATGGGCCAATCGCCATGAAAGGTAAACCAGCTGTTGGCTGTATGCTGTTGCTCAGTCTGATCTTGGACCGCCAGGGTCGAATTCGAAACAGTTTTTGTTGTCATCGTTTAGCCTGCCTGGTACTCTACATTCGAGCGAATGTAGCTATTGTTGATTAAGGTCAATACGAAGATCAGCACGAACAGCACGACACCCACCGCGCTGGCAACACCAAAACGACCTTCGGTCATTGCTGATTGGTACATTTCCCAAGCCGGCACTGTCGTCGCATTGTTTGGCCCGCCGCGCGTCACTAACAATTGCCAGCCAAACCCTTGCAACGAACCGATCACATTCAGAATCACGATCAAGCGAATCTGCGGCACGATCAGGGGTAATTCCATCGCAAAAAAGCGGCGAATACTGCTGGCGCCATCCATCGTGGCCGCTTCCAGAATCTCTGCCGGAATCGCTAACAGACCGGCTAGATAGATCAGCAAACCGACGCCATCAATCCAAGGAAAGCCGGTAAACATCAGCGAAAATAGGGCTGTGTCCGGTGAATTGAGCCAAGCCAACGGCTTCATGTTGAGCCCGATCAGCACGGCGTTAAAGAGCCCAAAATTCGGCTCGTAGAGCTGGCGCCAAACCAGAATGCCCACCACCGCCGGCACTACGAGCGGTAGGACAAAGACCATCCGAAAGGCGTAGGACATTTTCTCGCTGCGCATCCGGTAGAGCAGGGCGGCACCCAACAGCGGAAACGTCGATGAACGCACCACTTGCCAGATGGTTAGCAAAAGCATGTTGGCAAAGCCCTTGCGAAAGATAATCTCCGAGGTAAAAATATGATAAATGGCCGACAGGGCCGGATAGTAGGAAAAGGTGATGAGCAACGCAAATGTGCCCAGCAACATGACATAGCAGAACCAATATTTGCGCATACGCTTTAAGGTTTTGGCGTACGATCCTTTTTCTTTATAGCCGATCTTGGTTGACATCAGACCTCGCTTCTCTCCCTACTATCCACTGTCTAACGATGAACTGTAACGGGTAACCCCACCCTAACCCTCCCCTGGTAAGGGAGGGAATTGATCGCAACGCGGGCGCAGAGCGCCATCAGGGATAGACAAAGTTGCTTGTTCTGTCCCGATCGACTCCCTCTCTGTTTGGGGAGAGTCAAGGTGGGGTTACCCGTTCTTAGAAATTAAATTTTCCAGTCGGGATTGGATTCCAAGATCTTCTTGACTTCGTCATCCCACGATTTTTTGGCCATGTCGAGGAAGGCACTATCCGACATTTCCGTGGGCAGATAGGCTTGCCAGTTCTTGTATTCCGTGTTCATCGCGCTCGAACTGAGCGTGGCCCAGCTTTGGTACGGCACGGCGCGGTCATAGGGTTGGCTGAAAGGTGCCAATTCGGGACGCGCCTTAGCGCCCTTGGTCAACGGCACCAGGCTGGTTTCAGCACAGACGGCGGTCACGTTATCGGGCTGGCTGGAGAACATGAGCCAATCCATGATCGGGCTAATCTTATCGGGCGTCTTTTGCGTCAAGTAACCGGGTACGTGATATTGCATCGCACCCCAAGCGCCCTGGATGCGCACTACTTTGTTGGGGGCTTTGGCCCAGTTATCGGTTGTGATTACGGGGAAGGCGAGCCAATCAATCTCAAAGGGCGGGGGTGAACTGGTATAGTCACTGATCGCCCAGTTGCCTTCCATGTACATGGCAACCTTGCCCTGGCGGAAAAGCTGGCGATAATCGACCTTGCCTTCATAGCCAATCGGGAAGAAGGGGGTCATCGATTTGAGCATGTGGGCTAATTGGAGATAGGCATCCCAGTCTGGGAAATCACCCTTCTGGCCATGCTGCGCTAATTCCTTGGCGGTAATGACTTTGTTCTTGTCATCATCATACTTAAAGATATCGTCCCAAAGCAGTTGATTATAGACATGGGCTTCAAGCCAATGGGGAAAGCAGCAATCGTCAGGTGCCAAGTCCGCACCAAAGGGAATATAACCGGCGTCGAGCAACTTCTGACAAGCGGCCATAAATTCGTTCCAAGTTTTGGGCGCTTGCTCGATGCCCGCCTTGGTGAAGGCTTCTTTGTTATAGACCGTGAGCACACCAGCGCCATCCATGTTGACCCCATAGAGCTTGCCATCGGGGCCGGTCTGCGAGATGATCGCGACTTCTTCAAACTGTTCTTTCCACGCACCATTGCCCTGGACATAGGGATTGGGCAAGTTCATGTAATCGTCAAAGGGCAGCGCCCAGCCTTTGTTGACATGTGGCCAGAGACTTTCTGTATTGGCCCAATAGATGTCTGGGGCGTCCTGGGCGGTCATGCGCGCTAAGAGCCATTCATCTAAATTACCACCTGTCGGGAAGCGATACCATTCAATCGCCACATCGGGGTGTTTTTCCATGTATTTATCAGCCACGGTCTGATAGGCGATGCGGGCCTTAGCGCCGGCAGCCAGTTCCTGCTTGGGATCGCTTGGCTCAGCGCTTTGCGCCCAATGTAAGATCGTGTACTTGGCTGCCTTGGCTGGGGCGCTACCGGCGGCGTCACCGGCTGCTGGGGCGGAACCGGCTGGGGCGCAGGCTGCCAACAAGGTTGTGCCCACCGCGGTCAACCCGATCGACTGCAAAAACTTACGGCGGCTCATGTTCTGTAGGGACATAGTTACTCCTTTGTGTGATTTAGGTAGTGGAAAATTCGCATGGTCTATAGGTAGATGAACTAGACGGGCGAACTAGATAGACTTGCAAGGGTAAAGATCCGCAAGGGAGCTGCAAAACTGGGTTAAATTGACAACGCGAAGTTCTAGCCTCAGGGGGCTGTGAGTCGCCGTGTCTTGACTCGGCAGAACTACAAATTCGCCATTTCATTTTGAACGAAGTTTGACGCTAATTATATGTTCAATGCCGATTAACGTCAAGGCGCAAATAAGGCCAGGTATACCTGGCCTTACTCATTTTCGCATGGCGCGGCTGGATCATATTTGTCGCCGTAATCGCCAAAGACTGGTTTGCCGGGATTATCGAGTGTATTGCCACAAATTTTTGTTTGGGGCCCTACGGCAATGTTAACGCCGCCTGTCGTATTGGCGTAGAGCTGGTTGTGATAGACTTGATTGTGCTTGCCATATTGCACCCCATTCACCTTGTGTCCGCCTAAACGAACACCTGCGCCCAAGTTGCCATAGACAACATTATAGCGAAAAATATTACTGTCGCCGCGTGCATCTAGCCCGCCGCCATTCGCGTCACGTTGGCCGGTGCAATTATTATATTCGACAAGATTGTTGTGGGCGCCTTCTTTGATGTCCACACATTCACTGCCTTGGGTATTGATAGAATTGTGATGGATCCAGTTATCGGTGCTTTCATCGGCGTCGGCGGTGGGATTTTTGCCATCCTCCCATTGATTGCTCGAGGTGCCCACGTAGATGCCTTCACCATTTTTGCCGTCATCCCCAAATTGGAAATCTTGCCGGCCACAGTTGAAAATGGTGGAATAGGCAATCTCATTGTGTTGGGCAAAATAGCGCAGACGCAAGCATTCGCCGCCTGCGTTTTGCAAGGTCATATTCAAGACGCGTAAATTGTTCACCCCTTTGTGGGGCTGATAACCCTGGGCGTAAAGCAACTTATCGGTATAGCCTTTGGCCTGCTGGGGATCGCCGTGCAAACCGTCAATCGTAAAGCCGATCAGGGTGTAGTAATTGTGGTTGACGAGAAAGGCGATGCTGATTTTGCCGGTGCCATGTAACACCGCGGTCGATGGCCCGATGATCGTGATTGGTGCATTCGCCGCGCCGTCGCGCTGGGTGCTGACATCTTCTTCGTAATCGCCAGACGCCAGATGGATCATATCGCCTGGTTGGGCGAGTTCGAGCGCGTGTTGAATCGTTTTAAACGGCTGTGCAACGTCTGTCCCTGCCTGATCATCGCTGCCCGTTGGCGCCACATAATAGTGAATGGGCAAGGCGGTTCGTGGCCTAGTGCCGGCCGGCAACCCAGTGGCTGGTGTCTTCGGAAAATGGTTGTCGCCTGGCTGACAAGCACCAAGCAAGCAAATCCACGCCAGATAGGCAATGCGGATGCTGAGCGATTTTTGATGGCAAAACAGCGTTTTTAGCACGGCACTCGAACTTCTCTCGCCCAGCCAACAATGCGTCGAGCCATACACTGCATTGTTGGGATCACCGACTCGAAGGTAAGAGATTGCAAGATACTGCACAAGCAATCTCTACGCTCTTAATCTCTAGTCACATCAACTTATAACTGTCCCCATGACTCTCTACACTTCACCCCACGGCAGAAAACAGATCTTAATTGCCTGTTTGGTGCGCAGCAACTCGACGCCTTCGGCATAACGCGTCAATGGGAGCGTATGGGTGGCCAGCGGCGCAACGGTTAGTTGCCCATTGATAATCAATTGCAACGCCTGTTCGGCTGCCCCGCAATTATGCGGTTCATACCCCAACAGTTTAAAGCCCCGCCGCCAATGATCCCAACCAAAGGCCACATCTTCGCGCAGAACACCAAAAATGGCAACTACATCTTTCGTCTGCGCCATTAAAAATTCAATCGAGCGTTTGAGACCTGTACAGTCAATGGCAGAATCGAGCACACGATTTTCCGCGCTGGATGACGAAAACAAGCTATCATCTGGCGCTACGGCGCGCGCTGCGCCCAATTGCAGCGCCAGGGCACGCCGCTCGGCCACTGGATCAATGGCCACCACCTCGCTGGCTCCGTAGGCGTGGGCCATCTGGAGCGCAATCAGGCCAGCAGGACCCAGCCCACTAACACCGACGCGTTTGCCGCGTACCGCATCGATTCTTTGCAATTGGTTGAATGAAACCTGGACACACATCGCCAATTCCAGCGAAGCGACCTCGGTAGCGGCGAGATTAGCTGGGATTTTTAACAAATTCTCGGCTTGGAACGGTACATATTGGGCATAACAACCTTGGCGGCGGGCGCCTGCATCGCGCCAGGCGGCCACACGGTCGCCAATTTGGAAGGCCGTGACCTCTGGCCCGAGCGCGACAATTTCGCCGGTCATTTCGTGGCCGGGCTGGCCGGGCGTATAGGGATAGGGAAGGGGGACGCCAGGAAACATCGGCTCACCCGACATCAAGTGCAGATCCCAGTGTGGGCAGGTTGTCACCGCCTTTACCTTCACCAACACCTCACCGGCGCCGGGCTCGGGTATTGGTGCATCGCGCCACTCGACTTTGCCCGGCGCCATGATATGCAGCATCTTCATCGTTTCTGTCATTAAGATTTTACCTTGTTGTGAATAACGCCACCCTACCCGCGCCCCTGATCAGGCGCGCGGGAGCGCCTTAGGCGCGGGTAGAGTTCTATCTACCAATCCAAGATTACGCCGAGCGCGGCTTGATCTTTGGTGTGAATCAATGCCCAAGCCGCTGCAGCCTCACGAACCGGAAAATGGTGCGTGATCAACGGCAACGTTTGCAGATGACCAGCCGCCAGCAGATTCAGCGTGGCGTCCATGCGCTCTTTTGACCAGCCGGAGACCGTATCGACCGAAAGTTCGCGATTGCGCAGTGGCTGCAAGGCCAGGCTATCGTTCACGCCATAAAAGCCAGCTGAAACAATGTGCCCATAACGCCGCATCAGCGGCATCAGTTGTTCAATGGTCGAAATCGAGCCAACCGTATCGACTAAGATCTGCACTCCGTGTGGACAGAGCCCTTGCACAATCTCCAGCCACTGATCCTGCCGCGTGTTGACCGGATGGCGCAACGGTCCTTGTGCAAATTTCTGCAACCGATCGGCGTGTCGTCCCAGCAAAACGACATTCGCTCCGCGCCAGGCGAGGGTCTGCGCCGCCCATTGGCCGACCATGCCATCGCCAATCACCAGGGTGTTATCACCGATTGCCATTGGCGCGCGGATCCCGCAATTGTACCCGACTTGGGTCAAGACGAGCCCGGCATAGGCCAACGGATCGACGCCGGACGGCAATTTCCAGATCTGGTCGCGTGCACTGATCGATGGCGATACTTGTCCACCCCAAGGGGCAAACATCTCATCAACCTTACCCAGCGCGGTGAAGACTGTCTCGCCCACTTGGAGATCCGCGATCTCTGACCCAACCCATTCGACGATGCCGATTTTTTGATAGCCAGCGACAATCGGGAAAGGCCACGGATCACCTGGCCGATACGGTGTGTCGCCGGCTATCCGCTCACCGCGCAGGAATGAACCTTCGGTGCCGTTGCTGATCCAAGAGTGGGTGACGCGCACCACCACATCGCGCGGTCCTGGGTCGGGACAAGTGACGCTACGATATTCAACGGTGTTGGGCGCGGTAAAAACAACTGCCTTTGCTTGCATAGATCAGCCGTGATACTTTCCATTGAGCAAGTTGTCTTGGGCATGGACGGGGCGATATAAAGTCTGGCGTTTGGTTGGCATGGTTGCGACCAGTTCGGCTGGTGGATTCCAGTTGTGCCATTTACTGTTGACCGTATTGTAGCAACTGAAGATGGCCACGCGATCATTCTTGGTGTTTGTCCAGGCCGTGGCGCTGTGGGTCAAGGCTTCGGTGAAGAAGAGCAACGAGCCGGCCGGGCAACTATAAGTTTCCCAGAGTGGCGAATTGGGATCTTGGATCGAGTCGGGCGCGGCGAAGACGCCTTTATGGGTGCCGGAGACCAACAACGTGCCGCCTGTGCCTTTTTCCACCGGATTTAATTCCCAGACCACGCGTGTCAGACCAGAGTTCGCCTTGCCGGGAATACAATTGTAGGTGTGGGAATCGCCGGGGAAGCGCAACATGCCGCCACCATTGTGCGGGCCAAACTTGCCTTGACCCTGGGTGCGGTAGAAAAGATGGCTCGATTCCTGGCGAAATCCATAACAATCTTGGTTGGAAAGACCTGGATAGGCCACAAACTCATTCATAAAACCGACGATCACGGGGTGATCGGCTAATCGTTGTAACGGGCCGCCCAGTGTGTTGCGCTCATGGACAGGGATTGACTCTGGATTGTGTTGCAGGCGCAGACAAAACTCGCGCATTTCGGCCACTTCATCCTCGTTCAATACGCCTGGGATCAACAGCCAACCGCGCAGGTCGAAGATATACTTTTGTTCTTGGGTGGGTTCGATCACTGGTTCGCCATCTGCATTGGTTTTGGGCAGATCAATCTTGTCCAGATCTACTGCTGAACCCAGGTTTTTGTCCATGATGTAAGGTCGTGTATAGACGCGTTCGCCGTTTACCATCAGAAAATCCTCCTTTGTCCTACTTGTTTATCTTGTACCCTTTTATAATTGAATGGGGATTAAGCGCGCAGGTGATTCGAATCACCTGCGCGCTTAATCCCCATTGTACCTTGCTTGCCACTTTATGAAAAGTAGCCAAAATTCAGCCGTTATGGAATTGTTATCGTAGATTCATTCAATTTCGTTGTACTTATTTAGGCAAATCTAAAACTGACCCCGCCCAAACCGTTCGGCGGAACTCACGTCAACGCCCCCTGCGCAGGGGGGAATTGTTTGGTGGAAGGACGAAGCACTTTTTATACCCAACCAACGGCTCCCTCCCTGTTTGGGGTGTATTAATAAATGGTTAGATAACGTTCTAACTCCCACTGGCTGACATAAAGCCGGTATTCGTCCCATTCTTGAGTCTTGGCTTCGATATAACGTTCGTAGACATGTTGGCCCAGCGCATTTTGAATGACTTCGTCTTGTTGCAAAGCTTCAATCGCCTGGCCAAGGTCACCAGGCAACGTGTCTAGTCCAGCGCGCATGCCATCCACATGGTACAAATTTTCTTCGGCGGGATTGGGCGGCGCCAGACGCTTTTGAATGCCATCCAGCCCCGCCGCCAACATCGCGGCAAAAGCTAGATAGGGATTGGCGCTTGGGTCTGGACAGCGCAATTCACAGCGTGTGCTTTTGTAACGGCCCTGGCTAATGCGCGGAATGCGAATCAACGCACTGCGATTGGTGCGTCCCCACGAGATATAGACCGGTGCCTCGTAGCCTGGCACCAGCCGTTTATAACTGTTGACCAGCGGTGCAATGATCGGTGCAATCGCTTTGGCGTGGAGCAATTGGCCAGCAATAAATTGCAGCGCGACTTCGCTGAGGCCGTATTCATTGTCGGCATCATACATCGCCGTCTCTTTGCTGCGCAGATGCCACAAACTCTGATGAACATGCATGCCCGATCCGTTGATGCCGGCGATCGGCTTTGGCATAAAGGTGCAATGTAAGTTGTTCTTCTGGGCAATGGCCTTGAGGGTTGTGCGAAAGGTAATCGCATTGTCCGCCGTAGTTAAGGCCGGACCAAAGCGGAAGTCGATCTCACTCTGCCCAATGGCGACTTCGTGGTGCGACGCTTCCACGTTGATGCCCAAGGCTTGCAAGGCATCCACCATTTGGCGCCGGACATTATTGGCCTGATCGGTGCTGACATCAAAATAACCAGCCTGATCATGTGGCTCAAGCGGCAATAGTGAGCCATTCGGGTGGCGTTTGAAGAGAAAAAATTCTAACTCAGGGCCCACTTGATATTCTAGCCCCATTTCGGCCGCCCGTTGCAACTGGCGTTTCAAGGCATAGCGTGGGTCACCTTCAAAAGGTTCACCATCCGGTGTATAGACATCACAAATCACGCGCGCCGTGGACAAATCCATATCCCAGGGGATAACGGCGAAGGTGTCCAAATCCGGCACCAAATACATATCACTCTCGGCGATACGCGCAAAGCCTTCGATGGAACTGCCATCGAACCAGATGCCGTGGCTGGTAGCCTCATCCCAATGACCAATCGGAATGGTCACATGTTTGGCAATGCCAATAATGTCGGAGAACTGGAGGCGAATAAAACGGATATCATTGCGTTTGATAATTTCATCGACGCGCTCTAGTTGATCAGAGGTGTACGTGACGGTCATACCTAAATCTCCTTGTCTAGATTCTTACCTTCTATTTTACCATCGGCTGGGTGAGCCGCCAATCGAATAGAAAGAAAGGTGGCTGTGTCATATGGATCAAAACCATTCGACAGCAGCCACCCGATACCTCAATTGTTGTCAATGAAGTGGTAACAAAACTACACCCCAAAGTACATGACAAACTCGTGTGGGTGCGGGCGCAAACGTACAGCGTCGACATCCGCCACCCGTTTGGTGGCCAGATAAGTTTCGATCAATTGGGGCGCAAAGACGCCGCCAGCGGTCAGGTATTCGTTGTCCGCTTCCAACGCATCCAACACTTCGTTGAGCGAACCTTTGACGGTCTTGACTTGCTTCAAGGTTTCGCCTTCGAACAAGTCCATTTCGCTGGGCTTGCCTGGATCGATCTGATTCTTGATGCCGTCGAGACCCGCCATCAACATGGCCGAGAAGGCCAGGTACGGATTGGCAGAGGCATCTGGACAGCGGAATTCGACGCGCTTGGCCTTGGGCGAATCTGAACCGACCGGGATACGGCAGGCGGCGGAGCGATTGCGGGCGCTGTAGGCAACCACCACAGGTGCTTCGTAACCCGGCACCAAGCGGCGATAGGAGTTGGTGGTGGGGGCGCAGAAGGCGAGCAACGAGTTGATATGCTTGAGAATACCACCAATGTACCAGAGCGCGGTTTGGCTCATCCCGGCATAGAGATCGCCAGCGAAGAGTGGCTTACCATCTTTCCACAAGCTTTGGTGGGTGTGCATGCCCGAGCCGTTATCTTCAAAGAGTGGCTTGGGCATAAAGGTGACGGTCTTGCCATAACGAAGGGCCACATTTTTGGCGATATACTTGTACAATTGCATGTTGTCAGCCATCTGGATCATCTGGGCAAAGCGCAAATTGATTTCGCACTGACCAGCCGAGGCAACCTCGTGATGGTGCTTTTCCACAGGCAGACCGGCATCGATCATCACTTTGACAATTTCAGAGCGCACATCTTGCAGCGAATCGAACGGCGCCACTGGGAAATAACCACCCTTCCAGTTTGGCACATGGCCATGATTCCATTCGCCTGTGGTCCACGGCCCTTCGGCGCTCTCCAAGGCATAGCCGCTCTTATGGCGACCACTTTCGAATTTTACCTTATCAAAGATAAAAAATTCGGCTTCTGGACCCATGAAAACACTATCGGCAATGCCCGTGCTCTTCATGTACGCTTCGGCGTTGCGAATTACATTGCGCGGATCACGGTCAAATGCTTCTTTGGTGAGCGGGTCGTAAACATTACCGGTGACACTCAAGGTGGGGTGAGCGGTGATCGGATCGATAAAGGCTGTGGTTGGATCGCCGCGCAAAAGCATGTCGCTGTTTTCAATTGACTTGAAACCGCGGATCGACGAGCCGTCGAAGGCAATCCCGTTGGTGAAGATGTCATCTTCGTCGTACTGACCGACTGGCAACGAAAAATGATGCCATTGACCATATACGTCCGTAAATTTCATATCAATAAATTGAATTTTGTTATCCTCAACCGCCTTCATAACTTCGCTTGAGGTCTTACAATTCAGCGCCATACAAACACTCCTTATTTTGATTTTTGAGAATGGGATTGAAGCTTTATGGGCTTACTTAGGAGCTTCAGGATTCAGGTAGCATTCAGAATTAGTCTAACAACGAACAAGTATTTCCAAAAATATAGGCTGGTAATTTGCAAAAAGTAGGTAACGTGATAATTTGGCTTGGTGTCTCAATCCGCTTGTCTTCATGGCCAGCTTTGCTAAACGGAACACGAAAGCGCAGCTTATCTTTTTATACTTTTCTGGCGATCATTGAGATTAGGTGTTGGCACAGAAATCAATAGGATATACTATAGATTGAGTCTAAGGGTTTTACTATTGACAAAACCACTAAATTTGCGGATAAGCTAATTGTGCAAACTGCACAATTAGCTGCCGCCTATTATACCCAAAGCCTTCACTTATGCCCATTTTAAAAGTTATAAGTAGGCTTAGGAGGCTAGAATTTGACCTTGCACAGGACATATTTATGAATTTTATTGGAATAATTGATGAGAAGCGCCTTGATCTGGCCATTAATGGCGGTATTCGCCCCGCTTTCTGCCAATTATTGCTATCGCACATTTTGCTAAGACTGGCTGAAATTGTTACACTCTGTGCCATCTGATCGAATCGATTGTGATTCATAATTGTCTTAACCGGAGACGCCGTCTATGTCTAAGCTGACCTTTTATGAAAATGAGCCCAATACCCTTGTGGTGACCGGCGCATGCCCCCACGATTGTCCAGATACCTGTAGCTGGCAGGTGGCCGTCAACCGCACCACGGGGCAAGCCGTTGATATTTGGGGCAACCCGAATCATCCCGTCACCCAGGGAACGCTCTGTGGCAAAGTGGATCGTTATCTGGAGCGCACTTATCATCGCGACCGGCTGACCACGCCATTAAAACGTATTGGTCCCAAAGGCAGTGGCCAATTTGCCCCAGTCTCGTGGGACGCGGCGCTACAGGAGATTACAGCCAATTTGCAGCGCGTGATGGCGGCGTATGGCGCCGAAGCCGTATTGCCCTATTCCTATTCGGGCACCTTGGGCTTATTACAAGGTGAAGGCATGGCGACGCGCTTTTTCAATGCGATGGGCGCGAGTCGCCTGGCGCGCACGATCTGCTCGGAAGCTGGCTTTGAAGGATATCTCTACACGATTGGCGCCACCGAAGGCATGGAGCCGGAAGCCTATGCCCATGCCAAATTGATCCTGATTTGGGGCAGCAATACACTGACTAGCAATTTACACTTGTGGCCTTTTATCCAGGCGGCGCGCAAACAAGGCGCGCGCGTCATTGTGATCGATCCAGCCAACACACGCACAGCCCAGGCCGCTGACGAATGGATCGCCATTCGTCCAGGCACCGACGGCGCGCTGGCCCTGGCGTTGATGCATGTAATCATCGGCGAGAATTTACATGACGCGGATTATGTTGAGCAATATACCGTGGGCTTTGCTGCATTGGCCGAGCGCGTTAAGGAATGGACGCCAGAACGGGCGGCGGAGATTACGGGTGTATCGGCGGAACGCATTCGCCAACTGGCGCGCGACTATGCCACCACCCAACCCGCCGCCATTCGCATCAACTATGGCATGCAACGCCATTATGGGGGTGGGATGGCGGTGCGCACCGTCACCTGTTTGCCCGCGCTGGTGGGTGCGTGGCGGCATTACGGCGGCGGTATTCAGCTGAGCACAACAGGCTTTTTCCGGCGCTTGAATGGCACCAAACTCTATCGCTTTGACCTCATTGGCGATCGCAAGCCGCGCACGATCAACATGAACCGGCTGGGTGATGCGCTGAGCTTGGACCGCACCCGGATCGCGCGGGCCCATCACCGGCCACGGCCGATTGATGCGCGACCGACGCCCGAACAGGCCGGTCCACCGGTCAAGGCCTTGATCATTTACAATTGTAATCCTGCGGCCGTCACGCCCGATCAAAGCGAAGTGATCAAGGGCTTGCAGCGTGAAGATCTCTTTACCGTGGTCATGGATCATTTCCAGACCGACACCGCCGACTATGCTGATTTTATTTTGCCGGCCACTACTCAGTTGGAGCACTGGGATCTGCACCGTCCCTATGGTCATCTCCACCTGATGCTCAACCGCCCGGCAATTGCGCCCGTTGGTCAAAGTTTGTCAAATACCGAGATTTTTCGGCGCTTGGCCGCTGCGCTTGGCTATACCGATCCGTGCTTCCAGGAAAGTGACGAAGAGATTCTGCGCGCCTTGATCGAACGCCAACAACATCCAACCTATGCCGGCATCACCTGGGATCGCCTGTTGCAAGACGGTTACGCCCGCCTGAATGTACCGCAGCCGTACCTGCCCTTTGCAGAAGGTAATTTCCCCACCCCCAGTGGTAAATGTGAATTCTATAGCGAACGGATGGCGCGGGACGGTTATGATCCGGTGCCCACCTATACGGCGCCACGCTGGAGCGACGAGACTGACGATTCAGCGCTAGAAGTCGATGCACCGCGTGACCAATCGCTGGTCTGCATCTCGCCGCCCGCCCATTCCTTTCTCAATAGCTCTTTTGTCAATGTGGATCGGCTGCAAAAACGTGAAAAGATGCCGTTCTTGAAACTCCATCCCAACGACGCACAAGCCCGCCAAATTGCCAACGGTGACCAAGTGCGCGTCTGGAATGAACTAGGCAGTGTAACGCTCACGGCTGAAGTGACCGAAGATATCATTCCTGGCACCATATTGGCGCCGGGCGTCTGGTGGACCAAGTTCAGCCCAGATCATCGCAACATCAACCAGATTGTCTCCTCCGCTGAGACTGATATGGGCGCTGGCGCCACCTTCTATGATACGCGCGTCTGGGTGGAGGCAAAGGCCGAGAACGGCAGGCACGACGCAGAAGCTAATGTACATCGGCACGCGATCGAGCAGGCGATGGCTGCCCATTGAACGGTAAAATTCTTCATGGCGAACGATTTCCTGCGGGCTCGGCATGCCGCCTATGCGACACCAGAAACGGTGATTTTTGCGCTGATCAAACAGGTGACCGGTCAACAAGCGATCCGACGCCTGCCGATTGTGCAAGGGTATGATAACGAAGTCTATCTGGTGACCACTGAACGGCATGCCGAATTCATCGTGCGGATTCGCCAGCATGGCAACACCAGTTATGCCCAAGAAGCGTGGGCCATCGAGCAGAGTCGCCTGGCTGGTGCGCCGGTGCCAGAAGTGCTTTGGGTTGATCATCTAGCAACCGATGATGACGCGGTGGATGCTCAGTCGCGCGAAGTGATAGTGCAGCGGAAGGCGCCAGGGCAGGCGCTAAGTGAACGCCAACACAAGTTGACGCCGCGCGAATTAGCTTATGTTTGGGAGCGGGTGGGCGCGGCTTTGGGCCAGATCCATAGCGTAGCGGTGGGCGGGTTCTATAAGCTGAACAGTGCTGGCCAGTGGGATTATGCCACCTATGACCAGATCATGGCTTCGCATTTACAGGCGCGGCGGGCAGAAGCGCCATTGCTGCGCCAAGCTGGTTTTTCCGAAGCCGAAATTGAACGAATGTTGGCGACGATTGTCACCTGCGCGCAACAATTTCGCTGCGAGCAACCTGTCCTCTGTCACGGCGATCTACATCCGCATCATCTCTTTATAACGGATGATTTGCGCCTGTCAGCGATCATCGATTTTGGCGAATTTCAAGGTGGCGCACCAATCGGGGATTTTGTCACGCTTAAAATGGATCACCCCGCCGTAGATTGGCGCTGGTTGCAAGCTGGGTATGCGAACAACGCGCTGTTTACGGAAAACTTTGACCAGCAGCTTACCTTGCGGGCGATTGGTGCACAGATTGGTTATCTGGCCTATTATATTCAGCAAGCGAACCGGCTAGAGGTGCAGCAGGCTACGCACAGTTTGCGCCTGTTGTTGCACGCTTTGATATAGCCCAACTTATTCCTGAGCTTCGAAGAGTGAAAGAAATAGTTGCGAGGAAAAGACGCGGATGTCTCGATATGCTTTTACCGCCAATACCAGGGCGTCGCCAGAGACAATATAGTCTGCCTCACCATCGAAAGCACATTCGAAAAATTTGTTATCATCTGGATCGCCTGCTACGACTGTGAGCGAACTCGTCGTATTGACAATGGTGCCAAAGGTTCTTAAATCTTCGAGCACGCGACTGATCTGTTCATCCGTTAACTTGTGGAGTTTTCTCACCCGTTCATACCGTAATACTTTTTGATATTCCGCTAAAATTTCTTCAGAAATGAGCAGATCAAAAGCTTCGAGCTGGAAAAGTTTTAGAATCAGGGCTGGCCCGCCTTTTGAAGCCAGAAAAGCACTGACAAAGATATTTGTATCGAGCACCACCCTCATTGTATTCACTCTTCACGAATTGTTTTGATTGTCTCCGTTAAGAGCTCAGAAGCTGCTGTTTCTGTGAGGTTTGCGTTTTCCTGAGCTAGGCTCAATGCTTCAAAAAATCTTTCTCGGCTGCGCTTCCATTGTTCATATACTTCGATCGGGACAACAACAGCCACTGGTGAACCATGTCGCTCGACAATAAATTTATCGCCGCGTATCAGCACATCCTGAACAATCTTGCCGAAACTTCTGCGAATTTCAAAAGCGTTGATAGTTTTTTCCATAATTGAGTTTAACCTCTTAGAAATTTTGTGCAAATTAAGCAACTTGTGTAATTATCACAAAATATTTATCATTCGTCAATGAGAAGAAAACTCTAACTGTAAGCAAGGATAAGCTGATGGCTGATTTGGCTGGAATTGAAGCGTTTGCGGATGTCAAACGCCTGATCGTCGTTGCTGCGCACCCCGATGATCTCGAAACCATGTGTGGCGGCACCGTTGCCATGTTGGTGGCGCGCGGGGTAGAAGTCTTTTCCGTCAATTGTACGCTGGGTGATATTGGTACGCAGGCGGCTGGTATCAGTCGCACCACATTGGGCAGCACACGTCTGGCAGAAACTGAGGAAGCAGCGCGCCTTTTGGGGATTCAAAAGACGTATAATCTGGAACACCACGATGGCGAATTAGTGCCATCGCTCGAACTGCGCGCCCAGATCGCCCGTCTCTATCGAATTACCCAGGCGGATACCCTCTTTACCTTTGACCCTTATTGGACGGGCCAAATCCACCCGGATCACCGAGCGGCGGCGCAAGCGGCGTTGGACGCCTATATGCCGTCCAAGATGCCCCTTTATCATCCCGAACAGTTGAATGAAAAAGGGGCGATGGTCGGCCTGCTCCAACGCATTTTTGTCTTTTCTAGTGATCGCAACCCGAACATCTTTGTGGATGTCAACGCCATTTACGCCACGAAGATCGCGGCCAGTTTGGCGCATCAAAGCCAGTTTCCCAACGGCGAAGAAAATTTGGACTGGATGAAAGCATTGGATATGAAGGCCGGTGCGCAGATTAACGTCACCTA
Organism: Chloroflexota bacterium; assembly: GCA_026389895.1. Lineage (GTDB taxonomy): Bacteria > Chloroflexota > Anaerolineae > Caldilineales > Caldilineaceae > JAPLGZ01. Next base: position 2,318 of record JAPLGZ010000287.1, on the reverse strand, counting down.
TGCCGAGGTGTTTAAACAATTAGACGTGTGGTGATCCACCGTTAATGAGACCGGCACTTTCACGTTGTAGCGGGCTCGTTTCGCTGAATATATGCTCGCTTATTGCGTGAAGTGCCGGTCTCGTTGTCCCCTTATGGTAACGCGTGTTCCCCTAATTCCACCCCGACATCGCCAGATGGCTGCGTCAAACGCACATCTTCTTCACTGCGCCAGAGACCAAAGCTGAGTTTATAGGTGCCGGGTTCTACGGCCAACCGCGTGACATCTTGATAGATTTTTCCCGTGCGCCAGGCGGAAGTGCGGATCGCTGGATCGTGGTCAAAATTTTTCTGGGCGCTGGCTTGGTCCGCATGTAGCCATAGGGTGTAATCTTGATCCATCGGCGCGAGCACCTCGAAATAGAGCGTCAAGGTGCTCTTTTGGTCAGCCGCCGGTTGAAGCTGATACCCCACGACCTGTAACTTTTGCCCCCCCGCGCGATCAACCAACAGCACATCCAAGGGTTGTGGTAGTTTAGCCAGCAACGCCCCACGAATCTTTTCGGCCAGCGCGCCATCGGCGGCCTGATCCAGATCGAGCAACGCAGAAAGTGATAACGTGGATAGATCCGTCTTCAATAAATTTTGTTCGGCCTGCGTGCGCAACGCCGCGCGATTTGGCCAATCTAGGTGAGGCCCAAAGGTGCCAGTCAAGGCGTAGAGCAGCACGGTTTGGGTGATCGCACCTGTGGCTAGCGGCTCTGGCGCGCTTAGATTGACTGGATTATTGGCATAAATCGGGCGGAAAAGGGTAATACCGGCTTCACTCTGGGCTTGGAAATAAGGCTCCGCGAGCAACGACGCGTCAAAATTAATCACACGCGAGATCGTGCGGTCGGGGAAGTTAATATCTTTAAATGAAAGTTGCCAGCCATTGTCCTTGGGGTCCAACAGCACATAATCGAGTTTGGAATACCGGTTATTCATAAACGCCGCAGCAAAGAGCGTTGGCTCACTAGTGCTCGCCAAGCGTTCCAGAAAATCGGCCCGATCATGTAACCGGCCGGCAGGATGGCTAAAGGTGGCCGTCCAGGGGATAAACGTATAGAGTGGACGATATGCGAGCAAGTCGGCGTAATTATTGCCCAAGAGAATATCTTTGTTCAAGTATTGTTGGCTGGTCAACTTGTCGAGCGCGTTGAGTTGTTCTTGGGGCACATGCGCTTCAAGCGCCTTCTGGATGTTATCATCTTGCATTAGGCCGTTGGTGGTCTCCTGGCCGAAAAAGAGCAATAAGATAACAAGCAAGGCGGGGGCCAACCGCGTGAGATAGATCGCCAGGGGTGGCGCCAGGCGTTGCCAGAGATTTTCCTGCCAGAGTCGTAGCAACCCGAGCAGGGCGGCCAGCGCCAGCAGGTAATCGATCACCGGATAGGCGCGGAAGGTTAGGAGTGGATGATCCGTTAAAATGCCCACGTAACCTAGCGCCGCCCAGACGTAGACGGCCATCACCAAGTTTAACAGGCCGCGCGATACTCGGTTGCCACCGGCGCTGAGCACAAGATAGAGCAAGCCACCCAACAGGAACAACCCTTCAATCGAATCGTCTAGAAAAGGAATGGGTAACGGAATCTTACCATCCGACAGCCAGCGATTTTGCAGCGGGTCCCAGCCGCCGGTGGCATACATGCTGTAAAGATACGGCCCCCAATAGAAGCTGCTCAACAAGGCTGCGCTGGCGAGGACGCCCACTGCGTTGCCGCGGTCTAGTTGCCAAACCGCATCCTTTGCTTTTTTCAACGAAGCGACAACCAGCTTTAATAGCAAGCTCACGCCGCCAATAAAGAACCAGTAATAATAGGTCTGGAAGAGCAACGCGCCCAGGAGACCACCGATCAACCACCAACCGATCTGACCTCGCCTCTGGATGGGGCGTTGCTGGCGCACATCCTCGACCCAGTAGAGCCACCAAGGAATAAAGAGCACCAGCGTCAGCCATTCGGCGGGTTTAAACCAGAGTTGATAGAACAACAGGACAAAAGCCGCGGCGACCGCCAATTTGTAGTCCACCACGCGTCGCCACAGCCAGGTGCTTAGATAGGGCATGACGAATGTGGTCGCCAGCAGGCCGGTCTTCATAATATGAAAGGGTTCGATCTGGAAGAGGGCAGCCAGACGGCCGAGTATGTAATAATAAAGCGGCGGATAAAAGGTGGGTAAATCGCGATAGACCGCATCGACAAAGCCCGCATAAGCGGCAAACTTGGTCACTGAATAGGTGTAAAAACGCTGATCACCGGTCACGGCACCCACGGTGAAAGGGGTGTTTTTGAGCACCAG
>JAPLGZ010000021.1 GCA_026389895.1 Chloroflexota bacterium | reverse complement strand
GATAGGCCAGTCTTTTCCTGGACTTTGGCATAGGTGTAGCCATAGGTGGCGCGTAGTTGTTGGAGCAGCGAACTGACGCGGCTGCGCGCCACTTGGCGCACAGCCAGTCGTGCATTCGTTTCGGCTTCAACCACCGGTTCGACCACTCGCTTAGGCGCGTGTGACAAACGCAGCACGGTATCGCGAATTCGTTTATAGATTGGATCGTCAGAAATACTCATAAGTTTGGCTTGTTGGCATGACCTTTAACTTCGACAACTTCCGTGAGCGGCGCAACTTTGGCCATTTGTTCTAGGAAGAACGCTTGTCGCGCCAGCCCCGATCGATCGCGCTGCGCATAGAGCTCACTGCGCGTTGTGCTTTTTTCATACGGCCACTGTACATCTTGGCGGCACGCCACGCTGCCGCCGATCCCTTGCTGTACATCTTGGATTTGACCGCGATGCCAGGGAATCAGGTCAAGCGGCAGCTGGTCAAACGCGAAATAATTGACCTCGATTGTTTCGCCTGGACACAAACGTAACGCGCCATCAATGGCTGTTGCCACAAATAGGATGCTATGCGCCCCATCGCCGAGCCAGTGGGGTCGGGAATAGACGCCGACCAATCGGTTCAATTGAACGGTCAATCCAGTCTCTTCCCAGGCCTCGCGTATGGCTGCATGGGCCACCGATTCATGGGGATCAACTTCGCCGTCGGGCAAACACCAGATCTCAAAATCCTCACGCTTCGTCAGTAAAATTTTGTTGTCACGCAAAATGGCAATATTCACGCCTAGGTTAGCCATGAATTTCTCCGTTTTGCGTTAGTTGCTCAGGTGTACTGGGCAGGTGAATGATCACCGTGTTGATCGCCAGACCGTCAATGCTTTCGACCTCAAAGGCGAGATTTTTGTAGTGTACGCGTGCACCTGGCTGGGCAATATGGCCGAGCAATGCCATGATCAGACCGCCCACCGTTTCGGCTTCTTCATGATCAAGATCTAGCTCGAAATGTTGATCCAATTCATCCAATAACAGATCGCCGCGCACGCGCAGGACATTGGGCGCAATGGTTTCAAAAGGTGCAATCTCTTGGTCAGATTCATCTTGGATTTCGCCGATCAACTCCTCAACCAAGTCTTCCAGGGTCACGAGACCCGCCGTGCCGCCAAATTCATCAACGACAATCGCGATTTGGATATGTTCTTGGCGAAAACGCTTGAGCATCTGTTCAAGCGGCAGCGATTCGGGGGCAAAGGCGGCGGGCCGGATCAGACTGGTCAGATCAAAATCCGTCTGCGCCTGGCTGAGCGCACGCGCCAAATCTTTCACATAGAGGATGCCCACAATGTGATCGCGATCTTCCGTATAGACTGGGTAGCGCGAATAGCGATGTTCGCTGATCAAATCCAGCACTTCGGCTTGGGTTGCCTCGATGGGCAGCGCTTGCATCCGGGTGCGCGGCGTCATCACCTGGCTGATAATCCGATCATGAAAGTCAAGTACATTTTCTAAATAAATTTGTTCTTCTGGCTCGAGCAGCCCACCTTCGGCGCTTTCTTCGACAATATAGGCCAATTCGAGCGATGAGACCATATGCGCCGAAGAATCGACCGGTGGCATGCCTGCCAACCGCAATAGACTTTCCCCACACCAGGTAAACAAGGCAGTTAAAGGGCGAAAGAAACGCTCGACCAGCGCCATCAAGCCCGAAAGTTGGACGGCGGTTGCATCTGCCCCTTGCAATGCCAGCGACTTGGGGGCCATCTCACCGAGCACCACATGCAGACAGGTCAGACAGATGACGCCAAGCGCAGAGGCAATCGTATGGGCGGTGGCAAAACTTACCCAGCCAGGCCGATTTAACAGTTCATACAACGCTTCTGCAAAAACTGGCTCCGCATACATGCCCAGCCCCAAACTGGCCAACGTAATCCCCACTTGCGCCGCGGAAAGATAACGATTGAGCAGGCGCGAATTGCGCAAGATGCTCAGCACGCGTTGCGCGCCTTGTGAACCAGTTTCGGCCATTTGCGCCACGCGTGTATGGTTGGCCCCGGCAATGGCAAATTCAGCGGCTACAAAAATGCCATTGATCAGAATTAAACTACCAATGATCAGAATGGGTAGAATCACTTCACTCATGCTTCCGCCCTCTGCAAACGTTTGATCTGGTCTGGGGTCACCGCCATGCTAATCTCGACCACGCGATTTTGATCCATTTTCTCGATCCGGATCGGGATATCGGCAATTTCTACCTCTTCCCCGGCCTGCGGGATTTTGCCCAACACGCTGACCACAAGCCCCCCAATCGTATTGACGGCATCTGTAGGCAAATAGATGCCGAGTAATTCGTTCAGATCGTCAACATCTACATCCCCGCTGGCCATGATCCGGCTATCGTTGGTCAGCTTTAAGCCAGGGGCTGCGGCATCGAATTCATCCTGAAATTCGCCAATGATCTCCTCGACCAAATCCTCAAAAGCGATCATGCCCGCCGTGCCGCCATATTCATCGATCACGATGGCGAGATTTTGGTGTTCACGCTGCATTTGCGTCATCACATCTTCGATCAATGTAGAATCTGGCACAAATTGCGCAGGATGCATAATGCTGCGCAGTGAAGGCGGGACAGGTGCGACATCGGGCGCGCCGTTTGGCGTCATCACGAGACCGGTCTCGTTTGCGATCACTTCTGGCCTGTGCAAGAGGAGCAGCAGATCCTTAATATGGACGACGCCGACAATCTGGTCGATCGATTCTTCGTACAATGGCAAGCGCGAGTAGGGTGAATCGGCTAACATACTGAGCATCTCGGTTAGCGGTTCGTCGACCGCTGCCGCCAACATCCGGTTGCGCGGAATCATCACCCGCCGTGCGGTCATATGGCGTAATTGCAACGTGTTGACCAGCAAGCGCCGTTCTTCTTGGTCTAAGACCCCGCCAGCACTGCTCTCTTCCACGAGCATCATGATCTCCTCAGGCGAGTGGATGTGGGCATGTTCATTGACTGCCTGCACGCCAAGCAAGCGCACAATGCCACGGGCTGTGCCATTCAAGACCCAAATCAAAGGGCGAAAGATCGTGCGCGCCCAGGCCATCGGGCCGGCGGTCGCGATCGAC
>JAPLGZ010000847.1 GCA_026389895.1 Chloroflexota bacterium | reverse complement strand
TGAGCATGGATTGAGGGCTTACTTACATTCGATCATTGGCTGCAACTTTACACTTACTAGAACGTGCCGGGGATTTCTGGGAATCCCCGGCACGTTTATTGTCTGATTGGCACAAACGACGCGGTGCCAGCATCATCCTTTGAGCGCAAATTTCTGAGAGAGGCTTGGTTATTTTCCCTTATGAAGCAGATTAAATTTCTTCTGATCTACGCCAAAAACTATACCGGTTCGTTGCTGATCACGGTGATCAGCATGCTTTTGTTGGTGGGCGTACAATTATTGATTCCCTGGCTCATTCGCACGATGATCGCCGCGGTCACCGGCCCGGCTGGCAACCAAATTTCGTCAGCGCTGATCACGCGTTTGGCGCTGTTGGCGTTAGCCGTCTATCTGGCGCGTTTCGGACTGCAATTTCTGCGCAGTTATCTGGCGCATGTGGCCGGTTGGGGCGTGGTGGCCGACGCCAGCAAGCTGATCTATGAACATATGCAGCGGCTCTCGTTGCAATGTTACGTAGACAAACAGACCGGCCAACTGATGTCGCGTCTGATCAATGACTCAGACAAATTTGAGCTGTTGATTGCGCATGCCATTCCCGATGTGGTCGTCAATATCCTCACCCTGGTCGGTGTGAGCGCGGTGCTGCTCGGCCTCAACTGGCAACTAACCTTGATCAGCATGGTGCCGATCCCGTTGGTGCTGATCTCACTGCGCACCTATGCCCGTTTTGTGCGGCCTGCCTTTCGCATCCGCCAGCATGAACTAGGCGAACTCAACGCCATCATCAATGATAATTTGTCGGGCATGCGTGAGATCAAGACCTTTACGCGCGAAATCCCCGAGCTTGCCCGCATTCGTCTGCGCATCGACCGTTATCGCGATTCGTTGCTCTACGCGCTCAAGATGATGGCGATCTTCCAGCCATTCATCGAGTTTACCTCCGCATTAGGCACAATTGTCGTGATCTATTTTGGCGGTCAATTGATTTTGCGCCAGACCTTATCGGTCGCCGATCTCGTCGCCTTCTTCTTATATCTCGACCTCTTCTATCAGCCCCTGCGCAACTTGAGCAACGCCTGGGAACAGTTGCAAGAATCGTTGGCCAGCGCCGATCGCGTGGCCGAACTGTTGACCGAGCAGACCGAAGTGGACAAAGGCGCGACTGCCATTACTCTGCCGGGCCGGGCCCAGGGTGCGATGCGTTTTGAAAATGTTAGCTTTGGTTATCTACCCGGCCAAAACGTTTTGCAAAATATCAACTTGGAGATTCTGCCCCGCACTACTGTGGCGCTGGTCGGTCCCACTGGCGTGGGCAAGACAACATTGGCCGCGCTGGCCCCGCGTTTCTACGATGTGACTGGTGGTTCAATCACCTTGGACGGCCACGATCTGCGCGATCTAAGCCTGGCCAGCCTGCGCCAACAGATCAGCATTGTGTTGCAAGATGTCTTCTTGTTTCACGGCACAGCCCGCGACAATATCCTCTTTGGGCGTGACGACGCCAGCGAAGAAGAGATGATCGAAGCGGCCAAAATCGCCAACGCCCATGAATTCATCAGCAAGTTGCCCCAAGGCTACGACACGATGATCGGTGAACGCGGCGTCAAGCTCTCCGGCGGCCAGAAACAACGGCTGTCAATTGCACGCGCCGTGCTCAAAGATGCGCCGATCCTGATCCTGGACGAAGCGACCTCGTCCGTCGACACCGAGACCGAAATGCTGATCCAACAGGCGCTAGAGCGGCTGATGCAAGGGCGCACGACGATCATCATCGCCCATCGCCTCTCCACCATTCGCAACGCCGACCTGATCGTGGTGCTAGCCGACAAACAGATCAACGAGATGGGCAACCACGAGCAATTGATGGCGCGCCGTGGGCTCTACTGGCATTTGAATCAAGTGCAGGTGCAGGACGCGCCGCCATGGAGTCCGTTGGCCGCGCCAGCGCTGGCGTTGGGCGCGGATTGAGCTGCCCCACCCTAACCCTCCCCAGGGAGGGAACTGTTGGTCGGATAAAACGAATCATATTGTCCATTCCTAATCAATTCCCTCCCTGGGGAGGGTTAGGGTGGGGCGCATTGTTGCCCTTTTATCGCAATTGGCGACAACGCATACTTGAGCTCTTATCGCCACCTCAACCTTCATCGGGTACATTGCCAACAACGAATCCAGGAAGCCACTAATTGGCTCCTATAAGCTGGTGTTGTCCTGGTCGCCGCAAGCCCCTCCGCAACACCTAGCGGATTGCGCCACCAAATGCTATACTTTCTCCCGCTTATATTTCTGGATTTAGCACAGTAGGAGATAAACCATGACGATACTTGAGAAAACCCAGTTGGCGATCCACGGCGGCGAAAAAGCTGTCCAATCTGACCCTGGCGATATGTTCAAATGGCCGATTGTCACGCAAGAGGACGAAGACGCGGTGCTAGATGTGTTGCGGCGCGGGGCGATGTCGGGGCTGGATATTACCCTGCAATTTGAGCAGGAATTTGCGGCGTGGCAAGGGACACAATATGCCCTGGCGACCAACAACGGCACGTCCGCTTTGCACTGTGCGATGTTCGGCGTCGGCCTGGGCGTGGGCGACGAAGTGATCTGTCCATCGCTCACCTTTTGGGCGTCGGTCTTGCAGAGTCTTTCGTTGGGCGCGAGCATGGTCTTTGCCGACATCGACCCGAACACACTTTGCATTGACCCGGCAGATATTGAACACCGCATCAGCGCGCGCACCAAAGCGATTATTGCAGTGCATTATCTGGGTCATCCGGCCGATATGGACCCAATTCTTGCCATCGCGCGGCGGCACAATTTGAAGGTGATCGAAGATGTGTCGCATGCACAGGGTGGGCTGTATAAGGGCAAAAAGCTCGGCGCCTTGGGCGATGTGGGGGCAATGTCGTTGATGAGTGGCAAGTCGTTTGCCATTGGCGAAGGCGGCATATTAGTGACCAACGACCGCACGATCTATGACCGGGCGATTGCCTTCGGCCACTATGAGCGCTATGACAACCGCATTGAGACGGACGCGCTCCAGCCGTTCAAGGGGTTACCATTGGGCGGCTATAAATATCGCATGCACCAGATGAGCTCTGCGGTAGGCCGCGTGCAGCTAAAATATTATGACCAACGCATCACCGAAATTCGCCAGGCGATGAATTATTTTTGGGATCTGTTGGCCGATGTGCCGGGGATCAAACCGCATCGCACGCCGGCAGGCACAAGCAATATGGCCGGCTGGTATGAACCGGCTGGGCTCTATCAGCCGGCCGCATTGGGCGGGCTCTCGGCTACCCACTTTGCCGAGGCTGTACGCGCCGAAGGATCACTCTGCCGGCCCGGCATCAACAAACCGTTGCACACCCATAAGCTGTTGACCGAAGCGGATGTCTACGGCCATGACCGCCCGACGCGCATTGCCTTTGCCCAGCGCGATCTGATCCATGAACAAGGTCAATTGCCAGTGAGCGAAACGATCAACGAACTGACCTTACACGTGCCCTGGTTCCGCCATTACCGGCCCAGTTTGATCGAAGAACACGCCAACGCCTTCCGCAAAGTGGCGACCAATTATGCTGAATTGCTCAAGGACGATCCGGGCAACGCGCCGTCGTTGACCCAGTGGCCGGCGTAGGAATTGAAGCGTGATGAGTGATGAGTGAAGGTTGACCAAGTATGCGGGCCTATCTCACTCATCACGCTTCAGCTTTTAATACCCCAACTTCTTATCCACCACGTTTGTCAACGTTTCTCCAGCCAGATAATGCGCCAGGTTTTCCTTGACCAGGGCGACTACGTTCCCCTGGGTCTGTTGGGAAGATGGTGAACTGTGCGGCGTGATGATCACATTGGGCGCAGTCCATAGCTCGTTGTCGGCGGGCAGCGGCTCGACGGCGGTGACATCAAAGCCCGCGCCGGCCAGGTGGTCATCTTTCAACATCTGCACCACGGTTGGCTCGTCGACAATGCCCCCGCGCGACATCACCATCAGGAACGAACCTTTTTTCATGAGCCTAAGTTGTTCTGGCCCTAGCATGCCGCGCGTCTCCGGTGTAATCGGGATGGCGACGACGACCACATCGGCCCGGCTCATCAGATCGTTGAGTCCGTCTAGCAGGCGCAATTCGGCTACATAGTCGGGTTTGGGTACGGGGTGGGCATCCACCGCAATCACGTTCATTTCAAAGGCCTGGGCGCGCTTGGCCACGGCACGGCCAATCTGCCCCAGCCCAATGATCCCCATCGTCAAGCCGACCAGGCCAATGCCGGGTTTGGCCAATGGCCACGCCCAGCGTTTGGCCTTTTGCGCTTCGTACAACGTGGCAAAGTCACGCGCCAAAAAGACCAGCATGCCAAAGGTATGTTCGGCGATCGTGGTGGCATGGGCGCCGCGTGAATTGGTCACGATCACGTTGCTGTTAACCAGATCCGGTACGTTCTGTAGCCATTCGACGCCGGCGGCGGGAAAGTGCAGCCAGCGCAACTTGGGCGCGGCAGCAAAGAGTTCGCGGCTGGTTGCACCGAGGATCACTTCGACATCACCGGCAGCACGCAGGGCGTCTTCCGGTTTTTGACCATCGATCAATTCGATTTGCGGAAATAATTGCGCCAACTCGCCCATAGACTGAGCGATCCAGGGAGCCGTTACTAAGACTTTCATGGGTTTCCTTCCTTGTATATAAGTTGGGTAAGCGAAGAAAAAGAGTATATCATAAGTGAGCAAGCGAGGGTAGCAAGCAATCGGACCCGCAATGCCCAACTGGGTAGCGGCGTAACGCGGATTTTTGTAATTAACTCACGTTACGCACTACCGTAGGGGCATGCGGTCGACGGCGGACTAATCGTAATTTTGTCCCTGATCACCCTTCGCCGTCGATTGCGTGCCCGTCCTTGTCAACGAGCATTGATTGCACAGCAGGGCACGCACTCGACGGCGAATAATATTGATGGGTTTATTCATAGATAAGTCCGCCGCCG
>JAPLGZ010000231.1 GCA_026389895.1 Chloroflexota bacterium | reverse complement strand
AAATGCTACCTTACTAAAAGCTACCCATAACAAAATCAACTTTATGAAATAAAAACTTCCACGACCTACTTTATGCAATTTCTCCTCGCTTGTCGATAGGCCAGGGCTATAAAGCTTGGATATAGAATCGGATACAGGGGATTGCAAGGTAGTGCTTAATAGAAAAATCAGCTAGCCACCGAAAAGGAATGGCTGGTAGCTAGCTGAGATCACTCAGTTGATTATACGCTTATTTGACAGGCAACCGGATGATAGAGGCTAGGAGCCACTGCTGTTACTGTTATCGTTGTTGCTGTCGTTGTTGCTCTTATTGTTGTTGCTATCGTCGTTGTTACTGTTATTGTTGTTGCTGGCGTTGCTGTTGGACATATTGCTGCCATTGTTCATGGCCGCATTGTTAGAGCCAGGGAAAGAGACGGTGGTGCCAGTCACGGCAAGCCGATATTGACACGCAAAGTCTGTGCGGACATTGCGAACAGCTACATAGAAATTTTCTGGTACGGTTGAACCGCCTCGCCAGAGCAGCCGTGCTAAGTTGCGGTTCTTATCGTCCTGGGTGCTCTTATCTTTGCTGTCACTGTTGCTACTGTTGTCATCAACAATCGCAAATTCGGGTGAACCTACCCCAACGGGGCCGCGGGCAATTTCCTTATCCTTGCGTTTGTCTTCGCGGCTTGCATCATTGCCAACGGGCGGCGGCGCATTGAGACGATCTAGGGTCCAAACTTCAAAAGTAACGCAACCTGGTACATCCATCGCGAGCCGAACAAAGGCAGCATCGGAATCATCGACCTCGTTGCTATTATTTTTGTCGTTGTCCTCATCGCCTGTGCTGCTACGCGCGCCAGCATGGAACTTGTACCATTGTTTTTGGCCAGGGCCAATGGATAACCAGCAATTGGCTATCGGGGTGGCTGCTGTGTTTGCGCCTGTTGCCGTTGCCTTTTGATCGATACTTTGGGCAAACGAAGCACATGCGTCTTGACCAGACCCTGTCTGAGCCTGCCCTGAACCCTGATCGTTATTCGATGACGACTGAGCAGATACTGGCGCAATGGCTAATGTGCCTAGCAGCAGACTGGTCAGCGTCATCGTTGAGATCGCCTTATAAAGTTTCGTGATCATGTTCTGTTCTCCTTTTTAAAGCGCACTTATAACACGCCTAGTGATACCTGGTAACAATGGTATTCTCAGCGCAGAATACCATTGCCTAACTCAGTTTCCACTTTACATTTTGGGCGGAATTTTGTCGATAGATCAGGCATACCAGTGGGTTACATAAATGGATACATTAAATAATCATCTTTCAAATTTTTTTACGCTTAGTTTTCAGGGTCCTAGTGGATTTCGCTATGATAAATTCCCAACATCCTTTTCGCTGATGTTAACAACCTCGAACAGGGGGCATTCTCTTTCAGTTGACAGTCATGGCGCGCTATGCTAAGATCGGCCCCGGCAAACGTTTGACGCTTTTGCGACAGGTAGATCACGCTTTTCGCTAGATTTATAGCCGTTATTCGGCATCGTTCGTGGCATGAATGGAAGACCCTTGCACTTCGACTTACAGAGGCAAACTCCTATAAAAAATAATGTTAACCAGGCAAAGCAAGAAACATTGAGCCGGCGCCAGTTTCTTGGCCAGATTGGTAGTATCGCAGCAACTGCGACGATCTTGGCCGCTTGCTCTTCTGACTCTGCTTCTCCCATCCAGGGGAATGGCGCACAGACACCAACCACTGAACAGAACGAAATCATCTTTTGGGGTCATGATCAACACCCCATTGATCTGGCTGCAGAAGGTTTTACCGAACAAAACCCTCAGATTAAATGGGTGTCGCCACATCCGGAAGATCTCTACGACAAAATTCATGCCGCGATGGCGGCGGGCACGGGCGGCCCCGATCTCTTTTGGGCCGAAGCCCTCGATGTGCAGACTTGGGGTTGCAAAGGCTTGCTCGGTGATCTGAGCGAGATGTTCGTCCCAGAGATAGGCTACTATCATCCGCTTAAAGTCAATGAGGCATTGATCGCCAAAACAAATCAATATGTGGGCTGGCCAGGTGATCTGGGGGTCTGCGGCTGGTATTATCGAGCGGACAAACTCGCCGCAGCCGGTTATGGGAATATTGACTTTGAGAACTATACCTGGCAAGATTTTTGCGCCATTGCCGCCGATCTCAAAACCAAAGATATGTATGCCTTCGCCTTTCCAGCCGATGGTTGGGGGCCCCTCTTCATGTTCATTCTGCACCAATTGGGCGGCACTGCCGTGAGCCAGGATGGCCAGACCATTACGGTGGGTGATGACAAAGGCATCTATGCCATGCAAATTGTCAAACAGCTCTGGGATGCGGGTGGTCTGGCGGTGGATATTTGGAGTATCGGGTATTGGGCTGCCTTGCGTGATGGCGAACTCATTGGCGATTTTAGTGCGGCCTGGGCGCGTGGCTTCTGGGAAGCGCAACTAAAAGAAAGCGGCGAAAGCGGTGGCGTCGGACAATGGCGGATTGCTAAGTTTCCCACTGGTAATGGGATTCAATATCGCACGGGCAGCTGGGTAAGTTCGCATTTGGTTAACCCGAAGAGCGGCCAGAATAGTGCTAATGCCCGCCTCTTTATGAAATATGCCCTAGGTTCGCTGGGCGGGGCTTCACTTTGTGGCAAGTGGGGGATCATTCCTGCCTATCATCCCTATTTGGAATCTAAGGATTTCTTGGATAATCGCTCTTTTCTCTTTGGCGATTGGGCCTTTGATGAATTCTGGGCCGGGCAGGAAAAGGAACTCTCCGCTGAATTCTATCGCCCAGCCGGTTGGGCCGCCATCAACGAGGTGCTTGGTAAAGAGATGGTGCCGATTTTGAAGGGCGATGAGAGTGTCGAAGACGGTATGAAGCGCATTGTCGAAATCTCAACCGCAGATTTTGATCGCACTAAGTGCAGCTAGGCTAAACAGCTGGCTTGCGCTAATCCATATCCCCAGCATCACAATCACTCATCGTAAGCTGCCCAACTGGCCTAGATAAAGTGAGTCCGTAAATTGAGGCGTCCATTATCTTTTTATGTATAGGGTTTACTTTTCAGCGACCATTGATCAGTGGTATCATGCTAGGTGCTGTGAAGGATAAAATAAAAGAGGCCCCTCCCGCTCCCCTGACCATTTTGCTAGGCGAGAGCACTGATGACACTTTGTGCCCTTAATTCTCTCGCTCCAAGAGATAGGTAGGGAAGGGTCTGCACTTACAAAAAAAGTGTTTTATAAAACATCACAAAAGAGTTAGGAGTATTTATGAAACTTGTTACGTTTAAACCGCGCGGTGGCCGTGCTCATCTGGGCGCAGTCGTTGGAGACCAAGTTGTCAACCTTGCCGAACTCTCTGGCGGTAAATTGCCAGATGACATGCGCAGTTTTCTAGAACTGGGTGATGACGGCATCAAACAAGCGCGCAAGTTGGCCACCAAAAAAGCGGCCAGCGAACATGGCGTTGCCCTGGCCGACGTCAAGTTGATGGCGCCCATTCTCAACCCATCCAAGATCATTGCGATTGGGCTCAACTATATTGACCACATTCGCGAGACGAACAGCAAGACGCCGACGATCCCCGTTATGTTTACCAAGTGGAGCACCGCGCTGATTGGGCAAGGTGATGCCATTCGCTGGAATCCCGAAGACACAAGCAAAGTGGACTGGGAATGTGAATTTGCCGTGGTGATCGGCAAAAAGGCTTTTCGCGTAGCGGAAGAGAACTGGCAAGATTATGTGGCCGGTTACACCAACTGTAACGATGTCAGCGCACGCGATCTGCAAACCGAAAAAGGCGACCAATGGATCCGTGGCAAGTCGTTGGATACTTTCTGTCCGCTTGGACCCTATCTGGTGACCAAAGACGAGATTGCCGATCCGCATAACTTGAACATTCGCACCGTCGTTAACGGCGAGACGATGCAGAGTTCCAACACGCGTGAATTGCTGTACAAGGTGCCCTATCTGATCGCCTACTTGAGCCGCGCCTTTACCTTGCTGCCCGGTGATGTCATCACAACGGGCACACCAAACGGCGTTGGTTTCTCGCGCACACCGCCGCTACGTTTGAAGGATGGCGATGTGGTCACTGTCTCCGTGGATGGGCTTGGCGAGTTGACCAATCCGTGCGTAGAAGAAAAGTAGCATAAAAAGTAGGGCGTAAGCATATAACAGCGCGTAGCGATTGAGAGATTAGGCACAAGCAATCTCTCAATCGCTACGCTTTCAATCTCTTTTCTTTTCCTGATTCGCTAAGCAGAGACGGATTATGTGTCTACTCCCTATCCTTTAGGAGCTTATTATGACCAACGAAACATTTATGATCACCGGCTCTATGGGTTGTATTGGCGCCTGGGTGTTGCGCAATTTGGTAGACGAAGGTGTGAGCGTCGTGGCGACGGATTTAGCGACTGACCCTGTGCGCCCGCGCCAAGTGATGTCTGAAGCTCAATTGGCACAAGTTAAATTCGCTAAGCTCGATGTCACCGATCTCAACGCGGTGCGCAGTATGGTTGACGAGCACGGGATTACGCACATCATCCACTTGGCTGGGTTACAGGTGCCTTTCTGTCGCGCGAACCCCACCTTAGGTGCGCAAGTGAATGTGGTGGGCACGGTCAATATCTTCGAGGCGGCCCGCCATGCAGGAATTAAAGGGCTGGCCTATGCCAGTTCATTAGCCGTGCTTGGGCCAGCCGAGGAATACCCCGAAGGGCGGGTGGGTGACGATGTGCCGTTGTTGCCACAAAGTTTATATGGCGTCTATAAAGTTGCCAATGAAGGGACCGCCCGCATCTATTGGCAAGATTGGCAGGTCGGGAGCGTTGGTCTGCGCCCCTATATTGTCTACGGCGTCGGGCGCGATCAGGGCATGACTTCGGACATTGCCAAGGCGGTTTTGGCGGCAGCGGCCAAGCGACCGTACCACATTCGTTTTGATGGGCCGGTCGGGTTGCAGCATGCCAATGATGTGGCCAAAATGTTTATTGGCGTCGCGCGCGCGCAATACCAAGGCGCCGCCATGTGTAATTTGCGCAACGACGTGGTCGAAGTTGCGGATTTTGTCCAATTATTAAAAGCCGAAGTTCCCGATGCGCAGATTACCTATGCGCAGCAGAAGCCACTGCCATTCCCATTTGATCTAGATGATGGTGGTTTGCGCACGATCTTAGGTGGCATGCCTTATACACCGATCACAGAAACGATTCGCAGCGATCTGGCCCAGTTTCGTCACTTGATCGATGCGGGCTTGATCGACCTTCAGCAATTAAACGCTTAGCTGAAAAACTGCGGATCCAGAGGCGGGCGCCCATTTGGACGCGCTTCGCCACCTGATAGACAAAACGTGCAATAACACGTCGGCACACATACCAACCCGTTTCAACGGGTTTTTCATATCAGCCGCCGAATGAATTCGGCGGACTGGCTTTCACAGAGGAATCATGAGTGCAATTAAGTCTGTCCCACTCGCGGGTAAAAATTCTCTCCAAGTCACCAATTTCGGTCTCGGTACAGCACCCATCGCCAGTTTATATGGTCCAGTGGCCGAAGCTGATGCGTTGGCGACGATCCAATCGGCATTGCAGAATGGCCTGACCCTCTTCGACACGGCGCCGCTCTATGGACTTGGCACCAGTGAAGAACGTGTGGGTAAAGCACTGAGCGGTGTGCCGCGCGATAATTTTGTAATTTCGACCAAAGTAGGGCGGATTCTGAATGAGGATCGTCAAGGCTATACCTACGACTATTCACGCGATGGTGTGTTACGCAGCATCGAAGATAGCCTCAAGCGCTTACAGATGGATCGCATCGATATTGCGCTCATTCACGATCCTGATTCCGGCGATGTTGATCATGAAAAAGATGCCATTGACCTCGCCTTTCCAGCTTTGGCCGAGCTGCGCAGCCAAGGCGTCATTAAAGCGATCGGCTCGGGTATGAATCAATGGCAGATGTTAGAACGGTTTGTGTGGCATGCCGACCCGGATGTTTTCCTGTTAGCGGGGCGCTATACGCTCTTAGAACAGACATCACTTGACTTTTTAGAACTGTGCCGGCAGAAGGGCGTCGGCATTTTTCTGGGCGGTGTCTATAATAGTGGCATCCTGGCGACTGGCCCGCAACCGGACGCGAAGTACAACTATGCCACGGCCCCCGAACCGATTATGGAGAAAGCGCGTGCCATCCAAGCCATCTGTGATAAATATAACGTGCCATTGAATGCCGCCGCCTTGCAATTCGCTGGTGCTCACCCGACAATCACCACTTTGGTCGTAGGCGCGGTAAAACCGGCCGAGGTAGAGGCAAATATTAGATCATTGGCATTGCCCATTCCGGCGGCGTTGTGGCAAGAGATCCGTGAACAGGGGCTGATCGAAGCGAACGCCCCGCTGCCCAAGTAGTTGGGCAATGACGGATAATTCCCGTGAGGCGTTGGCTGTTAACATGACGACCGAACTGTAAGAAGGAGATTTTATCATGGCAACGACCTCACAGTCTGCCGTACTACGACCCCCAACAACCAAAAAGCGTGCTGGCTGGCTGGGTAGCCAACGCGATTTTCAATCGACCGTTACTTTTACGCTGATGGCACTGCCCGGCGTGATCATGCTATTGGTCTTTGCCTATCTGCCAATGATCGGGTTGGTGATTGCCTTCAAAAATTACAAATTTGAACAGGGGATGCTGGGCAGTGCTTGGGTGGGGTTGGATAATTTTCGCTTTCTCTTTGGCACCGATCAAGCCTGGCGCATTACACGCAATACACTGCTGATGAATAGTCTATTCATTACCACCGGCACCATCGTCTCGCTCGGTATTGCTCTGTTGATGAATGAGATTTATACGAGCGCGATGAGTAAGTTCTATCAAACGATGCTCTTTTTTCCGCACTTTATCTCGTGGGTCATCGTCAGCTATTTTGTCTTTGGTTTTTTGGGGGGCGAAGGCGGCCTGGTCAACAAAATGCTAATTTCCCTGAGCCTAGAACCGATCGCTTGGTATCGGTCGCCCCAATATTGGCCGGCTGTGCTCACGGCTGCCAATCTCTGGAATGGGATGGGTTTTGGGAGCATCGTCTATTTAGCGGGGATTCTTGGCATTGATCCCACCTATTTTGAAGCGGCTAAGATCGATGGCGCATCCAAATGGCAACAGATTCGCTATATCACGTTGCCATTGTTGCTCCCTTTGGTGATTATTCTGGTGCTGCTTGGGATCGGGCGGATTTTTAATGCAGATTTTGGTCTCTTCTATTTTGTGCCGCGCAACAATCCGCAACTTTATTCCACTACCGATGTGATCGATACATTTGTCTACCGTTCGCTGGTGCAACTGGGTGACATTGGGATGGCGGCGGCGGCCGGGTTTTACCAATCCGTGGTGGGCTTTTTGCTCGTGGTGTTGGCAAACTGGACCGTGCGTCGGGTTAATTCGGATTATTCGTTGTTCTAGCGCTAGATCGCGTTGGCGGGTGGTCGGATTAACACTTAACCAATGAGCGTATCACACATTTGTGAAGAAGGATAGGATACAAAATTTGACCACCATCACTAGCTCCAGTACGGTCGTCCGCAGCTATCGCAGTCGGCGTTTTTCCTGGGGGAAGTTGTTTGTTCATCTAACCCTGGGTCTGATCGGTCTGGCCTGCGTAATCCCGATGTTATTGGTAATCTCTGTTTCGTTGTCTGAGGAAAAGCAACTCGCACTTCGGGGCTACAGTTTGTTGCCGGTCGGCTTTAGCACCTTTGCCTATACCTACATTTTGCGCCAGCCGGGTCAAATTTTGCAGGCATACGGCGTGACATTGGGCGTGACCATCGCTGGCACGTTAGCCGGCTTGTTGCTCTGTTCGCTGCTCGGGTATGCCCTCTCGCGCAAAGATTATCGTTTTCGCGGTGTGCTCTCGTTTTATGTCTTCTTTACCTTGCTCTTTAATGGCGGCGTAGTGCCTTTTTATGTGCTGATGACTCGCTATCTGGGGCTCAAAGATAATATTCTTGCCTTGATTTTGCCCTATCTAGTCACTTCTTGGTATGTGTTGATTTTGCGCACCTCGTTCTCCCAGTTGCCATCTGAACTGTTAGACGCCGCGCGGATCGATGGGGCAGGGGAGTGGCGCATCTTTTTCCAGATGGTGTTGCCTTTGTCCAAGCCCGTATTGGCGACGATTGGGCTCTTTTTCATTCTGCGCTTCTGGAATGACTGGTTTCTGGCTTTGCTCTTCATCAATGTGCCACAGCTTTATCCGCTCCAATATCTGCTCTATGTGCTGATGGCGAACATCAATTTTCTCGCTTCCAATCCACAAACGACTGGTGTGCCGATCCCCACCCAATCTGCGCGTATGGCCATGGCCGTGCTCGCATTTGGGCCTGCGTTGTTTAGCTTCTTATTATTGCAAAAGTATTTTGTGCGTGGCATCACGATTGGTGGTCTAAAAGGGTAGTTCGGTGCGCAGAAACTTACTGATGAAAGCCTACGATCAGTTGCTTCTGCCAAGCCGTGTTTTATTATATTTACTGAAGTGTGACTTAATTATGGGAGAGAACAGAGCATGAATCAAAAGAGGTTATTTAGCGTTGCCAGTATCTTTGTGATATTGGCCTTACTGGTTGGTTGTGCCGCACCGGGCGCACCGGCTGCCGGGACAACCACAAGTGCATCGGAACCACAGGCCAAGAGCGATCTCGTGCCTGTCACCTATACCTATGCGGGCAGTGGCGTGCCGCGCGATCTGAAACAGGTGCAAGATGCCCTAAACAAAATTCTCAATGAGAAGATCCATGTCAACTTGACATTGGAACCAATTGATTTTGGCGCCTACAATGAGAAGATGCAGTTGCGGCTATCGGCTGGTGAAGAATGCGACATCATCTTTACAGCGCCCTGGATCAACAGCTATACCAACAACGTGGCAAACGGTAGTTTGTTGGAATTAGATGATCTGCTAAAGCAAGACGCCCCCGGTCTATGGGCCAGCATGCCGGCCAGCACTTGGGAAGCGGCACGCATCAAAGGCCACATCTATGGCGTGATCAACCAGCAGATCTTCCCCAAACCGTGGGGTGTCCATGTGCGCAAGGATATGTTGGATAAGTACAATTTCAGCTTGGATGGCGTGAAAAAGTGGGAAGACATGGAGCCTTTCCTCGCCAAGGTAAAAGATGGCGAAGGCATCACGCCAGTCTATTCGGCCGATCTGGGCAATAGTTTGTGGCGCGCCCAATATTATGGCTACGACCCACTGGATGATGGCATCGGCTTTATTGGCATGAAAGCCAACGACGATAAGCTGACGGTTGTCAATGTGTTGAAAACGCAGGAATATCGCGACGCTGTCAACTTGACCAAAAAATGGGTAGACGCAGGCTATTTCTCGAAAGAACCGTTGCCAGGTGATGAGGCGAAGGCTGCTTTCCGCGCAGGCAAGTTTGCTATGGACTATCATGTGGAAAAACCAGGCAATGATGTGGAAGCCCAAGCTGCCTTTGGCTATGAGTTTGTCATCAAGAACCTGACCGATCCCTTGATTTTGGATACAGCTGGCGCCACGGCAACCATGAACGGCATTTGCAAAAGCTCCAAGCATTCCATTGACGCTATGCACGTGCTCGAACTCTTCAATACCGACGCTGAAGTCTATAACTTGCTTTCGCGTGGGATTGAAGGTGTGCACTGGGTCTGGAAAGATGAAGCCAAGAAGGTGATGGGTTATCCAGACGGCGTTACCCCTGAAACCAGCGGTTATGCGCCGAATACAGATTGGATGTTTGGCAACCAATTCAACGCTTATTATCGCGATGAAAAACAAGTTGGCGCTTGGGAAGCGACAAAGAAGATGAATGATACGGCCTATCCATCTAAGGCCCTTGGCTTTGTCATCGATCGGGAACCGATCAAGACGGAGATTGCCCAGGTGACTGCCATCTTAAAAGAAAAGGGTGTTTCAATTGAAAATGGTTTTGTCGCCTACGATGACGCCATGCCAGATCTTCTCACCCAGATTGATACCCAAGCTAAATAATCTTTCCTTAACATAATTTAATCTTGTCCAAATGCGCCAACCAGGCAGAGCCTGGTTGGCGCATTTGTCATTAATGATACGTTTACGCCTAGTTCTTCTTTTGTTAACAGAAGGGCATTTTTCATTAACAATATCTTGATATTATTAATCTATCTTTGCTGAGCAATAGTCAAATTATACGAATATTGAGAATAACTTATGTGGCTTGTCCGTTATCCATTTAAATTTTTTGTTGGTCTTCTTCTAACCCTGCTCTTGCTGGGGGGAATACTATTAACTGCTTGTCAATCATCAAGCAGTGCTTCTGCCCAAGGGGCGTCGGCAGAAAACCAGCGAGCCATCCAAAATAAAGGCTCTGACACCATTGTCAATCTGGCCTTAGCCTGGGCGGAGGCCTATCGCAATGTCAACCCTACCGTCGCAATTGCGGTGACAGGCGGCGGCACAGGTACAGGGATTACTGCCTTGATTAACGGCACAGCTGATATTGCGAACGCTTCACGTAAGATGACCAAGGATGAAATCGCCCAGGCCCAAAAAAATGGGTTCACGCCTGTTGAATTCACGGTTGCGATTGATGCGTTGGCGGTGATAGTCAACCCAGCCAACCCTGTGAGCAAACTAACGATTCCTCAACTGGCAGATATCTTTACGGGCCGCATCACAAACTGGCAAGCTGTTGGTGGCAACGATGCTCCGATTTTCTGGAAAAAGTCGTGCGCCAAAATCAGAAGACCAATAAAGATATTTTTGCTCCACAGACCTTATTGATGCCTTCATCGGTTGGCATTACCAGCGAGGTGCGTCGCAATCCTAATGCCATTGGCTATGATGGCTTGGGTTATGTTGATCCGCAACATGAGAAGATGATCGCTGTGGCTGCCGATGCCAAGTCATCCTATATCGCGCCATCGGTTGCCAGTGGTGCGGACGGCAGCTATCCAATTGCGCGCGGTCTATATATGTATACTGCGGGCGAACCTGGTGGGCCGATTGCCAGTTATTTAGCCTGGATTCATGGATCTCAGGGTCAAAAGATTGTAGCGGATTTGGGCTTTGTGCCATTACCAAAACGTTAAAAGGAAAAAGGTTACCTGTGAAAATGGAACAAACTGCACCATTTATCGGCTCTAGACCTGCCGCGGAGCAGCGTCATTGGGGTGAATGGATTATTGAAAAATTGATTCAAGTGGCTGGCCTCTCCACCATTGTGATCATTGGCCTGATCTTCTTTTTCCTGTTGCGCGAAGGTTTGCCAGCCTTTTTCGAAGTGCCGCTGCGTACGCTGCTGGGCGGTCGCTGGTACCCAATCGAAAATCTATTTGGATTGTGGCCATTATTGGTTGGTTCCTTGCTCGTCACGGCGGGCGCGATCTTGATCGCCGTGCCATTGGGGTTGATTACGGCGATTTATATGGGTGAGATCGCGCCACGTTGGCAACGAGAAATTCTAAAACCGTTAATTGAAATGTTGGCTGGGATTCCTTCGATTGTTTTGGGCTTTCTCGGATGGGTGGTCTTGGCGCCCTTAATTCAGCAAGCGGGCGCGTCGACCGGTTTGACGGCCTTTACCGGATCGATCATTCTCGCCTATATGTCATTGCCCACCATTATCAGTAGTTCCGAAGATGCCCTGTCTGCCGTGCCCACAGAGTATCGCGATGGTGCGTTGGCCATTGGGGCAACCCAGTGGCAGACAATCTGGCGAGTGGTGGTGCCCGCCGCTCGTTCGGGCATTGTCATCGCCATTATGCTCGGCATTGGCCGCGCCATTGGCGAAACGATGGCTGTTTTGATGGTGACAGGCAATGCTGCGAATGTCCCAGCCTTGGGGCTTGGGATGTTCTTCCAACCGGTGCGCACGATGACGGCCACGATTGCGGCTGAAATGGGCGAAGTAGCGAATGGCAGCGTGCACTATCATACCTTGTTTGCGATTGGTATTTTGCTCTTTGTCATTACCTTCGCCATCAATTCGCTGGCTGGACGTTTGGTCGGCACCCAAGGCAAACGTCGGCGCAGCAGTCAATTATAACGTTGAATAAAAATCGACCATCATCTAACTGGCCCAGAGGAGTACACTTTGTCCCGCCAAAAGACTAACCAATTGATGATCGCGTTAATTACGACGATTGCGATCATTGTGGTCATTCCTGTCATCTTAGTGATTCTTTTTATGTTTTATAACGGCCTCAGCGCCCTGAACTGGGAATTTCTCACCACGGCGCCCTATAATGGGCTGCGCCAAGGCGGCATTATGCCCGCTTTATTGGGCACGGTCTATCTGACCTTTGCTACGGCCATTGTCTCCTTTCCACTGGCAATTGCCGCCGCTATCTATCTAGCTGAATATGCACGTGATAATCGTTTGACACGCGCCGTCCGGCTGGCGATTGTTAATTTGGCTGGGATTCCTTCGATTGTCTATGGGCTGTTCGGTTTGGGGGCTTTTGTGCTCTTTATGGGCTTTGGCACTTCGATCATTGCTGGCGCGTTGACCCTTGGCATCTTGACCTTGCCGGTTGTGATCAGCACCGCAGAAGAAGCGATTTTAGCTGTGCCGCAAGAATTCCGCACGGTGAGTTTGAGCCTGGGCGCTACGCGTTGGCAGACTATCCGTTATCAAGTCCTGCCCCAAGCGTTGCCAGGCATTATTACTGGCATTATTCTTGGTTTAGGGCGCGCGGCGGGCGAGACAGCGCCGATTTTATTCACCGTTGCCGCCGTCTATTTGCCCGAACTGCCGAAATCGATCTTTGATCAAAGTATGGCGTTGCCGTATCATCTTTATGTGATCGCCACCCAAGTGCCGGGGATGCCCCTTTCTGTCCAATATGGGACTGCATTGGTGTTGCTCTTACTTGTCCTATCATTAACCCTGGTGGCGACCATTATTCGTACAAACATTCGCCGGCATCGGCAATGGTAACTCATATCGTCACTTAAAAATAAAATTCTTTATGTCGCCAAAAATATCGCTTGCTAATTTATCGTTTACTTATCCTGACGGTGTTGCTGCCCTTAAAAATATTACGCTGGATATTCCCGCCAATGAGATTTTTGTAATTTTTGGCCCTTCACGCAGCGGAAAATCTACCTTACTGCGTGTGCTCAATCGCCTATCCGATCTGGTTGAAGGGGCGCAACATCAGGGGGCGGTTACCTTCAATAATCAAAATATTTTTGAACGAGATGTGAATGTCACCGATCTGCGGCGTCGTATTAGCATGGTCTTTGCCATTCCGACGCCGTTGCCCGGTTCGATTCGGGATAATCTCACCTATGGCCTGCGCATGGCGGGGATTCGTGATGTACAAACGTTGGAGGAACGCGTCATGCGTTCCCTAAAACAGGCCGCGCTGTGGGACGAAGTGAAAGATCGCCTGGATGCTTCGGCCTTTGCGCTTTCGGGCGGTCAGAAACAACGCCTTTGTCTGGCGCGCAGTCTGGCCTTGGAGCCAGATGTGATTTTACTCGATAACCCAACCTCTGGCTTAGATCCTTTATCGACGGCGATGGTGGAAGATTCGTTATACGAATTAAAGCGGCGCTATACGATCATCATGGTGCCGCATAGCACGCAACAAGCGGCGCGCGTGGCCGATAACGCGGCTTTCTTGCTGGATGGCGAATTGGTTGAAGTCGGCAAAAAGTCGCAGCTCTTCATGCGGCCGAAAAATAAACGCACCGAAGACTATATCACTGGCCGATTTGGTTGATCCCAGGTTGTTGCTCGATGAACTGCCGGTACAAGGTTTGTGAATACAAATATAATGAGTAATAAGATCGAAGTTAGAAACTTTAGTTTTTTTTATGGCAGCTTTCAAGCGCTGCATGATCTAAATCTTGATATCCAGGCCAATCAGATCACGGCACTGATTGGGCCGTCTGGCTGTGGTAAATCGACATTTTTGCGATCGCTCAATCGTATGAATGATGCGATCCCTGGCGCCCATGCCAAGGGTGAAGCCTTGCTCGATGGCAAAAATATCTATGCGCCGGATGTCGATGTCGCCGAACTCCGGCAACGGATTGGGATGGTCTTTCAGCGACCCAATCCATTTCCACAAAGTGTCTATGATAATGTCGCCTTTGGTCCGCGCGTGTTGGGCAAACCGAAGAAAGGTGATTTAGACCAACTTGTAACAGAGAGTCTACAAAATGCAGCGCTGTGGGAAGAAGTGAAAGATCGGCTACGCGACTCCGCGCTCGAGTTGAATCCCGGCCAACAACAGCGGCTCTGTATTGCGCGCGCCATTGCGATTAAACCAGAAGTGATCTTAATGGATGAACCCTGTTCCGCGCTAGATCCAGTGGCGACCTTGAGTGTCGAAGATTTGATGCGCCGGCTGGCCGAGACGTATACCATTGTGATTGTCACCCACAATATGCAACAGGCGGCGCGCGCCTCACATTACACCGGCTTCTTCTGGCTGGGTAAATTGGTCGAATTTAATCGCACCAACGAACTGTTTGGCCGGCCTAAGGATCCACTGACTGAATCATACATTAGTGGGCGGCGCGGCTAACTATGTAGGTCACGTTTGTAACGTGACGAGGATGAATGAATTCATCCTCTGGTATGCGAAACACGTTGAAACGTGTTGATGAAGTAGCACGTTTCAACGTGCTTGCTGTATCAGGCTGGGATTTCAATCCCAGTTGCTCAGCGTCAGGTTTATCGAACCTGACGCTTTTTTTGCGTTTGATCGGGTTGTTAAAACGCAGTACAATCCTAAGTATTCAAGCGCACCCTGCCTCACCCACCGCCTCAGCCATGAAAGCGAACTCCTTTATGAAAATCACGGAAATCAAAACCTATCTAATGCACGCCAGCAAGCCCGATAGCAGTGGCTGGAAGGCGCGCAACTGGCTCTTTGTGAAAGTCTTTACCGACGCCGGCATCTATGGGGTTGGCGAGGCCAGCGGCTGGCCGCGTGTGGTCGAAACCGCAATCCAGGACTTAACGCCGCTGCTGGTTGGCGATGATCCATTTGAGATTGAGAAGCTCTGGCAGAAGATGTATCTGGCGATGATGGGCCACGGCATGACGGGGATTGTCGGCAGCGGGGCAATGACGGGGATCGAGATGGCGCTGTGGGATATTAAAGGCAAGGCATTAGGCGTGCCGGTCTATGAACTGCTCGGTGGAAAGATGCGTGACCGGATCCGTCTTTATGCGCACGCCCATTCGCCCGAGCGCGCCAGCGCGCTCGTCGATCAAGGGTACAATGCCCTGAAAACCGGCAATCTAAGCGATCCGGTGCGCCAAGTCGAAGCGATTCGGCGCACCGTAGGGGACGAGATCGATCTCATGGTCGACATTCACGGGCCACCCTGGCTGACCACCAAAGATGCGATCCGGCTCGGCCAGGCGCTAGAACCCTACGATTTGCTCTTTTATGAAGATCCGGTCGCACCAGAAGATATTGAGGCCATTGCCCGCGTGGCCGCCCAGGTCAATTTGCCCATTGCGGCGGGTGAACGGCACGCGGGCATCTGGGGAGTGCGTGAACTGTTGGAGCGTGAAATTGTGGATGTGATCCAGCCCGACACTGGGCGCGCTGGTGGCCTGCTCCAGATGAAGAAGATCGCCGCCCTGGCCGAAGCGCATTATGCCACCTTTGCGCCGCACGACGGTTCATTGGGACCCGTAGCTGAAATCGCCGCCGTTCATCTGTGCGCGACCTTGCCCAACTTTTTGATCCTTGAGCACCTGGCCGACGATGTGCCCCAACGTTATGAGGTGATGCAGCCCCAACCAACCATCATCGGTGGTTTTATGCTGGTGCCGAATGGACCTGGGCTTGGGATCGACATAGTCGAAGATGCGATTGCCAACTATCCTTCCACCGGCAATGTCTCGCCGCCCAATCCCAACGAAGAATACCTCTATTTCCGGGCCAGGGACAAGCGGGCTAGTTGGCTGAAGCCGTAGGCTGCATTGAGGGGCGATAACTTTATTGGTGGGCAAGCTTAACTTTCAGCCCCCAATGTTTTAATCCCGCTGGCAGGAAAACGTTTATCAAAAGTATAAACCTGTTGGTTGGTGCTGCTGAAAACTTCAGCCCATAACAAGGCATCGGCAAATGAGACTCGTTTAGAGTTTTTACAAAGTTTTGACGTACTCCCACGACTAAAGTTCGTGGGATTCTAGGGTCAGACAGCAATTGCCCGATAAGACTGGTCTTACATCGCCTAACCTAAGCGAAGACGCCCCCTCGCTATGAATGTTGAGAGCAGCGTTTAGATCCCTGTCGTGGATAGTTCCACAACTTTGGCAGACCCATTCTCGCTCGGAAAGTTGTAGTTCTTTGTAGACATGGCCGCAATCGTGGCACGTCTTAGAAGATGGATAGAAGCGATTCACCAGATGAACAACCTTGCCTTTGGTTTGAGCTACATACTCCAGAATGTTCATGAACTCGCTGCGAGCAAGGTCGCTACTCTTGCGACCCCAAAGGGCTTGCATCCCCTTCATGTTCAGGTCTTCAAAGAACAGGTTGTCAAACTGGGCGGTCAAGCAGTGCGAGACTTTGAAGAACCAGTCACGGCGCTTGTTGACCACCCGTTGATAGATACGGGTGATAATCTCTCTGGCTTTCTTCCAACCACCAGAGAACTTCATTTTGCGGGCCAAGTTCTGCTGGGCTTGCTTGAGTTCCGCAATCGCCTCACGATAGTACAGCGGGCTTTCAATCGTCTTACCGTTCGACACCGTGAGGAACGTTTTCATGCCAAAGTCAAAGCCTGCGCTGTTACCCGTCGTGGCTTGATTTGTTTGGTTGATGGGTTCATCAACAACGAAGTACAGAAAGAGATTGCCCAGCGTGTCACGTTTGACCGTGACCGTCTTGACGCCGGCTGGTATATCACGAGACTTGGAGAACTTATAGACTATGCCCTGAATGCGGATACGGTTTTTGTCGATCAACTTCCAGCCGGCTTGTTTGAGCGTGAAGGAACTGTAGCGCTTCACCTTCTTAAAGCTTGGTGGGCTGGTTCTAACCTTGCGTTTCAAGTTGCCAAAGAACAGCTTATAGCCTTTGTCGATTCGTTGGACAACATCCTGAATCGCCTGGGAGCCGACAAGGTTCCAATGTTTGTACTTTGGCCGCTTCTTCAGTTTGGTGATGTGAGCCATCAACTCATACGCATTCAAACCTTTGCCCGTTAGCTTGTAGTATCTACGATGCAAGGCGATGCAGTGGTTGTAGATCAAACCCGCAATGTCGATTTGCTGATGCAGATGTTTATTCTTTTTCTGGCAATATAGTTTGAACTTGTACGTTCTCATACGGTCTTTTGTTCTTCAATATATTGTCGAACGGTAGTCTCTGAAATGTGACCAACCGATTCGCAATAGTATGAACGGGTCCACAAAGAAGGCAAACCAGACTTCACCTTCGGAAATTCTTCACGCAACATGAAGGATGAATAGCCTTTGAACTGTTGAACAATGTAGTGCGGACTATGGATCGGTTGTGCTCTGACAAACAAATGAACATGATCAGGCATAACTTCCATTGTATCTAAATTCAAGTCCAGTTCAATCGCCTTGCTTTGTAGAAGTTCTTTCAATCGAAGTTCTACTTTATCAACCAGCATCTTGCGGCGATACTTTGTGCACCATATAAGGTGATAGCCGATGTTATAAACAGCCTTGTTACTCGTAGTCCAGCGTTCTGTTTTCATGCCATGATTATAGTACGTTAATTATACAGCTGTCAAATGCATAATATTGTAGAGTCAGCTGTCAATGTCCCAAGCCAGTAGGCTTGGACGGCTTATATCCCACGACTAAAGGTCGAGGGCTTTACGCCGATAGGATCGTAATGCATCCAGAGCAACCGGCTTGGCTAACTGCGTTAGTTGAATATTGGTTCGCTGAAGAAACTCCATCAGTGCGTCTACCACATCGGCGCGCGAGATTTGATAGACGGATGAGAGTACATAGGCGCTTTCAGCCAGAATTAAGGTGCTGACGAGCAGGGGCTGTTCACTGTCGATTACAACTGCGGCCTGCTCGGCCATCGTTGGTGGATCGTTGGTAAGATAGCGGACAATAAAACTGGAATCTAAATAGGCAAGCATCGATTGATTGCTCATGCCTCATCGCTACTTTCCTCTTCATTTGTCACCGCCATTGCCGACCAAACTTGCTCACGGATGATCGCCCATTCGGTAGTCGGCGCCGGTCTTTTGATTTTATCGGCCAGAATACCGCGCAAAGATTTTTTGTGTTCGGGCGGATAGAAATAAATTTCAACATGGTCGCCGGCTAACTTCTGAACAGCCACATAACCTGGCTGTAAACCTAATGCCTCGCGAATTGTCTTTTCGATAACAATTTGGCCTTTTTGCCCAACAGTGGTTAACATAGACTTGCCTTTCAAAGTTATACTATCCTGACTAATTCATACTTTATTGTAATAGTGTAACTTAAATGGCGCAATTTCTACCCTTGGTATACTGATTGACATGAATTGCACTCGCATATATGATCCAAGTTGAAAAGTAAAATGGCACGATCATTTTTATAACAACGATCAGAAAGCAGGTTATGATGCCTACCCTTTCATCTTTTCCGCAAGTCTTGCCCATGCGCCAGCGCGCCGAAGTCATTTATCGGCTGCTCAAGCAACGCCTGGCCGATGTAATGCCCACTGTCATGCGCGAGGCTGGGCTCGATATGTGGCTGATTCTTTGTCAAGAGGATAACCTCGATCCGGTCTACACGACCATGATTCCGATGGATACCTGGTGCCCCATTCTCCAGATCCTGGTCTTTTCTGATCGCGGCGCGGCTGGTGTAGAAGGCATCAATCTTTCGGCAACCAATACGCATGACCTCTACCAACGCCCTTACACCGGCCAACTTGAACCCGAACAATGGCCACGGCTTTTGCAATTGATAGCAGAGCGTGATCCACAGCGCATTGGCATCAATATTGGCTCGATCCAATGGGCGGCAGGTGGCCTGACGCATAACCTCTACCAACAATTGGTAGAAAAGTTGCCGGCCAAATATGGGGAACGCCTGGTCTCCGCCGAACCGGCGGCGATCCGTTGGTTGACCACGTTGACCGCCGCCGACAGCCAAATGTATGAACATGTGTGTGATGTGGCCCACCATGTGATCGCCAGTTGTTATAGTCGCGCAACGATCATCCCCGGCTACACGACGATTGACGATCTGCAATGGGCCTACTGGCAACGCTGTACGGACTTGGGCTTCACGATGGCCTTCAAGCCCTATTTTCGCCTGATCCGCCGGCCCGCCTTACGCGCACAATACGGCGCCCAAGATCAGGTGATCCGCCCCGGTGATCTGCTGCACTGTGATGTGGGGTTGCAATATCTGCGCTTCAATTCCGATCATCAACAGTTTGCCTACGTTTTGCTGCCTGGTGAAACTGCCGCGCCCAAAGGCTTGCGCCAACTAATGGCTGCTGGCAACCGCCTACAAGAGATTTACATGGATGAGTTTCTGCCGGGTTTGACGGGCAATCAACTGCTGAACAATATATTGAGCCGCGCCGATCAGTCCGGCGTGCCCAACCCGCGGATCTATTCGCATTCAACGGGTCTCTTCCTGCATGAGCCGGGTCCACTGATTGGCTTACCTTGGGAGCAAGAAAATTGCCCTGGCCGTGGCGACGTTACAGTGGCCTATAACAGCTGTTTCACGATGGAACTCTCCGTGCGAGCTTCGATCCCAGAATGGGACGATGAGGAAGTGCAAATGGGCATGGAAGAGGTGGTGCTCTTTGATCAAACCGGCTGCCGGCCTTTGGATGGCCGGCAAACCGAGTTTTATCTGATCTAAATTTAAAACTTATCCCCAGGTTAGGCAGATTCATTTTAGTTTCTGGTGATCTGGGCTTAAAATCTCTTTTAGAAAGCATACAAAGATGCAAACGATTATCGCGACTACCCCGTCTGTCAATCCACCCACATGGGTCATTTTAGAACGTAAGCTGATCGATCTACTAAACGAATCGATCTACCCCTTTTTGGAAAAGTACACGCGTGAAGACGGCACCCTAATCTGGCGTGAAGGCGGCACCGGCTCGCGCGATGGCGCCGATGATTTCTATGAAAGTTCGTATAACTGGCCGCTGCTCTATCTGCTGGGTGGCCATGAGGATCTGTTGACCTTCGGCCAGCGCCAGTGGGACGCCATCACCCGCCAACTTACGGCTGCGGGAATGGTGCATAAGGAATATGAACTAGGGTATGATCAGTTCCACCAAGGCGAAAGTTATATCTATTTCTACTTTCTCTGTATGGCCGACCCAACCAATCCGGTTAACCGCGAACGGGCGCGTCGCTTTGCGGGTTTCTATTTGAATGAAGATCCCGACGCACCCAACTATGATCCCGAACACAAGATTATCCGCGCCCCGCACAATGGCAGCGGTGGCCCGCGTTGGGGCACAATGGACGGCGACCCATCCTATAATTGGGGACCAGGGATGCGCGTCTATGGTTTGCCCTTCCATGATATACCGGACATTGGCCATTATGATGATCTGCAAGACCCTGCCAAGGCGCGCCGGATGGGCGAGGCCATGCAAGAACGGATGGGTAAAGGCGACGTAGCTGGCAATCTGATTGTGACCAGCCTGATTGCAAACGCTTACTTGATGACTGGCGACACGAAATATCAGCGTTGGATTGTTGAATATGTCGATGCCTGGATGGCGCGAGCGCAACAGAATGGCGGCCTCTTGCCCGATAACGTGGGCCTCTCTGGCCAGGTGGGCGAGACGATGGGTGGCAAGTGGTATGGCGGGCTTTATGGCTGGACTTGGCCGCATGGGTATTACAATATTGGCATGGCCGCAACTGTCGCCGCAACGAATGCCTACCTTTTAACGCGCAATGCCGCTTATCTGGACTTACCACGCAGTCAGTTGGATCATGTCTGGGCGTTGGGCGAAATGCGTGACCCACATACGCTGGAAATGAGTTTGGAACATCATTGGGTTGGCAAATTCACCGCCGAAGGGGAGACGTCTGAGACGTTTGTCATCCCCTATCGCTATGGTGACCAGGGCTGGTTCGATTACATGCCGCTCTCGCCGGTCTATCCAACGGCGCTGTGGAACCTTTCGATGGATGCTGGCGACTGGGAGCGCATCGAACAACTGCGCGAGGCGGAAAAATACGATTGGCGTAAGGTGATCGCTTTCCGCAACAAAGAAGATAGTGGGCATGAGCAACCCTGGCTGCGCTTCTTGGCTGGAGACAATCCCACTTATCCTGAGGAAATTTTGCGCGCTAGCTATGGTGTGGTCTGTCGGCGTCTGGCCTTGATCCGTGAAGATCAGGCTGATTTAACCAAAGTTAATATTCATCACTGGCAGGAACATAATCCTGTCCTCACCGAGGCACTTGTCCAATTAACCTTGGGCGCACCTCAGGCCATCTACAATGGCGGCCTATTGATCAGTCGCGTACGTTATTTTGATGCGGAGCTACGCCGCCCAGGTTTGCCCGCCGATGTAGCCGCCTTGATAGAAACATTGGAAGCTGAGCGCACCGTCCTGCACTTGGTGAATCTAAGCCCTTTTGCCACGCGCAATGTCGTGATCCAGGCTGGGGCGATGGGTGAACACCAGTTTTTGTCGGCCAGCTACGACGAACTTAGCAGCGATTACCCAGGTTCCTACAAATCCTATACGGCCGCGCCGCTCACGACAAGATCCCAAACTGTGACGCTTGATGATAAGTGGTTGCAGATCACCTTGCCGCCGGCTACAGAGATTCGACTCGATTTACAGATGGCGCGGTTTGTCAATCGACCAAGCTATGATTTACCCCAGTGGTAGGCGCTTTGTCAGGGGATAAGTAAGTTCTGCCAAGTCAGAATTTTATCGATCACAGGAGAACGGTTCGGGGTTGCAACCCCGAACCGTTTTTTATTGAAAAAAGCATTCTGTTAACCACGCCCCCAGAATGGTAGCGTTGATGGGGCATGAGAAATGCATCGGCCCCAAAAATGACAAATATTACAATATATCTTGGAATTCTCTGACAGATAATCGTAACAACTTGTGTGAAAATTTTATGATAAAGTAGGCCTATCGCACGCTAAATGACAAATCGCCCTCAACTTAAACGGATGAAAAAGGGCGGTTGAGCCACAAAGATAACTACATATTGTTGTGATTGTGTAAAGGATCTTGTAACAACATTAGCGTAATTCTTATGATACAGTAGCGTCAAGTGCGTTTCGTATCGGCTACACAATAATCCGACTCACGAAGCAGACTAGTAAGTTTTAGAAAATAGAAACAAAGCAATAAGCATAATTTGATGAATGTGAAAGCCATTCGTAACAAAAAAAATCTAAAACTGTGATAGAGTAAACGTAGACAGAAAATATCCAAACAAAACAAATCAAAACAATTTAGAATAGCACGCTCAAAAGTACAGCGCGATTTGAAATCGCTAGATAAATAGGTAGAGCCGCCACATGTTGAAGCATTTCCAGGGTCAATTTCTGATAAAGCATGAAACCGGCCAGAGCATGGTAGAGTTTGCCTTAGTCATCGGCATGTTGCTCATTTTTACCTTTGGTCTGATCGACTTCAGCCGGGCGGCCTACACCGCCAGTGTTATTCAAGCGGTTGCCCAAGAAGGCGCACGCACAGGTATCGGTCAACTCGGGTATGGTCAGTCATTAGACACTGCGGCGATTGAAACCGATGCCCGCAGCAAAGCGGTTGGCCTAGATGCTAGCACCGTACAGGTGGACCCATCGCAACCGGATGATGAAACAGTACAAGTGGTTGTCACCTATCCCTTCAGTTTTGTGACGCCGTTAAATGCCCTGGTTGAAGTTGTGCTTAGAAGCACGCTTGGCACGAGCACCTGGGACATGCAGAGTACGGCCACCATGCTCGTGCAGTAAAGTATGGTTGTAAGTTCTACAGGCTTGTTTTTCCTCACTGGCTTAACAGTGTCGAGATAATTATTACCGTAATCAATGTAATCGCATAACATAACGACAGAACAAGGAGCATTGCAATGTTAGTTCAATTCGTCTCGATGGTAAATGGTTATTTGGCTGCTGTGAAGCGTGAAGAAGGTCAGGGTATGGCCGAGTATGCATTGATTATCGCTTTGGTAGCGATTGTGTTGGCCGCTTCGCTGACCAGCCTACAGGGTGGTATTACGAACGTATTCAACAGCATCGTCACGGCTTTCGGGGTATAATTTCTCCTAGATTTTATAAATGGTTTATTGACCGTTCTTACTTTTTATCTACTTACATCCAACTTTATAACAAGGAGCATTGCAATGTTAGTTCAATTCGTCTCGATGGTAAATGGTTATTTGGCCGCT
>JAPLGZ010000148.1 GCA_026389895.1 Chloroflexota bacterium | reverse complement strand
CTTTACCACTCCTTGCCTATACAATCAAATTTTTAATTTAAGGAGATTTACATGATTACAGTAACAACCAATGCCGCTGAGAAATTGGGTGGCATTATGTCCCAGAAGGGCATGCAAGCCAGCCATGCCTTGCGCGTCTTTGTTAAGGGTGGCGGTTGCGGCGGTATGCAATACGGCATGACCTTTGACACCCCTCGCGAAGACGATGAAGTATACGAACAAGAGGGTCTTCGCGTAATTGTTGACCCCACCAGCCTCTCCTACATGGAAGGCGCTAACATTGATTATGTTGATAACTTGATGGGTGGCGGTTTCCACATTGACAATCCTCAGGCTGTCAGCTCCTGTGGTTGCGGCAGCAGTTTCCGCACGGCGCAGAGTCAGTCTGCCGAAGGGCAAAGCTGCGGGCATAATCACTAAGCCGGCGGCCTTGAATGCGTAAGCATAGGCGAGGAGGGCGTATTTCTCCTCGCCTTGTTTTGTCTTGATGAGCTTTTCGCGCCGTTTGCGAATCACCAAATCGGCCATCTGATCGGGCCGTGCGAGAGTTGTTGCCATGAGCAACCGTTATTTTACCTTAGCCGAAGCCCGCGCTCTGTTGCCCAGGGTTAAACAGTTGATGCAGGTGGTGCAAGAGGCCCGCCAAGAGATTTTGCGCCTGCGCCCAGAGGTATGGCCGATGTTGCGCAAGGCCTCTCTGAACGGTGGCAGCCGCGAAGCTGGGGAACTGCTACTTTATTTCCAGCGTTTGGAGAACGGTGTCAAAGGCATTATGAATATGGGCATCGTTGTGAAGGATGTTGATGAGGGGATTATCGACTTTCTGGGCAAGCGCAATGATCAAGATGTCTATCTTTGTTGGCAACACGGTGAAGATGATATCCGTTTTTGGCACGATTTGAATGCTGGTTTTGCGGGCCGCCAGCCAATTGATACTCACGTAAGTTGAAGGATAAAAGCATGTCTGGGGTCTCGGCAGCAATTTTAGAAGGCACTTTGGAGCAACGGATCCAAAAGGTGTTGGACGGTTACCGTCCGATTTTGTATCAAGATGGTGGCGATGTGCAATTAGTCAAGCTAGATGAAAAAGGCATTGCTCATGTGAAGATGTTTGGCGCTTGTATTGACTGCCCCATCAGTATTTTGACGATGAAGCTCGGCATTCAGCGCTTGCTGAAAGAGAATTTCAGCGAAGTCACGGGCCTCAATGCCATTACCGATATTGATATTTCTGCACTCTACCAACGGCCAGCCCCCACTCATTCATAACTGCCCTATTCCTAGCAGATTGGAAAGACTACCCCATGCCGAACCCATTTGGCGCCCCTGAAATTAGTGTACAGGCTGTCGAGGCGAAACGTAAAGCTGGTGAGCAATTTGTCTGGCTTGATGTGCGCGAACCCAACGAACTGGCGCAGGTTGCGATTGCTGATGAACGCGTTGTAAACGTCCCCTTGAGCGATCTATCCAGTCGGCAACTGAATGCTTTACCTGCCGCTGCCCAGGACAAAGAGGCGGAAATCATTGCCTTTTGCCACCATGGTATGCGTAGCGCTCAGGTGACGGCTTGGTTGCGCCAGCAGGGTTGGACGAATGTCATCAATATGACCGGTGGCATTGACGCTTGGGCGCAGGCGATCGATCCAACGATTGGCATGTATTGATAGTGCATGCTGAAAGGCAAATCATCAA
This sequence comes from Chloroflexota bacterium, assembly GCA_026389895.1. Classification (GTDB taxonomy): domain Bacteria; phylum Chloroflexota; class Anaerolineae; order Caldilineales; family Caldilineaceae; genus JAPLGZ01. The sequence goes on along the minus strand of JAPLGZ010000148.1, from coordinate 3,378 downwards.
GGATTAATGGCACGACGACAGGTTAATTTTTCTGAAATCCTTCATATTAATTTGGGCTACTTTAGAAGCCATGATAGAATCCGCGTTGTTATCAGCGCGTCTGTTACCATTTTATTTGATCCACGACCTTATTTGATAGATTATTTGCCAGAAGTATTAGATTCCTCCGCGAATCATCTGCGCCGTTGGCCTACTCTGGGTCGGACGCAATCTGCGGATTATAAAGGAGAGCTAATTTATGCGTGTTGCACTGATCAATCCTAAATTTCGTCTCCCGATTGATACTCGGACCACTCCCCACCTGGGTTTGGCTTATTTAGCTGCCTTTAGCGAACAGCGCGGCGACGAAGTGGTCATCTTTGATGCCGATGTCGAAAAACAGCCGGTAGCGGAATTTATCCAGGAGTTTCGTCCGCACATTGTCGGGATTACAGCCAATACCCCCCAGGTGAAACAGGCTTGGCGCACGGCGCGCGCGATCAAAGAAGTCTATGATTGCCCGATTGTGCTCGGTGGCCCGCATGTGAGCGTGCTCCCCGAAGAGAGCTGTGAAAAGCCCTTTGTTGATATTGTGGTGCGGGGTGAGGGCGAAGAGACTTGGGTTGATGTTTGCAATCGCCTAGAAGGTTTTTTGAAAGATCAGCCGGTCTATCATACCGAAGCCTTTATGCATCCAGAAAATGAGGTTTTTAAGGATTGTCTGGGTGTCAGCTACAAGACGAGCGATGGACAGATTCACAATAACCCTGATCGCACGCCCATTGCCGACTTGGACAGCTTGCCCTGGCCCGCCTACCATCATTTTAAGATGGATCGCTACACCAATTTGCAACCGGCCACGGATCATGTGGATGGTGCCCGCAGCTTTAGCATTTTAACCAGCCGGGGTTGTCCCTATCGTTGCACGTTTTGCAGCCAGAGCATTATGCCGATCAAGTGGCGCAGTCGTAGCGCAGAGAGTGTGCTGGCTGAATGGCGTCATCTGGTCGACGAACTGGGCGCACAAGAGATTGGCGTGTTAGATGACAGCGCCAACATTCGTGTCAAGCGGCTTGAAGAGATCGCCAATGCGTTGATTGAGAACAATCTGAATCATGTACCGTGGATCTTTGTCAATGGCATTCGCGCCAACCTGGCTAGCAAAGAATTATTGACGCTGCTCAAAAAAGCTGGTTTGAAACGGACGGCGTTTGGCGTCGAAACGGGCGATCCTGATATCTTGAAGAGCATCGACAAAAAGATTGACCTCGATACGATCCGTCAGGCCTTTAAAAACGCTAAAGAGATCGGCCTGGAAACGATTGCCTTTATGATCATTGGCTTGCCGGGCGAAACACGCCAGACGATGCAGAATTCGATCAACTTCGCCATTGAAATTGACCCGATGATCGCCAACTTCTCGATGATGACGCCTTATCCAGGCACAAAAGTATATGAGATTGTCAAGCGCCAGGGGCGTTTCTTGATCAATGATTGGGAAGATTACGTCTTCTTTGAGCAGCAGGCGCGCTACGAAATGGGTGAGATGACCGCTGAATTAGTCGAAGAGATGTATCGCAAGGCTTATCGCCAGTTTTACCTGCGCCCTTCGCCGATTATCCGCCGCTTAAAGACAAAAGATTTCTGGCTTAATTTGCCCCGCAACGTTCGCATCGCCCTGAATACTTTTGTGCCGAAGAAGGAAAAGACCGGCCTGCGCAAGCAGATGGAAGCCGAAGGCTCGATCTAATCGCCAAGATTGGCTGCTGTTGGTAGCCTACCGACATCTTTGCTTCATTCATCCTGTAGAGGAAATTTTCACCATGCGTATTATTCTTGCCAGCCCCGAAGCCAAAGTTTGGAGTGAACGCAAACATATCCCACTAGGGCTAGGCTATCTGGCCGCCGTCTTGCGTGAAGGCGGCCATGAGACCATGATCTACGACGCGGCGATTGAAGACGTGGGCGTTGATTATTATCTTGATCAAGCTGAGGCAGAAGGTAAGCCTTATCACATGATCGGGGTGACAGCCACCACACCGTTGATCAATGACGCCTGGGAAATGGCGCAACTAGGCAAGCAGCGTGGACTGATTACGGTGCTTGGCGGCCCGCATCTAACCATTATGCCATTGGAATCTTTGCAGGCCCCGCATGACGCCTACGTGGATTATGTCTTTAAGGGCGAGGCGGAGTATAGCTTCTTAGAATTAATCAACACATTGGAAGCGGGTCGCGAACCAGGCATTATTCCGGGTATTCATTTCCGCCGCGGCGACGAATTAATTGTCAGCCCTGAAAGCCCGATGATCCCAGATTTAGACGCGCTGCCTTTCCCGGCGCACGATCTCTTTAAGATTGATCGCTACAGCAACATGCAACCGTTGACCGACGGTTTGGATCGTAATGCGCGTAGCTTTACGATTTTAACCAGTCGTGGCTGCCCCTATAAGTGTACTTTCTGCTCCAAACCGGTCACGGGTGACACTTGGCGCGCCCGTTCGGTGGAAAGCGTTGTCCAGGAATGGAAATGGCTGGTCAAAGGTTTGGGCGCGACCGAAATTGGCGTGACCGATGACATTTGGAATTTGAAATTGCCACGTGCGAAGGAACTTTGCCGGCGTTTGGTTGAAGAGGGCTTGAATACCGTGCCTTGGGTAACCGTACATGGCATGAAAGTCAATCACACCGATTTGGAACTCTTCCAGTTGATGAAAGCTGCGGGCTGTAAACGTGTTGGTTTCGGCGTCGAAAACGGTGACGAGAATATGCTGCGCAATGTGATCCGCAAGGGACAGACCTTGGATCAGGTGCGCGAAGCTTTTGCCAACGCCAAAGCGGCCGGTCTTCAGACAATGGGCTTTTTCATCTTTGGCATGCCAGGCGACAACGAAGAGAGCATGGAAAAGACGATCCAGTTGGCGTTGGAACTTGATCCTAAATTAGCCAACTTTATGTTAGCGGCGCCTTTCCCCGGTACGGCCATGTATGACATGATCAAAGAGGGGGGCGAGGTCTTTGCCGATAAATGGGAAGATTTTGCGATCCACGAGCAAAAAGCACGCTTTACCATGAACGAGAATTACGATTCAGATCTGGTGATCAAGAAATGGCGTGAGGCCTATCGTCGCTTTTATCTTTATCGGCCCGAACGCGTGCTCGAAAAGATGATGTTCAAAGAAAACTGGACAAATATCCCAAACACGGTCGCCCAGATCAAACGTTTCTTTATCGGCAGCAAGGACCAGATGGCACCCCATGAGAAAAAAGCCGCCAAAGCCAATATCGCGGCGTAAGTAGGCGCTTTAATTGATTGGTTTGATCAGCCTGCCTTTCGCTCTGTAAGGCAGGCTTTGTTTTTCAAGGATCTCAGATGTCTAGCCCTGATGCTGTTTATGA
>JAPLGZ010000311.1 GCA_026389895.1 Chloroflexota bacterium | reverse complement strand
GCGCCGCTAGTAGTTTTAACTTTCGACGCGTATCCGCATTGGTTTTAATTCGTATTTCGTCGCTCATGTGATAAATATATCATAATTATCACTAATGTCAAATCTGCAACATCACAACGAAGGGCAGTGCAATATGGGTCAAGCTGAAGCATCGGTTGGCAGTGTCGCTTCAGGATCGAAGCGTCGCCACCCGCACAACCTTAGAGGGTTATATCCCAAGCCTGAAGGAATGGGTTTTACGGGGCATTCCTATAAAACCTTATCGTCACCAGGAGAAAATTATGTACGTTATCCTCGTTCCCATCCAGATCAAAGAAGGTCACAAACAAGAATTTATCGAGGCGATGTTAGACGATGCCAAGGGTTCGCTGAATAACGAGCCTGGCTGTCTACGTTTCGATGTTATCCAGGATGCGAGTGACACCAATCGCATCTGGCTTTATGAAGTCTATGCCGACGAAGCCGCCTTTGACGCGCATCGGCAGGCGCCTCACTTCACCAAATGGCGCGAGACGGTGAAGGATTGGCGTGTTGAAGGCGTTCAAGGTGGCACCCGTGGCGGACAAAATATCTGGCCGCCAGACAGTGAATGGAAAAAATAGCCTAAGGATTTCGGTGTTTTTTGCGTAGGTGCGGTGTGTCACCGCACAGGTCTTATTCACTTGTGCGGTGACACACCGCACCTACGCCAATCCCCCAAATAATGATTGAGGGATCGGGCGATGACCATTTTGAGGTTTAGCTTGGATAATTATTGATTGGGTATGGCCTTAGTCGCTGCGGCGCTTATTCCTATCCGCAGCCGAACTTATTCGTGCTGCTCTCACATGCCCTGACGGACGATCCATCTATGAACGCAACACCCTCTCTGCAAGGCTCTACCGTCGATCTGCTCATCCGTGCTGGGCGTGTCTTTTGTGCCGCCACGGGGCTTGATGGCCCAGGTGCGGTAGCCATCCAGGGCGACCGGATTGTGGCGGCCGGCTCCCACGTCACAGTCGAAGCCAGACAGACGTTAGATTTTCCTGATGCCTTACTCCTCCCCGGCTTGATTGATCTCCACGCCCATCCCGCGGTGGAGGGATCCAAGTTTGGCATTGCCCCTGATCTTCATCTGTTGCCGCGCGGTGTGACCACGGTGCTTTCTCAAGGGGATGCCGGCGCTTATAACTGGCCGCACTATCGCACCACCACGATCGATGCCTCGGCCACTCGCGTTCGATTGGCGATCAACTTGTCCGCACGCGGCGAATCAATGCCGGGGCCTTGTCTGGCCGATGTCAACGATATGGATGTCGAAGCCTGTGTCACAGCCATTGCTGACGGCGGCGATCTGATTTGGGGAATCGCGGTCAACATTAGCACGCCGGCCTGTGGTGACACCGACCCGCGTTTGATCCTGGCGCGTGCGCTAGAAGTGGCGGAACGGACACAGCGCCCCTTGCTCTTTGGCAGCCGGCGCATGCCCGATTTCACCTTGGCCGAGCAATTGGCTTTGCTGCGGCCGGGCGATGTATTGACCTATTGCTTTAACGATTTTAACAATGAACTGGACGCACTCGTGCGCGACGGCGTCGTGCGTGAAGAGGTTTGGGATGCGCGGGCTCGTGGCATTCTTTTTGATGTGGGCCACGGCATGCAATCATTTAGTTTTCCTATCGCCGAAACGGCGATCGCCCAAGGCTTCTTCCCCGACACGATCTCGACTGACCAATACGCGCGCCATGTTGGTTCCATTCCTCAACATGATCTGGCGCGTACACTCTCCAAATTCTTGGCGATTGGCCTGCCTGAAGAGGAAGCCTGGGCGCGGGTGACCTACCGGCCAGCCCAAGTGCTTGGCCTGGCCGACGAAATTGGCACCCTTGCCCCTGGTTCTTGTGCCGATCTGGCCGTGCTGCACTGGAACTCGACTGCGCTGCCTCTGCGCGATGTCAATGGCGTCGAACGGCCGGGTGGCTGTTGGGAGCCGGTGCGCACGGTGCGCGCGGGGCGGCTTATCGACTAAAAATTCAATCTTTGTGGTCTTGCCTTGGTTTTTCTTGGCGTTTCTTTGGGCCTTTGCCCCTTTGCGTCATTTTTTTTGCCGTGCGTAATATGAGTTAATTGATTACGCTTTCGATGAGATTGTTCTAACCATTGCTTTATCTATGAAAGGAACGCAATCATGATACGAGTTGGCTTTATTGGACTGGGCGGTATGGGGTTTCACCAGGCCAAGAGTTTTGCGAAGGCGGCGGGCTGCCAGGTAGCGGCAGGCGCAGATCCATCCCCACAAATGCGTGCTCGCTTTGTCGAGACTTTTCCCGACGCCCAGGTCTATGATTCACCCGAAGCGCTAATTGCGCAAGCGAAGGTCGATGCGATGGTCATTGCCGTGCCGACCGGCCATCATCAACCGGTTGCTTCGGCGGTGCTGGCCGCGCAGATCCCGGTCTTGCTGGAAAAACCGATGGCGCGTACGGTGGCGCAGTGCCAACGGCTGATCGATGATGCGGAAAAAGCCAACACCCTGTTGATGGTTGCCCACTGCCGCCGCTTTGATGCCTATTGGAAGTCTTGGGGTGACTATGTAACGGCCGGGAAATTGGGGACGCCGGTGCTGTGGCGTGATGTGCGCGCCGGTTATGCGCCTGGCAGCTGGTTTATGGACGAAGAACTGGGCGGCGGACCGCTGATCGATGGGGCTGTCCACAACTATGATTTTGCCAACTGGATCTTTGGCGAACCCGAAAGCATTCTCTCTAGTTCGATCAAAATGGATCCCAATGTCAGCGCGATTGACACTGGTTCTGCCATCATCCGCTATAAGGCTGGTCATCAATTGTTGCTCTCGTGGAGCTGGTCGGTTAAAGGGACAACGCTGCACGATATCCTGGGTCCTGATGGGTTTATCCAGTTCGGCACGGCTGGCTTGAGCGTCCCAGACGACGAGAAAGGGCGCTATCAATACTGCACCTTTACAGATCGGGATGGTCAGCAAACGTTGATTAAAGCCCCTGCGCAGCCGGATATGTATGTCAACCAAGCGGAACATTTCCTTGCTTGCGTGCGCGGCGAAGCTATTTGTGAATCACCTGGCACCCAAGCCATCAAAGCCGTGGCCGTGGCCGAGGCAATTCTCAAGGCCGGCCCAGAGGGAAAAACCCAAGCTATTTCTTGGTAATGGGGTTTGCGCGTAGCCCCACCCTAGCCCTCCCGTGGGGAGGGAACTGTTTGGTGAAAGAACGAAGCAACATGTTCTATCCGACCAATGTTTCCCTCCCACGGGAGGGCTAGGGTGGGGCCCATTATCATCCCACAAATCTCAGGATCAAGGAGAATTAACCAAATGCAAGTAGGTATCAGCCAATTGATTGCCGTTGAAATGCCGCTGAGCGACTTTTTGCAGCAGTCAGCCGCCGCTGGCTACGCAGTGGGGGACTTATGTAAGCGCCGCACAGGGGAATTAACTCCCGCGAGCCAACCCGAGCAACTGGCACAACTCGTGGCG
>JAPLGZ010000099.1 GCA_026389895.1 Chloroflexota bacterium | reverse complement strand
TGAGCACAGTAACCCTCGGCTATGTTGCCGCCAATCAATTTTTGCGCTGGGTAGATTTCAACAATATGCTCGTGCTACCATTGACCAGTTTGGTCGCCTTCTACTTATTAAAAAAGCATTTGGAATATGACAACGCGGCGCGCGAAGGGTTCTGGCATCGCGCCTTGGGGCTGACTTTTATGATCGGTGTCTATCTGCTGGGCGCGGGTTATGGTGACCATGAGGTGACAAACTATCTGCACAGCCGATTTTGCGCGCAAGATCAGAACAGCGACCTCTGTCGCATTATCATTTTCAACGATGACGAGTTTTCACACTGGGTATTTTTTGCTGGTTTTGTCTTGACCAACACAGTGCTCATGCTGCTCCAAGTTATCTTTCCCTGGCGCGCCAAGATGACCACCGGTGATACACTGTTGCTCGTGCTCAACGGGCTCTTCATCGCTTTGGGGGTTTTCGCCAATCTGGCCTTTGAGGTGATTGAGCTTGATCTCTATATTGTCGCGCTGTTGGCTGTGGTGGCAGTAGGGTTGCTCTGGCGTTACGGACGCCAACCTCTTTTGATCTATTACAGCACGGCCTATTGCTTGGGATTGATCGCGACTGGCCTGTACAAGCTTATTATTGGCTAATGACTAACCTGATTTTAAATGATCCAATAAAAGAGACCACCGAATGAATGCGGCGTCTGCTATACAAAACCCGTTGAAACCGGTTGCCTGAGGTAGTGAAACGAGGCGAACATGAATCAGGTGTTTGGCGCAAAATTCGATCCGAAATGGATCGGCGATATTTCGTTAGAAGCGGCGTTGACCTATCTGTACGCCGTAAAAATGACGCTAAAGCAGGATCATGCGCGCGGGTTGGCCGCCTTGAATGACTTGTTTCGCACCGGCGATTCACCAACCCAGCCCCTGCATGGCCACTATACAGGTGAACTGATCGCACTGGATATTGCGCCAGTTTTAACACCAATCGGACAAAAATTGACCGCCTGGTGGATGCCCTGGCTCGGCAAAACCTTTGACGCAACGCAGGCATGTGGCGACAACCTTTTTGCGCATAGATCCTTGCCGCTGGCGCGCCTCTGCTTTCCCCGCTACCGGCGCTTTGTTCACGAAAACGCCCAGATCTATCGCGCCTTTGCCTTTCGCACCTGGATTGGGCCAGGTAAAACAGATCCTGACCGGCAGGTGCTCAAGATTGATTATAATTTGGCCGAAAATCCTCGCGCCACGGTTCGCCGCGTGCTGGATGAGTTGGTGCAGGTGGCCAAAGGCTTCTACCTGGGCAAGGCCCATCTTCATTGGTGGTGGGGTCAGTGGCAAATGGTGGCGTATTTCACATTGCGCCATGAAATGAGATAATATTCATTCATCAATGGTTCGATCGGCATTACCCAACAATGAGGTATCATGGACTACCAACAGCTTCTCACCTATTTCACCGCCAAACAACCCGAAATCCTTGATGTGATCGGCCAACTGGTCATGCAGGAGACACCGAGCAACGATAAGCCACGGCTGGACGCGTTCGCCGAGTTGCTGGCTGGCCGGCTACGCCATGCTGGTGCAACGGTAGAGATTATCCCCAGCGCAACGGCCGGCAATCATGTGCGCGCCACCTTTGCCAATGCTCAAATTGATGCCACGGCCAAGCCAGCCTTGGTGCTCTGTCACTTTGACACCGTCTGGGCGGTCGGTTCGCTGGCCACCCATCCATTTCGGGTTGAAGCGGATGGCAAAGCGTATGGACCGGGCATCTTTGATATGCAGGCCAGCCTCGCTTTGTCTGAATACGCCTTGCGCGCCATTCAAGACTTACATTTAACCTTGCCTCGCCCGCTCACCATTTTAATGACATCCGACGAAGAAGTGGGCAGCCGCAGTTCGCGCCAGTTGATCGAAAGCGAAGCACAAAAGGCAGAATATGTGTTGGTGATGGAATCGCCCTTGCCTGGCGGCGTCTTGAAAACAACGCGCAAGGGGATTGGTGGTTTTGATTTGGAAATTACAGGGCGCGCGGTGCATGCGGGGATCGAGCCAGAAAAAGGCATCAGCGCGATCCAGGAGATGGCGCACCAGATTTTGAAACTGCATAGCCTGACCGACATGCCCAAAGGGACAACGGTCAATGTGGGCGTTGTGCATGGTGGCACTGTTTCGAATGTGGTTGCCCCCCACGCCTCGGCCCAAATTGATGTGCGCGCCTGGACGCAAGACGAAGCGGATCGCCTGGAGCAGGCCATTCTCAGCTTGCAGCCGGTCTTGCCGGGCGCGCAGTTGCAGATCACCGGCGGCTGGAACCGGCCACCGTTGGAACGCAAAGTCACCGGCGCGTTGTTCGAACGGGCCAGGGAAATTGGCAAAGGACTCGGGCTTGATCTGAAAGAAGGGGGCACCGGCGGTGGCAGCGACGGCAACCTGACTGGTGCGCTGGGCGTGCCAACCCTGGACGGCTTGGGTGTGCCGGGGGCGGGGGCACATGCCGATCACGAGCATATTGAGGTGAGTGGGATTGCTGGCAGCGCCGCCTTGCTGGTGGCGTTGTTATTGACGTTATAGGGAATGAGGATGGCAGTTCACGCTTGGCGCGTTCGTCACCGTTAGTAACCCGTTGCGCCCATGGGACAAATATCCTCTGGGCGCAACGGGCTTTTAATGCTGTCTAAAGATTGGCGCGGATCGTCTCGCTAACCTGATAAGCGGCGGTCTGTTCTGTTTCGGGAATGGCGCGCATTAACGTTTTGGTCAATCCAAAGGCCAATTTGCGGGCGGGATCAGCAAACCCAAGCGAGCCCCCATTGCCGCCGTGGCCAAATTCACCACCGGTGCGCCCCATGCTTATGTCGCCCCCCAGGGTTGGATCACCCCCAAGAAAATACCCCAGTCCTTTGCGGGCCGGCCCTTCAAAGAGTTCGTCGCGGGCATCGGTCTGGAGTGCGCGAATGATATCAATGCGTTCTGGCGACAAGATGCGCGTGCCATCCAACGTACCACCACCCGCCAACATGGCATAATGGCGGGCAATCGCTCGGGCACTCATAATACCACCGCCGCCAGGGATCGACGCGCGACGCATATCGGGGCGATTGATCACCGCCGCCGTGGTGACTTCGGGCGGCATGGCGCGACGGCTCAGACCACTAATGTTCAAAGCGCCTTCCAGATGGACAGCATCTTGGCGCAGACGAGCTACCCGGTTTTCAACAGCATCAGGAATGCCCAGATAAAAATCGCGAATGCCCAGTGGTTGGCAGAGTTCTTCCTGCACAAACTGTGCAATGGGTCGATTATCAATCCGACGCACGGTTTCACCCAGCAACCAGCCAAAGGTCCAGGCATGATAACCGGTCTTTGTGCCTGGTGCCCAGAGCGGTTCATGGGCCGCAATGGCGCGACACATGGCATCCCAATCGGTCATCATTTCTGGCGTCACCCCCACTGGCATCTGAGGCACGCCAGCCATATGGGTCAATAAATGACGCACAGTGGTCGCTTGCTTGCCATGAACGCCAAATTCCGGCCAATAGTCCACGACTGGTGTTTCATAATCTAAAAGACCGCGGTCGACTAAAATGTGGATACAAGTGGCGGCAAAACCCTTTGTGGTTGACCAACAGGTAAAGAGGGTGTCGCCGTCAACGCGTTGCCCCGTGGTCTCATCGGCCACCCCGGCCCAGGCATCGACGACTTGTTCGCCATCGACATAAGCTGCGACTTGCAGGCCCACTTCTTCGCCAGAGGCGACGAGATCATCGATCACTTGCTGGA
>JAPLGZ010000446.1 GCA_026389895.1 Chloroflexota bacterium | reverse complement strand
AATCCGGCTGAAATCAACAGGCTCTGGCGTACGAATCGTCACAAGCGGATGTCCTACTTATTTAAAATTCAAGTTAACTATGTGGGTTTTGCTGGTTGAAGGTCAGTGGTCTTACCAATAATTGTAGCGGAAAATATTGAGGGTGTCAAGTGGGTAAAATTAGGGATTAGCCAGTCTTAGATAAGCAGCGATGGCAGCTGTTAGGAGTTCCTAACGGCTGCCATCGCTGCTACACACTTTTTTTACAAATAAAGCAGACCAAGCCAAGTGGTTTACGAAATCTGGGGGGAACCAAAGCGATTGGGGCCAGGGGTGCCAGCAAGGAACCCTTCTTCAATCAACGCCCAAAGCCAACCAATGATAGGAATCAGAACAATCAAGATCCACCAACCCGATTTGTCACGATCATGCCAGCGCTTTATGGCGATCGCCAAGTTAGGGATAAGCAGGATCAAACTCACAAGGCCGGCCAAAATGTTATTCATGCCAAGCGCGCGGTCGACGGCAGCGGCGATCACGCTGATTAAAAAGATAGGCAGAAAACCCTTGAGCCAAAAGGTGCTACGGTTGATGCGGCCATCAAACGAAGTATACAAACCCATTAAATACCTCTTGATTTGTCATAAAAAGAAGTAGGAATAATTAGTAGATGCGGATGAAATCAACAATTTTATCCGCATCTACTAATTATTCCTACTTTACGCAAAATCCTTCGCAACTTAAGGTAAGAAGATTGGAAATGCGTACAATTCGGCCCAATAAGGAAGTTTTGTTACTAGGATTGTCAATCAATACAGTGGCATTCCTGTTACAACCGGTGGCCCGTTCAATTGTAAGTAGCGTGTCATCATTTTTACGCTAAAATGGTTATACTATAGATCCACCAGTTGAATCATATAGTTTGAAAAGAGAGTGCCATTTGATTGGTTAGGAGGTTGCGCCAAGCTACGTCTCCGTAAGAGCGGTTGGCTTACCAAAGCGCAACCGTCGCTTGATTGCCCCCGTTGTTCAGATAGTGTGTAGGTGATGTACAAAATTATCAAAAATAGTTATATCAGCTTCGCTTGGTTGTATGGTAGTTTTATTGCTAGTTGGGTAGCCCTCCACACATTGTTTGGTGATCAGATCTGGTGGTTAGCGCTGATCAATGTCATGACCCCTTATCTGTTTTTGCCCCTATTGCCACTGATCATTGCCAGCATCTGTTATCGTACATCGGCCATCTATATCCCCGTCTTTTCCGTTGCGTTCACTTTCTTTGCTTTATACGGGCAACAATTCCCATTCAATCGTCTGGAGTTCAGCCAGGTCGATGAACCGACCGTTAGCGTGATGTCGTTCAATATTTGGAGCGGAAGCCACAGCGCCGAGACTGCCAAGGTGATGGAAGAAAATGGTTGGCCCGATGTGGTGGCAATTCAAGAATTAAGCCCAAGCATGGCCGCGGTGATCAACCAAGAGTTCGGCGAGCACTATCCATTTCGCGTACTTAGCATTCAAAATGGTGGGTTAGGCATGGGGATTTATAGCCGTTATCCGCTGGTTGAGTTGACTACGCAACAGATCTCCGAACCAACCTGGCGGGTGCAAATTGTCAAAATTTATACAAATCACAAATCCTTCATTTTGTATAACGTGCACCCCGAAGCCACCAACATCTATCTCTATCTGGCGCATGGTCTCTCTATGGCCGATGCGGTGACAGCCAGCTATCAGAGCCGGCTGGTCTTTGCCCATCAACTGATCACAGATATTGCGCAACGCAACGCACCGGTGATTGTCGCTGGCGATTTTAATAGCACCGAGCAAAGCGATGTATACAAGCTGTTGACCAACCATTTAACCGATGCTTATCGCGATGCCGGATGGGGTTTTGGTCACACGTTCCCGGCCTATTCTGCGAGTTTTCAGGAGATTCCACCGATTGCCAAATTGGCAGAATTCATCTCCGAAAAAACGATCTCTTTCTTGCCCCGTTATTATCTAAATTCCTTCCGATTGTTGCGCCTCGACATGATCTTGCATAGCCAAGAATTTAGCGCCATCAACAGCCATGTCAGTTCCATGCATGGTGAGTCTGACCATCTGCCCATTTTAGCGACGCTCCAATGGGTAAAATAACGTAACGCTAAAATTCGTGGTTGTGGCCAGTGTGCTGATTGCGCAATTTGATAGTCTGGTTGCACAAATCGGATGCGTGGCATACAATGTTAGCTAATCGAACCTAAACCTGTTTTTGATGCCCCAGAAAACGAGAAATTTGTGCATGTTGGTACGACCGAAACGACAAAATCAAATTTAAAAGAACGTATTAGCCAGACAATTAAAGCGACGAAGCAGCGGCGCGTATGCAACGGGCCGCTTTCACGATAAACGTAAAAAATGGGGCCATCATTCTGGTCTCACGTCATCTACCAGCTCGATAAGACCAGGAAACGGACCAGGAAACAGACTATGACCACAACCTACCAATTTAAAGAGATCGGCCGTTTGCCGCTGCCCGGTGACAATGTTGCCATTGCCACACGGCGGCTCAAGGTCGGCACCGAAATCATCTACAATGACCAATACTTTACGCTGGATCGCACAGTGATGGAAGGTCACCGCTTTGCCATCCAGCCCATTGCACCAGGCGAAGAATTGCTCTCTTGGGAATTGCCTTTTGGCGTGGCGCTCAAGCAGATCAATCCCGGCGACTATGTCTGCAACGCAGCCATGCTCGATGCACTGAGTGTGCGGTCGCTGGATTTTACCCTGCCCACCGAGCCCAACTTTGCCGACCGCATTCAATCGTACACGATTGACAAGGAACATTTTCAGCCCGCGCCACCGGTGCCGGTCTATGCCAAACCACGCACCTTTATGGGGTACCGGCGTGCAGGGTCACGCGGGGTTGGCACGCGCAACATTATCGTATTGCTGGGCGTCACCTCGCGCACCAGCAGCTATGTGCGCCAATTAGAAGCCCGTTTGAAAGCCACGGTGAAAGCCTATCCGAACATTGATGACCTGGTCGCGGCCGCCCATACGGAGGGTGATTTTGTCAACCCGAACAATCAAGAAATTTTGTTGCGCACGCTAGCCGGGTTTATGGTCAACTCGAATGTCGGTGCGGTGCTGGCGGTTGATTATGGCATCGAGCCAGTGACCAACGCCATGCTACGCGCCTATATGGAAGAGCATCATTATCCGTTGGCCGATGTGCCGCATGAATTCATCTCACTAACTGGTGGTTTTCAGGAGAATCTGGCGCGCGGCGAGGCGATTGTCAGAGGGTGGCTCGACCAGGTTAACAGGACTGCGCGCACCGAAGAATCAGTGGCCCATTTAAAAATTGCCCTCCAGTGTGGCGGCTCAGATGCGTTTTCTGGCATCTCTGGCAACCCCTTGCTCGGCTGGGTGGCTCATGAAGTGGTGCGCAATGGCGGAGCCACGGTGTTGGCTGAAACCGACGAACTGATCGGCGCGGAATCGTATGTGTTGCAAAAAGTCGCCAACCTTGAGATTGCGCAGACCTTTCTGAACATGATCGAGCGCTTCAAAGAGTATGCCTCGTGGCATGGTGCTTCGGCGGAAGGCAACCCATCCGGCGGCAACAAATATCGAGGGCTTTACAACATCACGCTCAAGTCGATTGGCGCGGGCATGAAGAAAGACCCGCGCACGCGCATTGACCACGCTATTGATTATGCGATGCCGATCGAGCAACCGGGCTATTATTTTATGGATAGCCCCGGCAATGATTTAGAAGGCATCGCCGGCCAGGTAGCGGCAGGCTGTAACATGATCTGGTTTGTCACAGGCAATGGGTCGATCACCAATTTTCCCTATGTGCCGACCATGAAAATTGTGACGACGACCAAGCGCTTTGAACTGTTGCACACCGAAATGGATGTGAACGCCGGCGCGTATCTAGATGGTACGCCGATGGACGAGTTGGGCCAACAGACCTTTGAATATGTGCTCAAAGTGGCATCGGGCCAGTTGAGCGTGGGTGAGAAGGCCGGCCATGCGCAGGTGCAGGTCTGGCGCAACTGGATGCAGACCGATACGAGCAACGTCGAACGTTTGCTCCATCTGCCCAAACCAAACGGCGCCAGTTTGCCGATCAAGAGCGACGTGACGGTGCCCAACGTACCGATCAAGTTGACGCGCAGCAATGGGCGCCGCGCCAGTGACCAAATTGGCCTAATTTTGCCAACCAGTTTGTGCTCGTCGCAGGTGGCAACAATGTTGGCCCGCCGCCTGAATCAAAAAAAGATCGGCCAAGGACCCCAGCTTTCGCGTTACGTGGCCCTGGGGCATACCGAAGGTTGCGGGTCGAATAGCGGCCCGTCGGAAGATTTGTACATTCGCACGATGCTCGGCTACATTGCCCACCCTTTGGTCAAACATTGTATGTTGATCGAGCACGGTTGCGAGAAGACGCACAACGATTATATGCGCCATGCGGTACAAGACATGGGACTAGATGATAAAAAACTCGGCTGGGCCAGCATTCAATTAGATGGCGGGATCGAGAATGTGCAGCACAAGTTGGAAGAATGGTTTAGTCGAGAAGTGGCCCGCGACAGCACGCCAGCCACAGAAATTGTGGGCTTGGAAGGTCTGCGCTTGGGGCTGTTAAGTGATGGTCCAGTGCCCGCAGCGGTGGCCCATCAGCTAGCCCAAATTACCAAGATGGTGGTGAAGGCGGGTGGCTCTGTGGTCGTCCCAGAGAACACAGGTTTGCTCTCTAGCACTGATTACCGGAGCAACGTCCTACAGCAGCCGACGGTGTTGCCTTCATTGGCCTATGGCGAACACATGGCAACGAATGGCTTCCATATTATGGAGACGCCCACCGAGCATTGGGTGGAGACGTTAACCGGGTTAGCCGCCACCGGTGTCGAGTTAATCTTGGCCTATGTGGGTGAGCAGCCAATGCAGAGCCATCCCCTGGTGCCGGTGGTGCAGATCACGGCGAATGCAGCCATGCCGCAACAATATAGCGCGGATCTAGACCTGATATTGACGAATGATCTCGGTAGCTGGCAGAATGAGATCTTCCAACTGATCACACGCGTGCTCGAACATGACTATGCACCCAAGCTAACCCAGCAGGGAAATGTCGATTTTCAACTAACGCGTGGCTTATTGGGTGTGACGCTGTAAAAATAACTCTCGCTTTGTTCCGTTTGGCCCAAAGTCCAGGCGGGCAAGCGATGCACATCAACGATTAGCGTAAGGAAATAATTGACAATGGAAGTCATGGAACATACGACCAATAATTTCGGCGGCGTCATTCTCAGCCCAGCTGCGCTGCCAGCGTCCATCGATGAATTTAAGAGTCGGCTGCGCGACTCAATCTCCCAGTGGAAAGAGCAAGAATCAAAGCTTGTCTGGCTAGAAGTGCCGATCGAACGCGCTGAACTCATCCCCGTAGCCGTGACGATGGGTTTTATTTTTCACCACAGCACAGACAATTATTTAATGCTCGTCTACAAGATTCAACCCAACGCCTTTATTCCACCCTATGCCACCCACTACGTGGGGATCGGCGGGGTCGTGCTCAATGAGCAACGCGAATTGTTGGTGGTGGTGGAAAAATATCACAAAGTTAGTCGCCCCAACTTCTATAAGTTACCCGGCGGTGCGCTGCAGGCCGGCGAACATCTTGTCGACGCCGCGATCCGCGAGGTCTACGAAGAGACTGGCGTCCAGACCAAGTTTGATGCGTTGGTCTGTTTTCGCCATTGGCACGGTTATCGCTATGGCAAGTCCGATATTTACTTTGTCGCACGCCTGTCGCCAATCAGCCATGAGATCACGCAAGACCACAACGAGATCGAAGAATGTCGCTGGATGCCCGTGGAAGAATATCTGAGCCATGACACAGTGCATAATTTTAACAAACAGATTGTGCGGGCGGCGCTCAACAGTCGCGGGTTGCGCCCTTCTTCGATTGAAGGCTACGACGATCCCAAGACACGCGAGTTCTTTATGCCGTTTGAGTTGAGTGAACATACAACGCAATAGGATTTACGATTTTGGATTTACGATTTACGAGTTGGTCTCGTCGCCTTAGATTTTTCTGCTTTCGGCGAAGTATGCTCGAAAGCAGAGGCATTGTAACCGTCGAATCAACTTCGTAAATCAACGCTCTACCGAGCGACGTAATCGTAAATCGTAAATGGACAGTTTTGTTCGATATTTGGTGAAAAATGAGTAAAAAAAACGCTTCCAACGAGAAAGATGAAAAAACAGGGACATTACGCTCGATCATGGAAGGCATCGTAGGGACAATTGATGCAAGCGATGAGGCCGAAGCCGCCAAGCATGTCGCGACGTTGCGCGCACAATATCCCCAGGCCACGCCCGAGGAGTTGGTAGAGCGATTAATCAAGCAGCAATGTCTAAAAACCGGCGCTATTGGTGCGGTCACCTCTGGCACCGCCATTATTCCAGGATTAGGCACCATTGTTGCCCTGACTTTTGGTGTGGCAGCGGATGTAAGTATGACGTTCAGGTTGCAAACGCAACTAGTGCTAGAGATCATCAATGTCTATCAGCATGAACTAAGTCTAGTCGACAAGCGCAATATTGCCATGCTGATTAGCGGAATTTCGATCGGTGGCAATCGGCTAATCAGCAAAGCTGGTGTCCAGATTGCCGAAAAAGCGACGATCGATTTAGAAGAAAAATTTATTACCAAAGCCCTGCCAGTGATTGGTGTCGCAGCCTCGGCGGGCATCAATATTGTCTCTACCTATCTGATCGGTCGCCGCGCCCAGGCCTATTTCCAACGGGGCCCCGACGCGTTGGGCGATTGGGGCGAGAATGCCCGTGTGCTGACAGGTCTTGATGAGCGTAAGATCCGCACTTGGTTGGCCGAAGGCACCGAAAATGCCTGGCGCTTAACCAACAGCCGGATGCAAGACATGGCAGGCTCGATGGTGGTCGTGGCGAAGTCCACCGGCGAATTAGCGGTGATCGGCGCGGGTAAAGCCGGTGGCGCGCTAACCCGCACGAGTAAAAAATTCAGACCGGGTATCGGTTCGGCGCTCGGCGCTATCGTTCACTTGACGAAAAAAGTTAGCAGCGGCCTGGCATCTGGTGTACGTAAAGCCGGTTCAATCTTCGGCAAATTCACCCGAAATGAGCGAGCAAAGCCGGGCAAATAAGCGGATGACGAAGAAAAGCACCTATGAAGTCCACAATCCGCACGACGCGTTTTTCAAACAGTTCTTGGCCAAAACGGAAATTGCTGAAGATTTTCTGCGCCATCATTTGCCGCCAGAGGTTGTCGAGCAAGTAACGCTCTCGACCCTGGAGTTACAAAAAGATTCATTTATTGATGTTGATCTGCAAGAGCATTTTAGCGATCTACTTTATCGCGTTCCTTTAAAAGACGGCGAGCAGGCTTATATTTACCGAAAACGGGCGAAAAGCCCCTGGCTTTAGACATGGGGATGGATAGCCGCTGAACCAGTAGGTTCAGGAATTCCATTGCATACGCTATCGCTCTGATTTGGCATATACTGGATAACCAGTTCTACTAATTGTATGAATACCGAATCTACACACACAAGAATCTATGTGGAGACATTGAAGAATCTTCGCCGTATTCATGCCGAAACTGGTGAAAAGATTCTGGACATCCTGGATCGTTTGGTTGCATCTGAGTCAAAGAATATTCAAAATGCGCACGTACAAATTCAAACTCTACCGCGCCCAGGGGGCACCCGAAAAGAATAAGCATCTGTTGCAACAAATCGACATCGCCGGAATCATCTGGAATCACTCGATTGCGTTGCACAAGCGTTATTATCGCTTGACGGGTAAGGGTTTGAACATCTACGTGCTGCAAAAACATCTCGCCAAGCTGAAGCAGCGGCCCAAGTATGCGTATTGGAGCAAGGTGGGCAGCCAAGCCGTCCAAGACATCACCCAACGCATCGACAAAGCCTACAAGCTTTTCT
>JAPLGZ010000383.1 GCA_026389895.1 Chloroflexota bacterium | reverse complement strand
TGATTTGGTCAATATCCGGGACAACCCGAATACAGAAGCCAATATCCTAGGGTCGGTTGTTAAAGGGCTCACGCTGGAATTGTTAGGCCAAAATGAGGCCGGTGACTGGACACATGTTTGTTGTATCCACGGACAATCCGGCTGGGTTTATAGCGAATTGGTGCAACACAAAGCGCAAGTGGAAAGCGAGGCTACCGCACAGGCGGTCAAGATTAAGCTTGACGCCCCATTGATCGTTGGCTGGCAGACCTTTGAATCGCCTGAACTTGGGTTTACCGTGGTCTTGCCAGGTATGCCTAATAAGCAAATCTCAGCTTTGCATACGGACGCTGGTGCGCTTACCTATTCGGTCTTCTCAACGGGTTTTGAGGGCGCGGTCTATACCGTTGGTTTCGCCGATCTGCCCAATTCGGCTTTTGAGCCTAGCCTAATCTTAGACAGCGCACGCAACGATCTGCTTGCTAGCTTGCAAGGCACCCTGATCGACGAGCATGTGCTCGACGATCAGGGATTTTCTGGCCGCGAATTTAACCTTGCCCCACCGAACACACACAATCATGTGTTGGTCCGCCTCTACTTGTCCAATGCACGTCTCTACGTGTTGACTGTGACAACCACCAAAGAGCTTGCCCATTCGGACAATGTGCTGCACTTTCTGAACTCTTTCCAGTTGCTGGCAGAATGACGGCCTTTGAATGAGGATTTTGTACTTATATTTCTACCATGCTCGGCCAATCATCCTATCGCGCCCCACACGCCTGCAAGCATGCTTGCATGTGCCCGCGCGACTCGGCCGCAATTACGCAACATTGCTCAATGCTATATTCTTTGGCCCCGATAATTTCCAAATTGAGTGGCCCGTTGTAGCCATTTTCGTGCAGCACACGAATGTAACCCACCAGATCGATGTCACCGCGCCCGTTGGCTTGGAGTTCTGGTTTGCCCGGTCCTTGTTGGCGACCTTTGCAATCGCGGATATGCACATGTTTCACGCGTGAGATCACCGCGGCAATCGCTTCGACAGGGTTTTCATTGGCGCGATAAATATGCGATGGGTCCATGTCAATCCCAAACGCCGGTGAATTGATCGCTTCCATAATGCGTAATGTGGTCGGCGTGTTATAGATCGCCGCGCCGACATGGGCTTTTACGCACAAGGTCACGCCATATTTCTCTGCCATGTGCACCAGATTGCCGATCTCGTCAATTGTTTGCACCAGGCTGGCTTCATCACCGGTCTTGCCGCCGGGGCCGCAATTGATGATTGGAATGCCAATCTCGACCGCTGCCTGCATCGCCTTTTCCATCTTTACTGGATCGCGTGATGGTTGCTCCATCGCCAGTAGTTCCAACTGATAGGTTTGCGCCAGCCGCTTGATCTCCGGGGCAATTTCTTGCCAGCGATCCAGCACCAGATGTTCACTCATTCCTTCAATGGCTGAGATTTCGATACCGTCATAACCGGCCAGGGCGAGATACTTGAAGGCGGTTTCCAGGCCATAGCCACCAAAGAGAACTGTATTTGCACCGAGTTTCATAGCTTTGCTCCGTTTCGTTTGAATGATGATTGAGATTTTGGCACCGCCAGACCTCACCCCCGCCCTCCCAGCGCAGGAGGGGTCTGGCTGTTCACGCGTTAAAGCGCACACCTAACTTGATATTCTTTTCGGGTTCGGTGGCGATTTTGGGATATTCTTGCAACAGGTCGTCAAAGTTTACCACAGGCTGCACAATCGGCTCAGTCTGGATCGCGCAGGTCGTCAGCAAACGCCAGGCAACGGCAAACAAACGTTCTTCGTTCCAGTTGGGATAATCGGGGTTTGGTTCGCTACAGGCGCGTGAAAAAACAATGTTAGGCCGATTCATGTGGGCTTCCGCGCCAAAATCTAGACCGCCTGGATAAGCGCCCGGCCACGCACCGGCGACCACAGTGCCATTGTAGGCCACGCCACGGAGTGCCCCTTGTAGCCCTAAATAATGCCCACTATATTCGATGCAAACATCGGCCCCCCGCTTTTCGGTGGCTTTTTTGATCTCCAGCCCGGCGTCGCAATTACTTGGATCGAGCACGAGATCTGCCCCACAGGTGAGGGCAACGGCGCGCCGCAAAGGCAGCGGATCGATGGCAATCACGGGATAAGCGCCTGCTAACTTGGCCACTTGCAACGCGATGAGCCCAATCGAACCCATGCCAAAGACGGCCACCGCGTCGCCCAGCCGCACATGTCCATCGCGCACCGCCCCCAGCGCAAATTCGGCAGGATCTAGACAAACTGCCGCCTGCCAAGGTAGACCCTGGGGCAATTGACGGACGGTTTTGGCCGACCAGACCTGCTCTTCGCGGAAAGAGCCATAATTAAAGACCATGTCGCCAGTTTGCACCGTCGTAACGTCGGCGGCTATTTCAAGCACTTTCCCAACGCAGATATTGCCCAAACGCACCGGATATTTTACTCCCAAGCGCTCGGTGGTAAAGACTTGATATTCTGGATCATAACCGCCGCGCGCTGCTGCGTAACCGCGGTACAGCGCCATTTCGGTGCCATGTTTGGCCCCCCATACAAACTGCGTACACGGACTTGGCCCGTTTGCAATGGCGGGCGTTCATAGACCCGAAAGGCGATCTGATCTTTAGCCGGGGCTATCAACTCTCTTAACATTGGGCTTTCCCTTGCGACTGGCTTAAACTTTGCAATTCTCGTTCAATTGTCGTCTGATCCACCAATTGAGCAGGCGGTCTTGTGTCTGTTCCATCCAGGCTAATAGGCGCAGCCGCAACCGTGCCAATTCTGGCGCCGCGTCGGCGTGGTTGGCTAGATTGGTGATTTCGCCTGGATCGGTGGCTAAATCGTATAACTCATCTTCGGCGGTTGCGTTCCACACATATTTCCAGCGGCGGTCGCGCACCATCCGTTGGCTGTAGAGGCCAAACTGATTGCCATAATACGAGGTAAAGATATCAGGGCGCGACGCATCGGCTGCACCGTCGGCGATGGCTACTAAATTGCTCCCACCAAAGGTGGACGGCGGCTTAACTTCGGCCAGCGCACAAAATGTCATGGCTAAATCTAGCCCAGAACTGACGAAGGCGTCGGACGTGCTGCCAGCTTTGATCCTATTCGGCCACCGTATAAGCAGCGGGACACGGACTAATTCATCATACATGACAAAGTGTTTGTCGATCATGCCATGACCACCGCAGAGGTCACCGTGATCGGCGGTGTAGATGACGACGGTATTTTCGGCCAGCCCAAGTTCGGCCAGCGCCGCCAACACGCGCCCAACCTGATGGTCAAGCAGCGTGATTTCACCCAGATAGCGAGCGACAATGGGCGCCCACTGTTCCCATGTCCAACCATCCAGCCCCCAAGTGCGTAACTGTTGCTGTTGAATATAGGGTTTGTTGAGCAAGGGATCAGGGAAACTGGACCAAGGGGGAATCGCTTGTGGGGCATACATGCTCGCATATGGCTCTGGCACCACATTGGGCAAATGCGGCTCACTCGGATCCCAACGAATAAAGAAGGGTTGGTCTTGGCTGGCGGCTTTCTGTAAAAGCTGAATAGTTTCACGCGCCCCCCAAGCAAGCGCCGTTTGATCAGGGGTGATCGCACTGTCGATTTCGCCAAACCAGCGGTTGGTCGAAGGTTTTGGCGGTAAATTTTGTGCCTTGCGCCAAGTGGTATAGTTCCGTTCTGGCACATAGTCATGGAAACCAAACTCAGTTGGGCCGCGTTGCGCATCCACCCCCCATTTGCCCACATACCCAAGATAGTAACCGGCCGTGTGCAATAAGTCGCTAAAGGTGGGCAACCCTGTGAACATGGACCGCCCGGCCTCGGTATCATGGTTCATAATGCAGCCATGCTGCAGCGGCCAAAGGCCGGTGAGCAAGGATGTGCGGGCGGGCGTGCAGACTGGCACTGGGCAGAAGGCATGGGTGAAGTTAATCCCATCGCGGGCCAGTTGGTCAAGCGTTGGCGTTTGCAGAAGTGCACCTAGCGTACCACCGCTATTGCTGCCAAGACAATCATAACGGTGTTGGTCGGCCTGGATAAGGAGAATATTATTTTTCACAATTGACTCGCGGGTCGCTGACCTGTTTGATCAAAGATTATTAATGACTCAATCACGATAGGGGAAGCATGCCTCTCCTAGCCGTGTTTTTTCTTGCTACTGAGCTCGATGGTCGGGGAGAGTTCATCTTGCGCAGCCCAAAGTTGGGCGTATTTTCCACCATGTAGCATCAATACATCATGCTGACCCTGCTCACGGATTTGGCCATCTTCAATAACCAGGATCAGATCCGCATTGCGGATGGTCGCCAGCCGGTGAGTAGAGATAACCGTCGTGCGGTTGGCGCTCACTTCCTCGATGGCTTTCATCACCTTCTGTTCTGCAATGGTATCCAGCCCCGAGGTTGGTTCGTCGAGAATTAAAATTGGCGTGTTACACAAGACGGCGCGCGCCAGCGTTAAGCGTTGGCGTTGACCGCCAGAAAGTGTCGCGCCGCGCTCACCGATAATCGACTGGTATTGGTTTGGCAGCTTCATGATAAACTCATGTGCATGGGCGATCCGGGCGGCTTCCACAATATCATCGAGCATGGCGTCTGGCCGACCATAGGCAATATTGTCACGAATTGGGGCGGCAAACAAAAAGGGCTCCTGGGTGACAAGCGCCACGTGCCGGCACCAAATCGCGGGGGGAAAGGTGCGTAAGTCAAGACCATCAATCAAGATCTGACCCGTAGTCGGATCGTAAAAACGCATGAGCAGATTCATGATCGTGGTTTTTCCGGCCCCAGTCGCACCCACAATGCCGATCTTTTGGCCGGGGTACGCCGTAAAAGCGATATTTTGGAGCACATTACGCCCTTCGTCGTAACTGAAATTTACCTGCGCAAATTCCACTTTTCCGGTGATCCGTTTGACTAGTGCCGATTTCCCGTTCATTGGGTAGGTGGGGAAGGCGAGGTGCGGGCTAAGACCATTCCCTAGCGACGAAACTACCAGGGGTTGCCCGGCCTGAACCAACGGCAAATTGACTGGCACTGGCATGTCGAATAGTTCGGCAACTCGCTCACCGCTGACCGCGGCTTTTTGCAAAGTACCCGTGATACTGCTGAATTTTCGCAAGGGCCCATAAAAGCCGCCCACGTAAGACAAAAAGATCAGGAGTTCGCCGACCGTCAGTTGATTGGCGATAATTTGCGTGACGCCAACCCAGACAATCGCGACAACGGCGGTCGCTTTGAGCAGGTCAACCAATACGCTGACAAAAGCTTCCCAGCGTTCGGCCCGTAAATCGGCGGCCATCAGCGCCATACCATGCTGATCAAAGCGGCGTTGCTCATCCGTCTGCCGTCCAAACGCCCTGACGATCCGCACATTGGCCAAGATTTCGTGGGCTACAGTAAATAAAAGACCTTCTTCTTGGCGCGCTGTTCGGGCAAACACCTTGGTGCGGCGGCGTAGGATCGTAAAGGCGACCAGAAAAAACGGAATATACGCAAAGGCGATCAAAGAGAGATGCCAGTTGAGGTATAACATCGTCGCTGCCAGTCCCACAAATTTGACCACGCTGGTGATGATATCGCCCATGCTTGAAAGCAGGCCATTGATCACGCGCTCGGTGTCTTTGCTCACTCGGTTGATCGTCTCACCCGTGCGCATATTATCATGAAACCGCAACGACAAGGCCTGGATATGAGCAAAGAGATCGCTGCGCAAATGAAACGTCGCCCGCGCTTGCACCACCCCTTCGAGATAGGTCTCGCCAAAATCAAACAATGCACTTAGGCCGGTTAATAGCAGCATGAGCAAGCCAAAAACGACTACCTGGGTCTGCCGGTTCGTGCCGATCCACTGGACAAGCCAACGACCGAACGCGTCATTGAAGGGTTGTTGACCAATCACATTATCAACAATGTATTTCATCGGCCAAGGCGAGACCAGCCCGATGAGGGTGCTACTGAGCATGGCCGCAAAAGTGGCGATCAACAGCAGGCGATGTTGGCCGAAATAACGCCAATATCGCACATCAAAATCAAGGAACGGTAACTTTTTCATGACAGATCTTATCGGTAGGCTGATACAACAAACAGCGCTTTGCCGACACGTCAAAGGCGTGATGAGCAAAGCACTAGTCCGGGATCAGAATGATTTTGGAACGATAGACCCCTCCCTCCCCCGCCCCTGCAGGGAGGGACCTGTCTGGTGGACAGTGGAAGATGGTCATCCTATCCGACCAACAGGCTCCCTCCCTGCAGGGGAGGGCGGGGGGAGAGGTCTGGATCAACCATTATGCTCAACTTTTATAGAATGTAAATCCATCCCAGTAAAATAACCGATCCGCACGGTTTATGCAAGTAAGCAGAACATATTAGTCGGTTCGCTGGGGTAAAACTGCGTGAAGTATGATTGATTACCCCTTAACGCCCGTGATTACCACACCCTGAATAAACAGCCTCTGCGCAAGGAAAAAGACCACCAATAGTGGCGCGAGCGCCATCGTGGAGGCCGCCATCATCAGCGCAAAGTTGGCATATTGCTCGCCGCGGAAGGTGGCAAT
>JAPLGZ010000785.1 GCA_026389895.1 Chloroflexota bacterium | reverse complement strand
TGTATCCGGCGGTGAACCTTGTATTGTACGTACACGAATCCCAATTTGGGTTTTGGTACAAGCTAGAAAACTAGGCAGCAGCGAAGCGGATATTTTGAAAAGTTATCCAACGTTAATAGCCGAGGATTTAACCAATGCTTGGGCCTATTATCGGGCGCATAAAGAAGAAATAGAACACCAGATCGTTGACAACGAAACGGCATAGATCATGGCTCGTCTTTATTCTAACGAGAATTTTCCGTTTCAGGTTGTTGTAGAACTTCGCAGACTCGGCCATGATGTGTTGACGATTCAGGAAACTGGCAAAGCGAATCAAAAATACCCAGATGACGCTGTGCTCCCTTCGGCAAGCACTGATCATCGAATTATCTTAACGATAAACCGTAAACATTTCATTCATTTGCACTTAATATCCGCCGAACATCAGGGTATCGTAGTCTGCACCTATGATCCTGACTTTGTTGGCCAGGCAAGTCGAATTGATAAAGCAATTAGTGACCACGAATCGCTTACTGGTAAATTGATTCGCGTCAATCGGCCAGCATAAGCTCTCGTGATAGACTATATCCATGAAAAATCGTCTGATCAATCTTCTCAAATTAATTGTTGGCATTGGCCTGCTCTATTGGCTGTTTCAGAAGTTACAAGATCCTGGCCTGCTGTGGCAGCAAATTGTCAATGCGAATCAAGGCTATCTTTTGTTAGGCGCCTGTTGTTATGCTGCCGCTGTCGCCCTGAGTGGGCTTAAATGGGGCATCTTGCTGCGTGCCATTGGTATTCCAGTGGCAACGCCGCGCTTATTGGCCTATCAATGGGTGGCCGAATTTTTTAATAACTTCTTGCCCGCCCAAGTCGGTGGTGATGTCATGCGGGGGTATGCGTTGGCCAGTGACACAGCGCGCGCCGCCGATGCTGCGGCCAGTGTGCTGATCGACCGGTTCATTGGCTTGATGGTCTTTATGTTGGCCTCGGCATTGGCCTCGAGCGCCATGCTGATCTATGGCGAACCGAATGGCGCGGCGTTTGCTGGCGACGCGCTTGTCTTCATGCGGGTGGCTGCGCTCGGAAGCACCGTGGCTACCTTGCTCTTGTTCAGCGCCGTGATTGCCCTGTTGAGCCGGCGTCTGAAGCGCGTCGTCGAGCGCTTACTCACCCATTTGCCGCTGGCCGCGCGTTTGGTGCCGGTCTGGCAAAAATTGGCGCAGGCTTTTGATGCTTATCGTGATCAATGGCGCGCCCTAGGCTTGACGGCTGTCGGCAGCGCCTTGATCGTCGTGTTGACCAGCGTTAATATCTGGTTGATTGCCAACGCTATTGAGCCTGGTAAGATCTCACTGCTCGAAGTATTGGCGATCAATCCGATCATCGTTTTTGCCTTGGTGGTCGTGCCGCTATCGCCGGGTGGGCTGGGGGTGCGGCAGATCTCATTTGCCACACTTTTTTCGTTCATCGGCGCCGGGGTGCAATTGGGGGCCGCGGTCGGTCTGTTGCAACAATTTATTGGCTATCTGGTCAGCTTGCCGGGTGGCCTGCTTTGGATGCGCGGTGGGATGCGTGGCAAGCCGTCCTTGCCGAATCCCCGCTCAATTGATGGCCCTGCAAAGCCTTTACCGCGATGAATACTCATGAAGAAGGGCTGCGCCCACCCACAACCCCCACTGGCGTTACATCGCCTGCGCCCCGCAATTTGGCCGAAGCTGAAGTGTTGCTCAGTGAAGCCGAAGCCTGCCAACTCTATGCCGGTAGCGATGCTGCCCACGATTTTGACCATATTTTGCGTGTAACACACCTTGGCGAACAGATTGCGCGTGCTGAACAGGCGGATGTCGTCGTGGTGCGGCTGGCCGCACTATTGCACGATGTCCCGGTGTCTGATGCAGAACATAATCCTGATACACGCCGCAAGCATCATCTGGCCGCGGCCGATTTTGCTCGCCAATTTTTGACGGCGCGTGGATTGGGAACTGAACGGGTGGCCAATGTCGTTCATTGTATTGAGGCGCATCGCTTTCGCGACCAGTCGATTCAACCGGTGACGTTGGAAGCGCAATGCCTCTATGACGCTGATAAACTCGACAGCATTGGCGCGATTGGGGTGGTGCGGGCTTTTGCCTATGCCGGACGCTATGGCAGCCGACTCTGGACGACGTCTTTGCGGTCGATTCCCACGCATGAGCATCGGCCAACGGGTGCGGATTATACGCCGGTTCACGAATTTGTCTATAAGCTGCAACAATTGATGGCGACACTGCACACAAACACCGCACGTCGGATTGGCAGGCAACGTCACGCCTTTATGGTCGATTTCTTTGACCAATTAGAGGCGGAGATGCAGCCACTCGCCGAATGACCCAGCTTCGTTGAACGTTGATTTCGAGGATGGCGCGCTTCCCTCTAGAAAGAGTGATCGTCGTTGATCAGGGAGCCTGTTCCGCGCTCGCTTTCCCTGATCTAGCCCTTCCTGGCAGAAGCATTAGGGTGGGGTCTGTGGTTCTTTGTTTATTTCGTTTTCTAGGAAATTTACATGAGCATTCGAAAGAATTTCGTCGCTGGTTGGCTACTGGTGGTCCTGGTCACTCTGTTGGTGAGTAATGTTGTGCCCAGTTTTGCCCAAGACGTACAGCCAGCGAGTACAACGGCTAGCCACTTGATTTGGCAGCTACCTGCTGACTCGAGCACCTATAAAGAGACCCCTTTTGCGCCGGGCGAGATCCTGGTGGGGTTTCATCGTGATCAAGCGCGTGCGTCTGCCCTCCTCACCAGTATGGACGTGCAATTTGTCGAAGCGCTAGATTTGCGGGGACTAGACGGCACAACGGGTGATGCTGGTATTGACGGCCAATTGTTGCGCGTGCCAGAAGGCCGGGAATGGGAAGCGATCAATCAGTTGCTTGCCGATCCGGCCATTGCGTTTGCGCTCCCCAATTGGCTTGTGCAGGCTGCCGATTTGGATAAAACAGCAGTCGTCCCGCAAACGGAGACACCCTTTGGCGTAAACGATCCGCTCTACGCCGAGCGCCAATGGTACTTACAACGCATCAACGCCAGCCGCGCCTGGTCACTGGCCTATGGCGCCGATGGCTTTGGCGGGCAATTGACGACGATCCGCGTTGCCATTGTGGATAGCGGGATTGATATTGTCCATCCTGAATTCAAGGGCCGGATATTGGATGGCTATAATTATCTGACAAGCGGCACTACCAAGCCGATTGATGATTATGGGCATGGCACGCATGTGGCTGGCCTGATTGGCGCCGCGCTCAACAATGCGGTCGGGATTGCCAGCTTGGGCACTAAGGTAGAGTTTGCGCCTTATAAAGTTTTAAATAGCTCCGGTAGTGGCACCATTGCGAATGTCGCCGCCGCCATCCAGAAGGCGGCGGACAACAAAGCTCGAATTATCAATATGAGCCTGGAGACTTCTTCGCCCAATCCGGTTATGGAAGCAGCCGTCAAATATGCCTATAACAAGGGTGTGCTCTTGATTGCGGCCGCTGGCAATTCGTATCCGAGCCCAGTGGCCTGGCCCGCGGCTTATAGCGAAGTAATGGCCGTGGCTGCCACTAATTATACGGATCGGCATGCCAGCTACAGCAATGTCGGCACACAGGTCGCGATTGCGGCACCGGGTGGTGAGTCCTCAAATTCGATCCTGAGCACCTGGCCCGGTGGTATCTATTGTCGCGATATTAAGGCTAAATTACCGCAAAGTGGTTACTGTACATCGGAAGGCACCAGCATGGCGGCGGCGGTCGTCAGTGGGGCCGCGGCATTGGTGATGAGTGTCCACCCCGAGCTAACGGCTGATCAGGTGCGCCAACTTTTGATCAATACTGCGACACCGCTGAGTGAAGATGCCTCACGCGTGGGTAGTGGCCGTTTGGATATTGACACGGCACTCCACCAGTTGTTGCCCACGATGCTAAATGTGCTTGCGCCAAACAATGTAACGCGTAACTTGAGCGCCGGCGCCGCGCCGTATACGGTGACGGTACGCATTGAAAACCCCAGCCTAAACGCAATCACTTGGCATGCAAAGCTGGATCAGGCGTACAACTGGGTCAGTATTCAGGACGCGATTACCGGCACCATTACGGGCACGGCGCGTTATGGGGAACCTGCGCCGATCTCCTTAACGATTACGCCGACAAATTTGTTCACCGGCAGCTATGTCGCCAATTTACAGGTGATCGGCACGCGCGCCGATCAAAGCCCGGTTACGCAAACGGTGGGGGTCAGCCTGTTTGTGGGGGCAAAGCCACTCCTCTACTTTTTTCCAATGATTTTTCAAGGGGTGCGATCTGCCAACAGTGTATCGTATAATGGCTACAACTGGGAGGCTCCTGCAAAGGTCACAGATCGTACGACTTACAATATGGCCGATAGCAGCGAGGTCGATGTTACATTGCCAACAACCATCACGCTGCGTGGCCAAGCCTATACGAATGTCACAGTTTTTTCTGATGGATATGTGAGCTTCCCTGGCGGCAGCAGTACAGCCCTTGGGGCTAACGTCTGTTTACCCCAAGTTGACCAAGTGCAACGCGCGATCTATGGCTGGTGGGCTGATTTGAACCCCAGCGCACTAGGGGCCAGGGTTTCAACGTTCCCCGTTGGCTCGGATCGCTTTGTGATTGAGTATGAAAATGTGCCAACCGCGATAGGCGTCACCCCGGCCTATACGGTGAGCTTTCAGATCGTGTTGTATACGAATGGGGATGTCCGGCTGAATTATCAACAGACGCCAGATTTACAAACGGCGCCTCCGCATGTCACAGTTGGGTTAGAAGCCAGCGATGGCCGTTTCCACAATCAGGTCGCTTGCAAAGATGACAAGATGGAATTTGGCATTCTGCCGGGCGTTAACCAGTCGATCTTATTTGATACCCAAGGGGACATTTATTGATGAGCACCCAAGGCTCGAAGAGTGTGGCGGAACATCATCAAAAGGCTACAGCGCAGGGTCGTGTGGCTATTGCGATTGTCACCGTCAGCGATTCGCGTACACCTGAGACTGACACAAGTGGTCAATTGATCCGCACATTGGCCGAAGCAGCCGGCCATCAGATTGTCGATTATCGGATTGTGAAAGATGAACCAGATCAAGTGGCCCGCGCCTTAGACGATTTTGTGGCCGGCGCGGCGCGTTTGATCGTTTTTAACGGCGGCACCGGCATCAGCCAACGCGATCGCACCTATGATGTGATCAGCAAAGCGTTGGAAAAACCGCTGCCTGGTTTTGGTGAAATCTTTCGCATGCTCAGTTATGCCGAGGTCGGCGCAGCTGCCATGCTCAGCCGGGCAACGGCCGGCGTCTATCGCGGTCGCGTGGTCGTCAGTGTACCCGGCTCGCCGAATGCTGTGCAACTCGCCATGGAAAAGCTGATTCTCCCAGAAATTCAGCACCTGGCTTGGGAGTTGATTCGTTAGATAAGTGATAAGTAAGTGGTAATAAGTAACAAGTAATTTATAATGACGGAACCACCCATTACTTATTACTTATTACCACTTACTTATTATTCCCCCTCCCCTTGCAACGCTTGATTCATCCGAAAGTTACCGGCCATCAACCCACCATCTACCGTGAGGGTAGTGCCTGTAACCCACGCCGCATCCTCCGAGGCCAGATAGAGCGCCGCTTTGGCGATGTCGTCTGGTTGACCCACTCGACCGAGTGGATACCATTTGGCTAATTTTTCTAGGACTTGCGGATCTTTCTCAAGCACCCGATTCCAGATCGGCGTGTGAATGGTGCCAGGGCAGATGACATTGGTGCGCACATTATACTTCCCGTACTTCAGGGCCATATTCTGCGTCAGATTGATCACCCCAGCTTTGGCGGCGCTGTAGGGTTCCTCGCCTAGGCCCGTCAAGCCGTTGACCGAAGCAATATTGATGATGGCGCCGCGCTGTTGCTCAATCATTGAGGGCAATACGGCTTTAGCGCAAAGGTAGACGCTCTTCAACACAATGTTCAAATTGCGATCCCACGTCGCTTCGTCAATTGTTAGAATATCATCACCGTCTGAAATGGCTGCGTTGTTGACCAGAATATCAACGCGCCCGTAATGGGTCAAAGCTTGTGCCGCCAAATGGTCAACGGCCTCTTTTTGTGCTACATCCACGACCACTGCCAATGCGACACCACCCGCAGCTTGAATCAACTCGACGGTCGTTTGGGCGCGTTCGAGCACGCGATCCGCGACAACGATAGTCGCCCCTTCTTGCGCAAACAATGTGGCGATGGCCTGCCCGATGCCCG
Source organism: Chloroflexota bacterium (assembly GCA_026389895.1). Taxonomy (GTDB): domain Bacteria; phylum Chloroflexota; class Anaerolineae; order Caldilineales; family Caldilineaceae; genus JAPLGZ01. Next base: position 974 of record JAPLGZ010000785.1, on the reverse strand, counting down.
AGCCAGCGCCGGTTACAAGGGCAATTCGATCTTGAAGCCGCATCTCTTTTCTCCTCTAAAATTTGGGTGCGTTAGGCGTAAATACCGCAGAGGGCGCAAAGGAGATAGAGAAGAATTTCTCTGCGCCCTTTGCGCCCTCTGCGGTTTAAAGTCCTGATTTGTACTGCGTGATTGACAAAGACAAAATGCTTGGCTTTATGCTGGATCTGGTCCTACGATTTACTCTCAAAGATTGCCAATTTAAACTCATGATCGGTGTTGCCATCCAGGCTACGCAGCCAGCCTTGGCGTGCTACCGCTGGTGTACACGGGCCAAAGGTGCAAACCTTGATCGTCCGTGTCTGCGCTTCTTGGGCTAGCCGATCCAGCACTGTTTGTAAAAGTGTCCCTTTGAACGGCGTGAACAGATAAAAGATCGTGCCATCTGCGTAATCAGCCAGGCGCGCATCGGCGTTGATAAAGTCGATGTTCGTCAAGCCTAATTGCTGCGCACAAGCTTGGGCGTAGGTGCAGAAACCGGTTTCCACTTCCACGCCCTTAGTTTTGCTGCCCGTTAATAGCTGCACCAACATCGCTATCTGGCCTAATCCAGAACCTAGGTCATAGAAAACATCGGCTGGGCCAGGCGAAAGGCGATCCACTAAATCAAGGATGGCGCGCGCCGGGGTTGGTTCGTAATGCACCATCTCGGCACTGAGCGACTGACGAGCCTGGGGTGGGGGTTCGATTTCAAACAAACCACCTAATAAAATGTCTAAACCATCGTAGCCAATATGCGCTTGACCCCGGTCATCCGGGGTGTAAGGCGTGAAGTGGTCGAATTGCTGGCGCAACGTTTGGCGTGTATAGGCACCAGCCTGAATTTGGGTCCGTAGGCGGGCAAAGAGTTGCGTATTGATCTGCTCTAGACGCGCTTGTAACGCCAGGGCCTTTTGATATAAGGCTGCGACACCGGCATCTCGGCGAGCTTGGGC
>JAPLGZ010000855.1 GCA_026389895.1 Chloroflexota bacterium | reverse complement strand
AATACGGTTTCGCTGATATCGAAGACCGGCGTGTGATGGGGGCGGCTGACCTCGTCATATTTTGCGCCCAACATAAACATTGCCCCAGGGGCTTTGCGCGCCATATAACTAAAATCTTCGGCGCCCATGCCGGCTTCTGGGATCATAACAGCCGCTGCGCCGACCAAATCGGTGACGGTTTGGCGGATGGTGCTAGCCACGGCGGGGTCGTTATAAGTTGCGGGATAGCCAGTGTTGAACGCTACGGTAAAATCACCACCAAGGGCGCGCGCCACGCCCAGCGCTTGGGTTAACTCGATTTTTAACTTTTCGCGCGTCTCATCATCAAAGCTGCGCATCGTCCCTGTAATCTCAACTTTGCTTGGGATTACGTTGCTGACGGTTCCGGCATGGATCGACCCAATCGAGATCGTGGCGGCTTTGGTCGGATCGATGCGTCGCGAACGAATGCCCTGGATCGCGTTGATCACTTGCGCCAGAATAAAGGTTGGATCCGTGCCTTGATGTGGGTACGCACCATGACCACCGGTGCTCGTCAGGATAATGCGAAACGAATCTTCATTGGCCGTTGTATAACCCCCTTCAATCATAATCTGATTGGCGGGCAGATCACTGGCTACGTGCAACGCAATCACGGCGTCAACCCCGTCCAGCACCCCTTCCTCCACCATGCGCATGCCGCCGGATTTCTGTTCGTTGTCATGCGCCTCTTCGCTGGGCTGGAAGAAAAAGCGAATCTGGCCGGGTGGGCGATTGGGCATTTCACTGAGTAAACGCGCCACACCCAATAACATTGCCGTGTGCGCATCGTGGCCGCAGGCGTGCATCACTCCAGGCGTCTGGGAGGCATACGGTACATTATGTTCTTCTTGAATAGGAAGGGCGTCCATGTCGGCGCGAATGCCGATCACGGGGCTGCCTTCACCGAGATAACCGACAACGCCCGTTTTGGCGACGCCCGTTTGTGCTTCAATCCCCATCGCTTCCAACTCGCTTGTGACCAAGCGGGCCGTGCGTTGCTCTTGGAAACTTAATTCTGGATGCGCATGAATATCACGGCGCCAGGCGACAAGTTGATCATTGATGGCTTTGGCTCTGTCTAACATCGATTTTTCCTTATGGTTTGAGTAATTTGACACCAGCGTTGGCCCCGCTGCTGAGAAAACCGGCATCACCACCGGCGGTTAAGAACTGAAAACCCTGCTTGGCCAAGTCTAACGCATGTTGTGGACCAGAGCCCGCAAAGCCTGGAATTTTACCTGTGTTGCGGCAGGCTTCTAAGACGCGTTCGATGGCGCGCGCATGTTCGTCGCGTTGAAACATCACACCTGGCGCGATGCCCATTGATAGGGCCAGATCGGAGGGCCCAAGCCAACACCCATCGACACCGGGCGTCGCCAGAATGGCCTCGGCATTTTCTACCGCCTGAATGCTCTCGATCTGGACGGCGACAAAAAGTTGCTCGCCAATCCACGCGGGGTAATCCGCCCCATAGACACGTGCCCGACCCCAGCCCCAGGAACGCGTGCCGGTTGGTGGGAAGCGACAGGCATCGGCCGCCAATTTGGCATCTTCTGCGGTGTGCACCATCGGCACCACAATGCCGAGCATGCCTTCATCCAACAGCCGCCCGATCATCGTGTAGTCGTTGCGGGCGACGCGGGCCATCGGCACTGCGGTCCCAGCGGCCATCGCAATTAGAGCCGCAATGGTGGATTCTTCGCCCCATGAACCGTGTTGGCGGTCGAGTAACAGAAAATCGATGCCCGATGTGCTCAATAGCTCGGCGTTGGCTGGGGAGCCCAAGCCCAGTGAATAACCGAAGGCTGGTTTACCCTGGAGCATGAGTTGTTTTGCGGTGTTAATTTTCATGATCTATCTGCCCTCCGTGGTGTTTGTCGGATGTAATTTACGCATCATACCTTATGCGCAATATAAAAGGCAACTTATTTTGTGGGTGCCCAAGGGCCAGCTAGAAATTTGATGCAAAGGTGCGCGAAAAAAACAAAGAATAGCGGTATGTCTGACGTATCCTCTACGTGTTAAAGTAAAAAAGCCGAGAGTTGGCCCCTACGCCGATCAAAAATCACGTTCTCAACGTGATTTCAGGATATCGGTATACTAAGACAATCAATAGAGGCAGGTCTGTTTGGTTTGAGTTTTTTAGCTTTTCTTTGCCTTGCTTTGCGTCTCTGCGCCTTTGCGTCAAGGTATTTGTTGTGAATTACATACACTATTAAAGTCGCTCAAACTTGTCACTATAGTGAAATTATGCTATAATTCTTCTGATGCAATTGACGGCGAAAGTAAAATTACAACCGACCGAAGCACAGGCTGACAGCTTGAAGCGTACACTCGAAAAGGCCAATGCGGCGTGTGACTATATCAGTGGCATTGCTTGGGAGACGCAGATATTTGGCCGGTTTCAGCTTCAAAAACTTGTCTATGAAGAGGTGCGCAAGTCCTTTGATCTGACCGCTCAATTGGTGATCCGTTGCATTGCCAAAGTGAGCAACGCGTATAAAGCAGATCATTCGGCAAAGTGGGCGTTTAAGCCGCTTGGGTCGATTGCCTTCGATGCTCGGATTCGCTCTTGGAAACTTGAGAAGAATGAGGTCTCGATTTGGACTATAGAGGGGCGGCAAAAGATCTGTTTTGCTTGTCATACGCGTGCCAAAGAGCTTTTGAGCGGCGATCAGGGTGAATCTGATCTCTGTTTAATCGACGGTCAATTCTATCTGTTTACCCCCTGTGAAGTGAATGAGCCAACGCCCAAAGATGTTGAAGATTTGCTAGGCCTTGAACTTTCGATGGTTGGCTCGCTTCAGGGATAAAATTCTCGTCTCTCAAGGCGAGGATTGTGTTACGGAAAGTTGCTTTGCCTATAAAGAGGATGATGACCAGAATGACTCAACAAAATGAACACAGGCAACTGAGTAATCAGGCGATCGCTGAACATTTTGAGCGGATTGCCGAAATGTTGGAAGCGAAGAAGAATGCCAATCCGTTTCGCGTAGAGGCGTATCGCAACGCGGCCGCCACTTTGCGCGAGCTTAAACAGCCCGTGCAGAAACTGCTGGCTGGTGGCGGTGTAGAAGCCTTGCGCCGTCTGCCAGGCATTGGCGAATCTTTGGGGAATTCGATTGAACAGCTTGCACAGACTGGCCAATTAGATTTGCTGGAACAATTGCGCGGTGAAATGCGCCCCGAGCGAGTGCTCGCCTCGGTGCCGGGCATTGGTCCGAAACTGGCGAGTCGGATTCACGAAACGCTGAACATCGCCACGTTGAGCGAGTTGCTGACGGCCGCCTATGATGGACGGCTGGATCAAGTGCCCGGCTTAGGGCGACGGCGGATTCGGGGGATTCAAGAATTGTTGGTTGGGCGTTTACACCGCACGCGCCAGGCGCAAAATACGCCTACGCGCCAGCCGACCCATCAGCCAACCGTGGACGAATTACTTGATGTAGACCGTGAATATCGAGAAAAAGTTAAAGCGGGCGAATTGCCCCACATTGCACCGCGGCGTTATAATCCGACCGGTGGGGCATGGCTGCCAGTTCTCCACACCACACGTGCGAATACCGAATATACGGCGCTCTATTCCAATACGGCACGGGCACACGAACTGGAGATGATCCGTGACTGGGTGGTGATCTACCGTAATGATCAGGCGGGTGATGGCCGTTGGACAGTGGTCACGGCGCATTATGGGCCGTTGCGCGGCAAGCGCGTGGTACGCGGTCGCGAGGCCGAGTGCCAAACATATTATCGTCCGGAAGGCCGACCAAATAATAATCTCCAAGCGCAGCCTGGTTGATTGCTGTAAAGACATGTAAACCCTCGTTGATTAATTTTGATACGCCCGGCTTGTGAACCGTTGCAACGGTTCACAAGCCGGGCGTATCTGTTTTTATTCCTTTCTACTGACAAGTCGTAAAGCCGTTTAGTGTTCAGATATTTTCAGAGTGTTTCTAGACCCGCGGTTTGCATTGCGCCGCTTCTTCGTTTACGATGCAGGTCATTAGGTAAGTTTTCATCAATAGTGCCAACCTGGAATCCTCCCTGCAAGAGGTGTTTATGAATCTTGGATTATCCGAGCAAACGGTAGTGGTGTTAGGCGCGGCGAGTGGGATTGGGCGCGCGATTGCGCAGACATTTGCGAACGAGGGCGCGCACGTGGCGCTGGTTGATCGGGCGGCCAGCGTGGTTGACAGCGCCCAACAAATTATAGAGACCCAAGGCGGCAAGATTATGTCCGTGGTCGCTGATGTGATCGATTACGCAGCTATGCAACAGGCCGCGGCGCACATTGAAAAAGGCTTGGGCCCCGTGGCGCATGTCGTCTTTGCTGTGGGCATTGGTTCTGGCAAAACAGGGTTCCCTTTTTGGAATCTTACCCCCGAAGATTGGCCGAGGGTCTTCCAGGTCAACGTACAGGGGGCTGTCAATGCAACCCATGCTTTTATCCCTGCCATGATCGAACGTCGCAATGGCACGCTGGCCTTTCTCTCTTCCGTCGCCGGCCAGATCGGTTCGCAGACCGATCCGCCCTATAGCGCCTCTAAGGCAGCCTTGATCAATTTTGCTCAGTGTGCAGCAAAAGATTTGGCGCCTTATAACATTCGGGTTAATACGGTCAATCCGGGCATGGTCGACACCCCGCTGAACCATCGGATCTGGGCGGCTTACTGCGAGACGCTACCCGTTGAACAACGGCCAACCTTTGATGAATGGGGCGCAGAAAAGATTAAACGCGTTGTACCGCTCAATCGCTGGCAGCAGCCCGAAGATATTGCCGATTTGGTCGTCTTTTTAGCCTCTACCCATGCCAATAATATTACTGGTCAGACGATGAATGTGGATGGCGGTTTTGTTATGCACTGGTAGGATGGAGCCCGTGTAACAATTTTAATTTTGACCAAAGAGAATTCAGCAACAAAAAGCCGACCCGCTTGTATAGACGGGTCGGCTTTTTGTTTGCATAGGCTAGGACAACTCACTTGCTTAGTTTATTGGGTGGTAACCTGTTGGGCATCGGCTTTTTCTAGGACACTGCGTACTTGATCCACATACTGACTTGGCGTTTCGACCACAATCGCAATCCCGCCATGTTTCACGCTTTGTCCATAAAATTCGGCATCGTCGTCCGATGCACCTTTGTCGCGCATATCTTCATCTTCAGGATAGTCCGTGATGATCGGAACCCCGATCACGCCCCCGGTGCCGGCTCCCGCAGCGCCCCCGGCCCCACTACCACTACCAAGCGGCCAACCCAGCGCCGGAAACAATCTTTCATCGTCATCGCCTGGCTCAATCAAACGCCAATCTAGATCATCAATGTTCATTTCACTTAATTGACTGGTGACCGTCTCAGCAACTTCTTCATCGGGCAAGATTGCCATTACTTTTGCCATGACATTTCTCCTTTGATCTGTTGGGGGTGATGGGTGAATTTCTAAAAATTAGAGCGTCCTAAGACTAAAATAAACGGCCTAGGCTGTTTGGCGCTCGTGAACACCTTCGGCGAATTCCTCGACAATTTTGCGGTTAAATGCTGGAATATCGTGAGGATTGCGGCTGGTGACTAGCCCATTGTCTACGACCACCTCTTGGTCAACCCAAGTGGCACCCGCATTGGTCAAGTCAGTGCGCAACGAAGGATATGAAGTTAGCTTGCGCCCTTCCACAACGTCCGCTTCGATCAGCGTCCAGGGTCCGTGGCAAATCGCCGCCACGGGTTTGTGAGCATCAAAGAAGGCGCGTATGAATTGCACCGCTTTCGGATTCATGCGTAATTTGTCTGGATTCATCACGCCGCCTGGCAGCAACAAGGCATCATAATCTTCTGCGCTCGCGCGATCTAGCGGCACTTCAACTGGAAATTTATCGCCCCAATTCGTTGATTGCCAGCCCAAGACCGTGCCTTGTTGGGGTGAAATAATTTGGGTGGCCGCGCCAGCCGCTTCTAATGCCGCTTTCGGTTCGGTTAATTCAACTTGTTCGAACCCGTTTTCGACAAGAATTGCAACTTTTTTACCACTTAATGATTGTGCCATTTTTTACCTTCACTTTCTGCCAAAATACTGCTATCGGTAGTCAGGACAAACATCCCTGTTTGACAGCCTATTTCGGCTCTACGTATCCAGCATACGCGAAAAAAATGGTCATAGCTATAGATAGAGATATAGAAAATGGATATGAATTGGCGTACAACTGGGCAATGTGCTGGTATAACGCCTAGTAGTTTGTCCAGTGCCACGTCTTTCAAGGTTTAATTTCAATGGCGCTGCTAGTCCAGGTATAATGGCAAGACACTTCCCACCGGCGATTATCTGTATCAATCCCAGCAACCTGTCAAGGAGATTTTTTTATGCCCTATCATGTGTTGACCAACACACAACCTTCTGAGCAAATTCTCGCGATGTTCGGCGAAGATTACCTGATCGATCTCTGGACCGGGGCCGACACCGATCCCGCCTTATTGGCCCAAGCCGAAGGCTTCTTTTGCTATGGTCATCCCAAGATCAATGGCGCGGTGATGGATAGCATGCCCAAATTACGCGTGATCAGCAACCTGGGGGTGGGGGTTGATCATATTAGCCTGGACGATGCCAAAGCGCGCGGGATTCCAGTGGGCAATACGCCCAATCTGGTCGATGGCGCGACCGCTGATATGACCTTTGCGCTGCTAATGGCCGCCGCCCGCAACCTGATCATTGGTGAACAATATGCGCGCAGCGCCGCCTTTACCAAGTATGACCCGAATCTTTTGCACGGTTACGATGTTCACGGTGCCACACTAGGTATTGTTGGTATGGGTAACATCGGGCACCAGGTGGCGCGGCGTGCTCAGGGGTTTGACATGAAGGTGATCTATCACAACCGTAAGCCAAATCCTGCCTTTGAAGCTGAACTGGGTGTCACCTATGCCAGCCTGCCCGATCTGCTGCGTCAGGCGGATTTTGTCACCCTGAACGTGCCGTTGAC
>JAPLGZ010000392.1 GCA_026389895.1 Chloroflexota bacterium | reverse complement strand
TATTTGCCCTTTATTAGCGTTCAAATTTCGTCGGCGCGCCCACCAATCTGGGACCCGCGCTTAGACAAACGTGGTGCGATCTTCATCCCGGCCCAGGTGACGCCTGGCCAAGGGTACTGGCGCCTGATGAAGGCGGTTTGGTTTGACCAGGATGAATCGGCGGGCAGACACCATGTTTTTGTTGACACGCTTACCATATCCGGTACGCGCCAGAGCGATGTGCCCGTCTTGGTCAGTTGGACCGACGGGGCGACATCCATTGTCACCCAGGCAAAAGCAAACGAAGTATATGCAACAGATTTTGCCATGTTTGCGATTGCCCCCTCCTATCGAGCACGACCCGCCGCCACCGCACCCGCGGATAGCGTGGATGGCATGGGATTAGGCTCCATTGAGGATCCAACCCACGGCATCCATACGAGCTATGGCCTAACCTGGCAATGGACGATTGCCAGCGCGCCACCCGAGCCGACAGGGACCGTGACGGCAACCCCAACCATCACAGTAACGCCAACCATTACCATGACCGCAACCCCGACTGCCACAGCGAGGCCAACGATCACGATCACACCTTTGCCCACCACGCCATTGACACCAACTTCAACACCAACACCCACCCAAACGCAAGCCTTCACGCGCGCCGAAATCGCCAATTGCCAGCCGGATAATCAGGGCAGTCGCTTTGAAGGAACGGTTCAGTTGGCCGGCCAACCAGTAGCAGGCTATCGGGTTGTCTTTAGCTACGAGCCAGATGGTAGTTGGGTAACCCAGCCCGCCATCACCCAATCCATGCCAGCCGGTTTCTATGCCCACATTATCAGCGCCGGGGTCGCGCGCAGCGGCAACTGGTTCGCCTGGATTGTGGACGCAGAAAATCACCGCATCTCCACCCTCGCTTCCTTTACCACCGATGGCCCAGGTGGCGCCTGCAATCGCGTGACGGTAAACTTCTACAGTTCATGAGATTGGCCGCGCTTTGAAGAGGAACCCCAAGCGGCATCTCGCTAAATTTTTTGTAGCAGGCATGAACTTGGTCGCAGACCTGAGAAGCCGGCGACCAAGTTCCATGTAGACCTAAAGCCCCAGCCACCCACTTTTTTCGCTTCCTTGACAAGTTCAGCCCATCAGCATATAGTATAGCCAGAAAATCTCGTTCCCATTTTCTGGCTTACTATTGAGCTGTGCAAAGCTCAACCAAGGTCCAAGGAGACATTTCATGAATTCTCGCTCTCTAAATCGACGTCAGTTTCTGGTTTCGACTGGGGCATTGGCGGCAGGTGCGACATTGGCAGCTTGTGCCCCGCAACCTGTCACGGCCCCGGCTGCGCCCGCCGCCAGCAGTGGCGCAGCTTCAACGGCAGCCGGCGCCTTTGATTGGAAACGCTTTAGCGGTTCTCAAGTACGCATTACAACCCTCCAGTTCCCTATTTCGGACATTCAACAAGCCCGCATCGCGGCCTTTGAAGAATTAACCGGCATCAAGGTCAACTGGGAAGAGTTGGCGGAAGATCAGTGGCGCCAAAAGGTAAAAGTGGAGCACCTGGCCGGCACCACCGACATGAGCGGCTTCCTCAGTTATTGGGGTCAAGAAGGTAAACAATTTATGGAGTCAGGTTGGTACACCGATCTGAAGCCGCTACTCGATGACCCAAGCATGACCAATAAGGATTTTAACTGGGGCGATTACACCCAGAATCTCCGCGACGCCGCGGTGATCGATGGCAAAATTCCGATTATCCCCGACCGCGGCTCGGCTTTGCCGATCCTCTACTATCGCCGCGATCTGTTTGAGCAATACAAGCTGGAAAAACCCAAGACCTGGGATGATGTCATGAATGCGGCCAAGACGATCTTCGAAGGCAGCAAAGGCGAAATCTTTGGGATAGTTTTGCGCGGTAAAGGCGCTGCGGCGACTTCCATGTTTGGGCCTTTACTGTACGATCTAGGCGGTGAATGGTTTGACCGCAAAACCGGCGATGTGGCCTTTAACACCCCAGAAGCGCTGGCCGCCTTTGAATGGTGGGGCAAGATTTTGCGCGAATATGGCCCCCCAGGCTCGGTTAACAATCACTGGGCCGAAGTCACCAGCATCTTCAGCCAGGGCCGTGCGGCCATGTGCTATGATGACATTGTCTTCGCGTCTACCTTTGGCGATAAGGAAAAGTCGACGGTGGTAGGCAAAGTTGGCTATTCTGTCGCCCCGACCGGTCCACACTCGGATGCATGGCGTAAATTGCCGCCCTATGCCCAGGGGGTCAGTGGCCTCGCTATTTCTGGCTTAAACAAGGAACCCGGCCCGGCTTGGTATCTGATCCAATACATGAGCGATCACGAAACCGCCAAACAGTATATGTTGAAGGGTGGTCTCTCACCCCGCCAATCCGTTTGGGACGATCCCGATGTGGTGAAGGCGCTTGACCCAGAATTTTTGGAAGCCGCCAAAGCCTCTGGTGTGATCAACGGGCCAGGTGCGGCGCCGTTGTCTATTTCTAATGTGGCCCAAGCGCGTGACTATATCGGCCAGGTGATCGTCACGGCGATCCAGGGTGGCGATGTGAAAGCGGCCCAGCAGACGGCGTATGATCAATGTGTCAAATTGCTGGCCGATGAACGCGCCCAAAAGAGCTAAGTCTGGTTAAGGCGTAGGTCAACCCTTTTAGGGTGACTTCTCAGGCATAGCGATAACGGCTTGGAAAAGCAGATAAAGCGGACAAAGGTAGACGTTGCTCACACCCTATCTTTGTCCGCCTTCATACCTTGCGCCGAACCGCTCCATGATTCCTGTCACGCGACCAGCGGCAACCTACCGGCCTTACGTTTTATATGAGAAAATCATGAGTCAAACGACCAACCAATTGGATCACCAAACCAGCTGGAAGCCGCGCCCACCATCACTGGGGGTGCGCATCAGCGGCTTTGCTGACCGCTATATGCACATCATCTTTCCGTTGCCAGCGCTGATCATTGTGCTGGCAACGATGATCTATCCCCTGATCTATACATTTTTGCTAAGCACCCGCATCTATGGCACGAACTTACAAAAATATACCTTTGTCGGCACACGTCATTTTGGTGATGTGCTGCACGATGAACGCTTTATCAACGCGTTGGGACGCACATTCTATTTTGCCTTACTTACCGTCACGATCTCGATTGTCGTGGGCATGATCATGGCGTTGATCATGAATCGTGAGTTTTGGGGCGCGCCGGTGGTGCGCACCTTATTTTTGCTGCCGATGGTGGCCACACCGGTGGCAACTTCACTGGTCTGGATCATGATGTTTAACCCAACATTGGGGGTTTTAAACTATTTCTTACGCATGCTGGGGCTCCCACCCAGCCTATGGGTGGCCGACGCGCGCTGGGTGATCCCGACAGTAGTTATGGTGGATGTGTGGCATTCTGCGCCGTTTGTCATGCTGATCCTGCTCGCGGGCATCCGCTCACTGCCCTATGAACCATTTGAATCGGCCATGATCGACGGCGCTACGCGCTGGCAAATGTTCACGAAAATTACCCTGCCGCTGATTCGCCCAGCGCTGGTGGTGGCCATGATGTTCCGCACCATTGACGCGCTCAAGGTCTTTGATCTGATCTGGGTGATGACCGCTGGCGGGCCGGGTTATGACTCAGAAACTTTATATATCTACGCCTACAACAATGCCTTCAAATATCTCAATCTGGGCTATGGCTCGGCCGTGATTATCATTTTCACCTTCATTGTAACGGTGGCCAGCGTATTTTGGATCCGCATGCGAAATCGAGAATGGATTTGAGGCGAATAAATTCGCGGCAGTGGTTGCAAACCCCATCGACATGGGTTATCGGTCCAGTTCACGCAGGTGAGTTTTGTACGGGTAACGCCCTATTTTAATCACAGCTACAGTTATAAACCATTTCTCGGAAAAGCGGGCAGATATGCAGCTAAAACAGTATCAGTTTTGGTTCATCGTCGTGGCCTGTGCCTTTCTCATTTTCAGCTGTATTCAGCCCATAAAGGCGCCCATTATGAATGAACAATTAAATGAAGCACTGATCACAGCCGCCGAGCGGGGTGATACGCCGACGGTGTTGCGCTTGCTGGCACAAGGGGCCAATATCAATGGGCAAGATCGACGCGGTCGAACCGCCATCATGGCGGCGACCCACGGCCAGCAGGTGGCCACCGTGCAAGCGCTGATCCAAGCCGGTGCCGATATCAATTTGCGCGACAACCGCACGGATAATCCCTTTTTGTACGCGGGGGCAGAAGGTTTACTTGATATTCTGAAACTGCTGATCGAGGCCCGCGCCGACACAAAACTGACCAACCGGTATGGCGGCACGGCCTTAATTCCAGCCGCCGAACGCGGCCATGTCGAAGTCGTCAAAACCCTGCTCACCAAGACAGATGTAGATGTGAATCATATCAATAATCTAGGCTGGACAGCCTTATTAGAAGCGATTGTGTTAAGTGATGGGGGCATAAAACATCAGCAGATCGTCCAATTGTTGGTCGATCATGGCGCCGATGTGAACATTCCCGACAAAGACGGCGTCACGCCGTTACAGCACGCGCGCACACGCGGTTTTAAAGCCATCGAACAGATTTTAGTGCAGGCCAACGCGCGTTAAATGATGCAGCCCATTGCGCGCGTTGGGGTGCCCAGAGGGCGCCCAGGTCGGCGGCGGGCCAATGGTAAATTTGTCCCTTCATCTACCTTCGCCGACGATTGCGTGCCCGGCTGTGCAACCAATGATCGTTGACCAACACGGGCACGCAATCGGGCGGAAGGCAGAGACTACGGTAGTCATTATTGGTTCCCGCCCGACCGCATGCCCCTACGTGTAAACATGAATTATCAGGTGTATGGAAAAGGAAGCACCAGATCCATGAAGCTAAAATTAACCAAAATCGCCGAAGAGATCGTCTTTTTTGGCGTGCTCGCGATCTTACTCTGTTTCTTTCTATTTCTGTTTGTCTGGATGATCTTGTCATCCTTCAAGACGACCGTGCAAATTACGGCTTATCCGCCGCAGTGGCTTTTCACGCCGACGATCCAAAATTATATTGATGTCTTTACCAAAAAGCCGTTCTTGGAATATTTAGCCAATAGCACGATTATTGCGGTAGCGGCGGTGGCGATCGGCCTGCTCTTTGGGTTGCCGGCCGCCTATAGCCTGGCGCGCTTCAAACAGGCGGGCGTCGGCTTTGTGATATTGCTGGTGCGCATCTTGCCGGGGATTGTCTTTCTCGTGCCACTCTTCATCATCTATCGGCGCCTGGGCCTGATCAACACCTACACCGGCATTATTGCCACCCATATTATCATTGTGCTGCCCACGATCATTTGGATCATGGCCGGCTTCTTTGAAGATGTGCCGCGCGAGCTCGAAGATGCGGCCATGATCGACGGCTGTTCGCGAATATCGGCCTTCTTCCGAATTATTCTGCCGCTCAGTCGCCCTGGCATTGTCGCCGTCGTCATCCTCAGCTTTATCGCATCATGGAACAATTTCATCTTCGTCTTAATTCTGGGTGGCAGCCATACCATTACACTGCCGATGGCCGTCTACAGCTTTATGTCGTTTGAGGATGTCAACTGGGGAGGGCTGAATGCCGCCGCCACGTTGATCACGCTGCCGATCTTGCTGCTTTCGCTGTTGGTCCAAAAGCAATTAGCCCGTGGGTTAACGATGGGCGCCGTTAAGGGTTAAATTGTCACCTGTGGAGTCTACCCCATTTTCAACCTCGTCAGCCGGGTATAGGACAGGCGGCTGTTATTGAGCCGTAACTCACTGCCGCTAAAATAGCACCAGTTCTCAATATTTCAAACAATTTTCGCTTAGCATATAATAGCAAGCCCTCTACCAGGATTTTTCAGCAATCTACCGTTGGATTGTTGAGTTTTGGGCTGTAAGCGGCCAAAGGATGGATCGCGATGGAGTGGACGAGCCAGTTCGAAGAGCTGACTAAGCAGTGGGCAGACGCCCAGAAGAAGATGACCGCTAACTGGTTTGCCTTGTTTTCGGCCACGGCTGGCAAGCCAACCGATACGCCAACACAAGATCCGACCGCCAATCTTTTGGCAACGCTGCTTGAGCAATGGCGAACCTGGGCCGAGCAGAGTATGAATCTGTTCACCCCAGAGAGCACCCGTACGGCGGAGGCAGCGGCGAGTCAGTTTTTCGCCAGCCAGGAACATCTCTTGCAATTGATGCGGCTGGTCACCGCGGCATGGCAAAGTATCAGCGAACAGGCGGCTTCTTCGGCAGAGTGGCAAAAAGTATTACAAAGCTACATGGAGCAACTGCGCCAACAGTTGCAGGCATTACAAGCAGCCGGATTCGATCCAGAGAAGCTCTGGCAACGCTACCGCCAGCAAATGCAAAATTTGGATCAGCCCTGGGTTGCCCCTTGGCTGAAAATGGCCGAACAGTGGCAAACAGCAGGGCAGGCGCAGGCTGCACCGCCCTGGGCCGAACTCAACAACATCGGTTGGCAAGCGTTTGAGCAAATTTTCAGCCCTTTCTTGGCCGCGCCCAGCTTGGGTTTGCACCGGGAATGGACGGAAAGAGCAAAAAAATCATTCAGCTTGTGGAGCGATTATCAACAGGCGCTGCTAGCCTATCAAACCTTGCTCGGCAACGCATGGATAAACGCCTTTATGGCCCTATTGCAAAAATTGCACACCATGGCACAGCACGGCCAAACATTTGAGCATCCACGCCAATTTAGCACGCTGTGGGTGGCCGTGGCCGATGAGCACTATCTGGATCTTTTCCATTCCGAAGCGTATGCCAAAGCACAAAGCACCGTGATCAACAGCGGTATGGCCTTGCGCCGCCAGTTGCGTGAACTCAACGAAACCTGGCTCCGCAGCCAAGATATGCCCACGCGAAGCGATTTGGACGAAGCGCATCGCCAGATTTATGAGCTGCGCAAGGAGCTAAAAGCGCTCAAACAAGCGATCAAACTGACACCAGCCCCCAAGCCAGCCGCCAAAGCCGCTAAGGCCAAAACGTCCACCCCGAAAAAGCGCGCATCTCGATCCCAAGCAGACAACCCCACTGACAACAGTGGCCTTATGGAAGGCGCCTGATGGCCACACCTTTTCCGCTGCCGTTTTCACCAGAGCAGCTGACCCAAGCACTGGTTGAACTCAACCAAACGGCGCGCCTTAGCATCGAGGCTTTGAGTAAGTTGCGCGACGAAGACTTTGCGATTGGCACAGCGGCCAAGTTGGAAGTGTATCGCGAAGATAAACTCGTGCTCTATCACTATGCGCCACTGGTCAGAAAGCCCTTTGCCACCCCGCTGCTCCTGGTCTATGCCTTGGTCAACCGCCCCTATATGGTTGATCTCCAGGAAGATCGCTCCTTAGTCCGCAATTTGCTCGCATTGGGCATAGATCTCTACTTGATCGACTGGGGCTATCCCGGCCCCACTGAACGATGGACAACGTTGGATGATTATATCAACGGCTACATCCACAATTGTGTGATGACCATCTGCGCTCAACATCAAGTGGACCAGATCAATCTGCTGGGTATTTGTCAAGGGGGCGCCTTTAGTCTCTGTTATACGGCCCTCCACCCAGAAAAAATCAAAAACTTGATCACCATGGTCACACCCGTCGACTTTCATGTGACGGGGACAGGCGGTTGTGGCCTGCTTAACACCTGGTGTCAGGGGATGGATGCCGATCTAATCGTCGAAACGCTGGGCAATGTACCGGGCAATTTTATGAATACGGGTTACCTCATGTTACGCCCGTTTGCGCTCAACATTGGCAAATACATCGAGTTGCTAGACATTGCCCAGGATGAGCGCAAGTTACTCAACTTTTTGCGGATGGAAAAGTGGATCTTTGACAGCCCCGATCAGGCTGGTGAAGCCTGGCGGCAGTTCATCAAGGATTTTTATCAGGGCAATAAGTTGATCAAAGGGCAACTAGAGATTGGCCGGCGGCGCGTGGATCTGGGTCAAATTACCATGCCGGTGCTCAATATCTATGCCGGGGAGGATCATCTGGTGCCGCCGGCTTCTTCCTTGGCATTGGGCGCATTGATTGGCGGCAAAGATTATAGCGTGCAATCGTTCCCAGTGGGCCATATTGGCATCTATGTCAGTGGCAAAGTACAAAAAAATTTATCACCGTTGATTGCCGATTGGCTGAAGGCGCGGCCTTCAGCATCACCTAGCTAATGCAAGTTGGTCAGCATTCACTGAGTGGCCCAGGCAGCTCTGGCTCACTCGCGTATAGAAAGAAAACCAATGTTTGGTCTGGACGGCAAGATCATTTTTGTGACTGGTGGCAATCGAGGCATTGGCGCGGCGATTGTAGAGACGCTGAATCAATTAGGCGCGCTGGTTGCCTATACCTATCGCAGCGCGCCAGGTCCAGCGGCGCGTTGGACCATGCAGGCGGACATAACTGATCCACTGATCATGGCCCAAGCCGTCGCCCGCGTGGAGGCTGAAGTAGGTCCCATTTATGGTGTCGTCCTGAATGCCGGGATCACGAAGGATAATCTTTTTCCCAACATTCCCGTCGAAGATTGGTACGCGGTGATTGATACCAATTTGAATGGCGTTTATAACACCTTACACCCGCTCATGCCGAAATTATATGAACGGGGCAGTGGATCGCTCGTCTTTATCAGTTCTGTGGTTGGTGAACAAGGCAACATTGGTCAGGCCAACTATGCAGCGGCCAAAGCCGGCATGATTGGGCTGGCCAAAACACTAGGATTGGAAGGCGCGCGTTACGGCGTACGTGCCAATGTGGTCGCCCCCGGATTCACATCCACCGACATGGTCAAAGCCATTCCCGACAAAGTAAAAGAACGCATTCTGGCGAAAATCCCGCTGCGGCGCTTTGCCGAACCGGCAGAAATCGCCTGGGCCACAGCCTTTTTACTCTCTCCCGTGATGGCGGGGTATATTACGGGAGAGGTGTTGAGTGTGAATGGGGGACAGTATACGTGACTAGTGATGAGTGATGAGTAATAAGTGATGAGTGAGATCAGTTGATGTGCTCCCCTCTCCTGGATTCGGTACTTTGATTCAGGAGATCTGGCTGGGCTTCGACGTGAACTCAGCCGAACGGGGTGAGGCAGGCCACCCTTTCAATTCAAGGAGAAAACAATGAGCGAATCATATATCGTATCGGCTGTGCGCACGCCGATTGGCAAGTTTGGGGGCGGGTTAAAAGAGCTGTCGCCAGTTGATCTGGGCGCGCATGTGATGAGGGCGGCGCTTGAACGGGCCGGCATTGCAGGCAAAAATTTGGATCTATACATCTTCGGCAACATTTTGAAACATGGCCACGGTCAACTAGTGCCGCGCCACGCGGCTTTGAAAGCGGGAATTCCCAATGATGTTGACGGTTACGCCGTCGATATGCTCTGCTCTTCGGGCATGATGAGCACCATCAATGGTGACACGGCCATCCGCGCCGGCGATGCGGATTTGGACATGGTCGGTGGGATTGAGTCGATGTCGCAGGCTGGTTTTCTGCTGAGCCACAAGGCGCGCTGGGGGTACAAATTGTTAATCGGCGAAAACCAGGAACAGGTGACCGATATCTTGCTAAAAGACGGCTTGACTGATCCAATGAACGGCGAGTTGATGGGTGAGGAGACCGAACGGCTGATCCAAGAATATGCTGTC
>JAPLGZ010000412.1 GCA_026389895.1 Chloroflexota bacterium | reverse complement strand
TCCCCTCTGTGGCTGCTACTGAAGCGTACTCCTCCATATGTTCTGTGTAACTGTTTTGCATTTACCATGAATGAAGGAATCCGTATCTATGACTGCATTATTAGAAGCTCGCCACGTCACCAAACGTTTTGGTGGTGGTCTGTTTGATCGAACTAGCACAGTGGCCCTTGATGATTTCTCGATGACGATCGCCGGCGATGCTCCTTCAATTACGGCGATTGTTGGCGAGAGCGGCAGCGGCAAGACGACGTTGGCGCGCCTGCTGTTGGGCGTTACCTCGCCTACGGAAGGCAGCGTGCTCTATAAGGGAAAGGATCTGCGCTCGCTGTCGGGCGACGAATCGCGCGGGTTTCTGAACGATGTTCAGGTGATCTTCCAGGATCCATTCGAGGTCTACAATCCCTTCTATCGGGTGGACCACGTGCTCACCACCCCGATCGACTACATGAAGCTTGCCAAGTCGAACGCAGAGAAGTGGCATTTGATTGAGCAGGCGCTTGAGACCGTTGGCCTGCGACCAGAGGAGACGCTTGGCCGCTATCCACATCAGCTCAGCGGTGGACAGCGGCAACGCGTGATGGTGGCGCGCGCCCTGATCCTCAAGCCCCGGATCATCCTTGCCGACGAGCCGGTCTCGATGATCGACGCTTCTCTCCGTGCGACCGTGCTCGGGAGTCTGCAGCGGATCAAAGAAGAGTTCGGTATCTCGATCATCTACATCACGCATGATCTGACCACCGCCTACCAGATCGGCGACAATATCATCGTCCTCTATCGCGGTTCGGTGGCTGAAGCGGGCAGCGTCGATCTCGTCGTCCGCCAACCCAATCACCCGTACACGCGCCTGCTGGTTGGCTCAATTCCCGTGCCAGATCCCGACCAGCCTTGGACAGCGGAGGCGGCGCCAGCTTTGCCCAACCAGCCGCGCAATCAGACCGCGTGCAAATTCGCCGATCGTTGTCCTGCGGCCATGACAAAATGCTTGCAACAGGCCCCCCAACTCTACCAGACCGATGCCCAGCGCGCGGCCGCTTGTTTTCTCTATGAACAGGCCCCGGTTCTGAGCACCGAACACATGGATCGCGTATTTCAGGCTACTATCCCATTGACTAGCCCCGTGGCGCAAGCGTAGCACGAGGTGGGGTTCTGAAGTTAATACGTTTGTGCTGACTATCTTGCCATAATAGGCGAACCCAGCAGCTAAGGCCATTCCGAAGCAATAAATACTGAAGGCGTAGAATGTTCATTGCCATCACTACCTCTTCACCGCTGCATGGACAATGATGTGGCAGGGGAACTGGCGCTTTGGGAGCGCATCACGTCGAAATGAGTTGCGTAATGGGGATTGAAAAGGCATAATCATACCATTGTCAATCTCTAATCTCAAGCCGACAGGAGCTAACCCATGTCACAACCACTGCTCGCCGCCCAACTGTACACGGTGCGCGACTTCACCAAAACGGCCACTGACCTTGCCACAACCCTGCGCAAAATTGCCCAGATCGGCTATACGGCTGTCCAAGTCTCGGCGATTGGGCCGATCCCGCATGCCGAAGTCAAGACTCTCGTCGACGACCTGGGCTTGACGATCTGCAACACGCATATTGGCTACGATGCGCTTTGGCACGATCTCGACCCCGTGATCGAGCAGCACAAGCTCTGGAATTGCCGCCATGTCGCCATTGGCAGCATGCCCGCCCCCTATCGCACTGGTGGCGAAGCCGCCTATCAACGGTTTGCCGTCGAGGCCAGCGCGATTGGCGAAAAGCTAGCCGCGGCAGGGTTGACCTTTAGCTATCACAATCACAGCTTCGAATTTGTGCGTTTTCCCCATCCCACGGCCGAGAATCCACACGCCAGCCGCAGTGGTCTTGACATCGTCTATAACGAAAGCGACCCACGCTATCTTCAAGCCGAGATCGACACCTATTGGGTGCAACATGGCGGCGGCGACCCAGCGGCCTGGATCGCCCGGATGCAGGATCGCATGCCGGTGATTCATCTGAAAGACATGGTGATCGGCGGCGGTGAACAACAGATGGCCGAAGTGGGGGAAGGTAATCTCAACTGGCCGGCCATCTTGCACGCTTGCCAAGTTGCCAATGTCGAATGGTATGCCGTGGAACAGGACATCTGCCAGCGCGATCCATTTGAGAGTTTGACGATCAGTTATCGCAATTTGAGCGCGATGGGCCTGGCGTGATGCGCGCAAAATGTTGCGTGATAAGACAATGAATGATGACTGGCTGCTTGATCTTCGGGCCTAGTGAAGTAAGGCGAAACAGGTCAAAATCGAGGATTATCATGACTAATAAAATAAATGTAGCGGAGGAAGAACGCTTACCACCAATTCATCCGGGTGAAGTACTACTCGAAGACTTTATGAAGCCGCTAGGCTTAAGTCAGTACCGCCTTGCGCAAGATTTGGGTGTACCAGCTTTGCGTATCAGCCAGATTGTGCATGGCAAGCGTGCGGTGACAGCGGATACAGCTTTGCGTCTGGCACGTTATTTTGGTACAAGTGCGAATGTCTGGATGCGCTTGCAGGCTCGCTATGATTTGGAAGTGGCAGAAGCAGCATTAGCTGAGCGTGTGCAGCGCGAGGTAAAGATCCGGCAGCCACCGGTGTCCGTCTTGATATAGCCTGCGTTGCGAATCTAGCCTCAGGTGTTACGGCTGAGCGATTTGTTTTCGCTCCAATCACGACTGTGCTGGCCCTATTCGCTGATCGGATAGCGATTGAACTGTAATTTAGTGGGGCATCCCCAACTATAGAAAAGAGCTTCCGAGAAGAGGAGAACTATTGGTTCGTAAACCAATAGTTCTCCTCTTCCCGGAAGCTTAGTCGCATCCTTATTGACCCCACCAAATTCAAATAGCAGAACATTCAGTGCGTTACTGTCGATCTAACTCCACCGTTTCTCCCTCTTGCCACGGTTGATATTCCAATGATTGATGGCGGAAGTATGTCGTGTAAAGTTCGGCATAATGACCACCGCGGGCGAGCAGACCGTCGTGATCGCCTTCCTCGATAATCTGGCCATTGCGCAGGACAATAATGCGGTCGGCGGCGCGCACGGTTGAGAGACGGTGGGCGATGACGACGCTGGTGCGCCCTTTCAGCACGGTCGACAGTGCGGCTTGAACCTGCGCTTCGGTGAACGGATCAATGCTGGCGGTTGCTTCATCCAGCAGCAAAATGGCGGGATCTTGGAGCAGCACGCGCGCCAGTGCGACAAGCTGGCGTTGGCCCAGCGAAAGGCGCGCCCCGCGCTCGCCGACATCGGTGTTGATACCTTGTGGTAGATCGTCTAGCCAACTGCCGTCACCCAGTTGGTTGGCGGCGGCGGCCACGTCGCCATCGCTTGCGCCAGGGCGTCCGTAGCGGATATTGTCGGCCACGTTTCCCGAGAAAAGAAATGGCACCTGAGGCACCAGCCCGAGTTGGCGGCGATATTGCCCCAGATCCAGGGTACGGATATCGCGGCCGTCAACGAGCAACTGACCGCTTTGAAACTCATAGAAGCGCATCATCAGTTTGACCAGGCTTGACTTGCCGGCCCCTGTGTGGCCGACAATGGCCAGCGTCTCACCGGCCGGGATCGTCAGCGAGAAATCCTGTAAAACGGCGTTGCGCCCGGTGCTGTAATTGAACGTTACATGATCGAAGATGATCTCGCCGCGCAGCCGGACGACAGGCTCCTGCGCGGTCTGGACGACCAATGGCTCGTCGTCGATCAGCGCAAAGACACGTTCGCTGGCGGCCAATCCTTGTTGAAATTGACTCCAGAAAGAGGCGATGCTGGTGATCGGGTAAAAGAAGATGCCGAGGCTTTGTACAAAAAGATACCAGTCGCCGACTGAGATACTGCGGCTGATCGCCATCAAGCCGCCGACATAGATGATGGCGGCGACGCCAACGCCAGAGACCGTGTTCAGCAATGGAAAGATACTGCCGAAGACGGCGACGCGCGCCAATTGGACACGATAGGCCAATTCGTTGGTGGCTCGGAAATCATTGTAGATCGTGGCTTCTTGGCGAAAGTTCTTGGCCACGGCGATCCCGCTGATCGTCTCCTGAATCGTGGCGTTGACCGTCGCTTGCGCGCGCTGCGATTGTTGCATAGCGCGCCGGGCAAAACGGCGAAAGACCAACGCGATCGCCACGACAATCGGGCCAAGGGTAAAGGTGATCAGCGCCAGCCGCCCGTTTTGTGAGAGCATCACGAGGCTGATCACGACAACGAGCACAAGTTGACTGAGCAAATCGACGGTCAGTGTGACGACGGTGGCAAAATCCTGGGTGTCTGATGTCACTCGGCTCACGATGCGCCCGGAGGCGAACTGATCGTAAAACGATAAATCGCGGCGCATCACGGCGCGAAAGGCATCTTCACGCAGCGCCAATACAACATCGGCCACAGCACGCGCCGAAAACCACTGTTGGATAAAGTTAAAGACCCAGCCCAACGCGCCCAACACCGTGACTACTGCGGCCAGGGTAAGCAACAATTGTAACTGTGGATTGCCTGAGAGCGAGTCGATCCCGCGCGAGATCAGAATTGGCGTCACAGTGCCGGCCAGGGAAGTCAGTGTAACCATAAAGGCGACGAGGCCCACTTTGCCCAAGTGGGGTCGGAAATAAGCCGCAATACGCCGCACCAGTTGCCAATCGCTGTAACTGCGATCATATTCTTCGGCGTTCAGCCCGCCCATAATACCCATAGTAATGCTCCTCATTGTGAAAATACCAAGCGGAAGAAGGCCAGGAAAGAGGAGAGAGGGAGAGGGGGCGACAAGGAGACATGGTATAGGATCCGGTTCTAATCCCTAATCCTTTATCTCTAATTCCGTGTCTCCTTGTCTCTCTCTTCTTTCCCTACCCTGCCACTTTTTCTTTACGACGTTCGCTAATTTCGTCTGGCACAAAGATCTGGCGATAGGCGATGCTGGTTGCCATGAGATCGTTGTGTGTGCCTTGGGCGATCAGCCGCCCATTTTTCATCAGTAAGATGTGGTCGGCGCTGCGAATCTGCGACAGCCGATGGGTGATCAAGAGCGTGGTGCGTCCTTCCAAAATGCGCCGCATGGCGCGCTGGATCTGATCCTCGGTATTGCTGTCGATGGCGCTCGTCGAATCATCCAGCACGAGAATTCTGGGATCGCTGAGAAAGGCGCGGGCGATGGCAAGGCGTTGCCGCTGCCCACCAGAGAGCATCACGCCACGCTCGCCAATCACGCTTTCATAGCCATTGGGAAAGCTGGTGATGAACTCGTGCGCCTGCGCTTCTTGGGCCGCGGCCTCAATCTGCGCTTGGGTCACCGACTCGCGCGCGCCAAAGGCAATGTTTTCAGCGATGGTGCGCGAGAAGAGAAAGATATCTTGCTCGATCGTCGCAATCTGGGCGCGTAGACTATCCAAGCTCCAATCACGCACGTCGATACCGTCAATCAAGACGCGACCGCTATTCGTGTCGAAGGTCCGGTTTAGCAACTTGGTGAGTGTGCTCTTGCCCGCGCCAGTTTGGCCGACAATGGCGATGGTCTGGCCTGGGCTGGCATGGAAGGAAATGTCACTTAAAACCAGCGGGGTGGTCACCGCAGGTGGCGCGGCGTGACCATTGCTGTGGGCGTTTAGGGCTGGGGCGTTGTCATTTCCTGTAAAATCATAACTGAAGCTCACATGATCGAAGACAATATCGCCCTGCATTGGCTTCGCAATGCCAGTGCTATTTTGATCCAACTCGGTCTCGGTCAGGATCATATCTAGGATGCGGCGAGCGCTGGCCAGGCTTTGCTGAACCACCGATGAAGTCGTCAGCAAAAAGCGGATCGGCGAGCGCAAGGTGCCGACCAGCGCCATATAGGTGATTACTTGACCGACGGAGATGGCCCCCTGGCGAAAGAGGAACAAGGCGTGACCGAAGGCCAGCCCGACGGCGATCCCATAGAGCAGCAGGGGTAGATAACGCGCCGTCACCTCGCCCTCACGCACAAAGGCATTGCGGTAGCCGTGGGCATTTTCTCGAAAGCGGGCTTCCTCGGCCGGCTCTTGGGCAAACCCTTTGACAACCTCGATCCCCGTGATCGTTTCGGCCAGACCGGCATTCATGGCGCCGAAACGTTCGCGCAGCACACCGGCCACAGGTCGCAAATTTTGGTTGTGGCGGCGCAAGGCGAATGTCAGCGCCGTCAGAAAGATGATTGGCACCAGCAGCAAATTGAGGTTGAGCGTGGCAATTGTAATCAGTGGAATCACCAGCGTGAGCACAGATTCCGTTGTCATGCCCAGCGCTGGGCTGATAAACTGGTTAACCTGTTGTACATCGTTGGTCACACGCGCCATCAGATCACCGATCCGCTGTCGCCCGTGAAAAGTCTGGCTTTTGCTCAATAGACTGATATACAGTTCGTCGCGCGCGTCGCGCTCGACCCGTTGGGCGAGCACCCGGATCGCCATACTATTGACGATGTCGAACAGCCCATAACCTACATAAGCCGCCACGACCAATAGCGCGGTGGCTGTCAGGGCCGGCACCCCTGCACCACGGATCACCGTGTCGAAGGCCCGGCCTACCATCACTGCCGACATACTTTGCGAGCTGGCCATACCAACAGTTGTGAGCAGGAAGACCACCAAGAGCACCCGATAGCGCATAATGTGCGAGGTCAACCAGCGCACTGGTGAGCGGTAATCATATTGATATTCATTGGCGACCGTAAATTCGCGTCGGCTCATCCGCGGTCTCCTAGCGTGCTCGGCTTTATGTCCCTGCCAAAAAAGAGAATACAGACCATCATAGCTTTAAACCTTCCCTACATACTGATCATCCGGATTGTCGATCGTAGCCAAACTGACCTAGATCAACGCGCGTTGTCTTGGCCCTTCTCCCTGCGCAACGATGCTGTACGAGCCTACCCACGCTGGCTACTGTAGCTGGCAAAGGCTCAAGTTCTTTTTCGATTTAATCACTTCGTGTCATGGTTGCGCTTGCTTTTGTATTTTGGATTCTGATATCTTTGGGTTCATTAAAGCACAGTCCCTGGCTTTCGAACAATTAGGGTCGTTACCTCAAGCCTTGTAGGGCAGCTGTGGGGATTGATGTAAAAAGAATGGCGGCACGTTGGCCCTATGCCTGACGTGAAATTGAGGGGCGGTGATGTTCGTGCGCACGGCGTGTATTGCCACTGGCATTTGCCTACGGACAGTCGAAAGCATCTGGCCCATCCGACTGTCCGTGGCTGGCTGGATTTCTGTTGTTCTAGCCCAAAATGTAATTTTTATGCGGCTACTAAGCCCAGCCTTTAAACCGTCGATCGGCCCAACTTTGCGCGTACTGAAGCTGCATAATATAGCGAACGCGTTCGGACAAGTTCGGCGCGCCGCGATGCCAGCATTGATGGTTGGTCAAATAGATGTCGCCGGCTTTGCAGAGGACCTCTTGTGGACCCTTGCCTTCAAACGTTGGGTTCTGGTCGGGTTTCCGGCCTGAGTAGTGGCTTGTTGGCACGAATTGGGTTGGCCCATGTTCAAGGCTGTCGATGTCACTGAGGGCAACCTGCACCGTCATCCAGAAGACCGGCATGCGAATGCGGGCGTCGAAGCGGGCAATTTCCGCGGGCAGGGGAAATTCCAACACATCATCGACATGCCAATGCGAAATGGCTTGGCCTTGCCCGTTACGGATCACGTTCATCGCATTAAACTTGGGGTTTGCACCCAGCACCGCTTCGGCCACCTTCAAGATCGTGGGGTGAGTGGTCATGGCCTGGAAGATCGGATCAAGTTCCTGGCAATAGCGGAGCACAAACGCGTTGGCCGCAAAGGTGATATGTTTGCTGGCTGTACTCGGATTGGCCGCATATTCATCGGTTTTTGCACGCAGTGCGGCCACTTCATCCGCCGTCAAAACGTTCGGAATGAGTACGCAGCCCTCTCGGGAAAATTCCTCGATCATGGCGGGTAACGCTTCTGGATTAAATGGCGTAGTACGTTCAGCTATCATTTTGAAGATCTCCTGTGGCAAGGGTATTGGGCACAAAATGAATCAGGGCGCCCCGTCCCAAAAATTGTTTGGCAGCGGCTTCTGGCGGGTGACCTAGCGAAATATTGATGATCTGCAAGCTTTCTCAAGTATGTCGAGCTTAGCGAATGAGCTGGAACTTTGTTGCTATGACAAATTTTACACGCGCATGAGTCTATCTGCAACTGAAATTTTTATTTGCTGTATACTATACGCCGTCCAACGTGAGGGTCAAAATCGCCTAGAAAGCTACCCGACAGATTGGGTGAACCCCTGTTCTTTCTCTGTTTGCTAAATTTTAGATAGATCGAAAAGCCGGGGCTCGT
>JAPLGZ010000269.1 GCA_026389895.1 Chloroflexota bacterium | reverse complement strand
GATCGACGCCGGTTTTCTGGGACAGATCTTCTCCTTTCGCGGGCGCTATTACCGTTCCAGCTACATCAGCCCCGACAAACCACTCTCCTGGCGCCTGCGCAAAGAAGTCTCGGGGGGCGTGGCGCTCTTTGATCTGGGTTCACATATTCTAGATCTGCTCTATTATCTGCTCGGCGAATACGAATCGGTGCAGGCCACGCTAGAGACGCTGATCAAGCAACGCCCGATTGTGGCCGGTTCAACGCAAACCGCGCCGGTGGATGTCGATGACATTGCGCTGATGCATGTGCGCTTGAAAAATGGCACGCTCGGCTTGGTAGAAACTTCGCGCATGGGCACGGGTTTTACCAATGATGGACCGGTGGAAATTTTTGGCGAAAAAGGCGCCATCCGCTTCAACACGGCCAACCCAGCGTGGCTAGAGGTCTATGACGTGCGCGAGGCAGAATCGCCGCTGGGTGGTCTGCGTGGTTTTCGTAAAATTGAAACGGGTGGGCGTTACCCCGATGCCAAAAGCCCGGATTGGACGATGGCGCCCGGTTTTGAACGCAGCCATGCCGAATGTCAATATCAATTTCTCAAGGCCATTGCCGATGGCCAGCCCGCGGCGCCTTCGTTTGCCGATGGGCTCCACATCCAGGAAGTGATGGAGGCGGCCCAGCGTTCTTCGGCGGAAGGTCGCTGGGTTAAGCTCGCCGAAGTACAAAATCGTCTATTGTGATTTTCCCAATCGCCCGTTAACCAGATTGATGTACTAACATCGAGAACCGAGAATAACAAGATGACTGAAAATTTAGCTACCTCCGTGTTGCGCCATGTTGTCCTATTCAATTTTAAAGCCACCGCAACGCCCGCTCAAAGTCAAGAAGTCGAGCGGGCCTTCGTCGCGTTGCCCACCCAAATCCCCAATATTCGAACATTGGAATGGGGCACCAACGTCAGCCCAGAAAATTTGAGCGCGGGCTACACACACTGTTTTCTCCTCACCTTTGCGACTGAAGCAGATCGGGACGCCTATTTACCCCACCCGGCTCACAAAGCCTTTGTGGCTTTGATTCAGCCCTATGTTGGGCAAGTTTTGGTTGTGGATTATTGGTCACAGGCATAGAATGCCCTAAAAATGGTTTGACCGGCGCGCCCAGAGGACTCACGAGTCGCAATAATCGCGCTACACTTATGACGAAACCTACCGCTATGGGTTGCTCTTTTCACCACTGGCGGTGGGTTTCGCTGCGCGTCGGATCTAATTTCAAGCACTGGATACGCGGTTTTTCTGACAATTTCTTAGGCAAAGGGTAATTGACTAATGACCAAAGCACTGATGATTACGCCCGCCGAGATGCGCCAACGCAGCGTGCTGACGTCACCCGAAATTCCGCTAAACGCCTACGTGAGCGATCCGGCGCGAGAGGCGCGCACCTTTGGCCAAGCTAATTTGGTGCGCATCTATCGGGATATGCTCTATATCCGCCAATTCGAAACAATGCTCGATCGCGTCAAAAAGGAAGGCGTCTATGCGCACATCACCTATCAACACAAAGGCCCGGCGCATCTTTCGATTGGCCAGGAAGCCGCGGCGGTCGGCCAGGCCTATCATTTGACACCCGACGATCTGATCTTTGGCTCGCACCGTAGCCACGGCGAGATTCTCGCCAAGAGCTTCTCGGCCATTGAAAAGCTGGGCAATGCCGAACTTATGCGGATCATGGAGAGCTACATGGGCGGCGCGGCGTTGCGCGTGGTGGAACGTTTGGAGGCCGACGACGAGAAAGATTTGGCGATCAACTACGTGCTTTATGGCACACTGGCCGAAATCTTTGGGCGTGAATCTGGCTTTAACAGGGGCATGGGCGGCTCGATGCATGCCTTTTTCCCCCCCTTTGGGATTATGCCCAACAATGCGCTGGTCGGCGGCTCGGCGGATATTGCCACCGGTGCGGCCCTCTTCAAACGCGTTAATCGCCGACCAGGCATCGTGATCGCCAACATTGGTGATGCATCGCTGGGCTGTGGACCGGTCTGGGAAGCGATGATGTTTGCCGCCATGGACCAATATCGCACGCTGTGGGACCCGGCCATCGGGGGCAATCCGCCGATCTTGTTCAACTTTATGAACAATTTTTATGGCATGGGTGGGCAAACGGTGGGCGAAACCATGGGCTTTGGGGTGCTGGCGCGGGTTGGCCTGGGTGTCAACCCTGCCGCCATGCACGCCGAACGGATCGACGGCTATAACCCACTGGCGGTGATCGACGCACTGGCCCGCAAGCGCCCAGTGCTGGAAGCCGGCCTCGGCCCTGTGCTGCTGGACACGGTGGTCTATCGCCTGGCCGGCCATTCCGTCTCGGATGCCATGTCGTATCGCGAGAAGAGCGAGATTGATCTGTGGCGTGAACAAGACGCCCTGCTGGCCTATGGGGACTATCTCCAACAAAATGGCCACGCCAGCGCCACCCAATTGGCCGTGTTTGCGGCGGACATTGAAGAGCAGTTGATCAAGATTCTGGAGGCGGCTGTCTCGCTAGAGATCTCACCTCGCCTGAACATGGCCGTTGATTCAATTGGGGCGTTGATGTTTTCCCATCAAACCGCCGATCAGCTAGGTGTAGGGACGCCAGAGGTATTGCTGCCCAAAGAGCAGAGCCGGTTACAGGCCACGCTGGGCAAAGTACGCTTTGGTTTGGACGCTGGCCAACCATTGCCCAAACTTAAGTGTGTCACCTATGCGGAGGCGCTGTTTGAAGCAATGATCCATCGTTTCTATACGGACCCCACGATGATTGCGTATGGCGAGGAGAATCGCGACTGGGGCGGCGCTTTTAGTGTCTATCGGGGGCTCACCGAATGTTTGCCCTATCACCGACTCTTTAATTCACCGATTGCCGAGGCGGCGATTGTCGGCACAGCGGTTGGTTATGCGCTGAGCGGGGGGCGCGTCGTAGCGGAGCTGATGTATTGCGATTTTATGGGGCGGGCCGGTGACGAAATTTTCAATCAAATGGCAAAGTGGCAAGCGATGTCCGGTGGCGTGCTGCAGATGCCATTGGTGTTGCGCGTCTCGGTGGGCTCGAAGTATGGGGCGCAACATTCACAAGATTGGACATCGTTGGTCGCGCACATCCCAGGCCTACAAGTGATGTTTCCAGCGACGCCCTATGATGCCAAGGGCATGCTCAATTTGGCCTTGCGCGGCACCGATCCGGTGATCTTTTTTGAAAGTCAGCGGCTTTACCCCGAACCAGAGCTTCTGGTGGCAGGAGGGGTCCCCACCACCTATTATGAAGTGGCATTGGGCGAACCAGTCATTCGGCGTGCGGGCCACGACTTGACCATCGTCACCCTCGGCGCGACCCTTTATCGTGCGCTGGAAGCGGCGGATGAATTGGCGCAGCAATACAACATCTCCACCGAAGTGATCGACGCGCGTTTTATCAACCCGCTGAACTACGACCAGATCATCACATCGGTCCAAAAGACAGGCAAAATTATCCTGGCCTCCGACGCCTGTGAACGCGGCTCATTTCTACACACCATGGCCTCCACGATCAGTCAATTAGCCTTTGACGATCTGGATGGGCCGGTGGCCATTGTTGGCGCACGCAATTGGATCGCACCGCCAGCGGAGTTGGAAGAGAGCTATTTTCCCCAAAAGGCGTGGATCATTGACACATTGCACGAGCAGATTTTACCGCTGCCTGGCCACACCGTGAGCACCGTGCAAAGCAAGGATGAGATATTGCGCCGCAACCGTTTAGGGGTATAAACGCGCGGCCAAAGCAGCAGCCAGTTCAGTTCTCCTTTGGCCTTGGGTCACGATGGGGCTGAAAATTTGGATCGGTCACCACGACAAAATTGTCACTGCCATAGGCATTGTGTACATACGCATCGGCATGGGTGTCATTGAGCCAGTGATCGGCCTCACAGCGATACCGAAATTGGTAAGCGTGACCGATCTCTAGGTAGATAGTAATCGTCCACCCGTCTCGCTTAGTGCGCTCAAAGGGATGCGACGTATTGTGCCACTGATTAAAATCACCGACCAGATAGAGCGCACAGGCCCAAAGCCCATCGGGAACGCGAAATGTCACCTGCGCCATCTGTTTACCATTGATTTCGACGAATGTTTTGTTGATCAAGCGTCACCGCCTTGCACCGCTAAATTATAGCTAGAAGAGCTCCGTTAGCAGATCAGCTAGAAAGCGCGCCCAGTAGATGCCATAGTCACCCGTTGGGCTGGATACGGCGGAGTGTAGCGGCGCTTGCTTAGAGCGAGATGACCGAATGATTACACCAGGATTAACGGTCAAACATTGACACTGAAAAAGTGGAGCCATTTCTTACCCTAGCCGGGTGGGGGCGCCCGCTTGGCGCGGCAATTTGTCAAGCACACCCTAATAGAGGTAGGGTCGGTTAATTCGGTGTATTGGAGATCAACGGCAGAAACAGCCTGATAATCTCAGGTTCATTCCCCTCGGGTTGCTGCATTGGAACAACCAGTGAGTGACTGTTTAAGACTCGACCGGCCTGGGTCGCATACACAACCAACACAATCGCACTCTTTGTGCTTCGCGCGACAGCCGTCACAAAGCTCAGCACGAACTGTTGTTTTCCTGGCGCGCCGGGCGAAATCTCGGCGGCAGACAGGGCGCATTCCTGTTGTCCATCAACGGCAAACCTGCAATGCCAATCAAATGGCGCGCTAGGTGCCTGGCGAATTAGGGTCGCAGGAGGCAGCACCAAGTGAAACGCGATCCCAGCTAATGGCACCTGGCCGCTGTTGGTATAGGTAAACGTGTAGAGTAGCTCATGATCATGGCCGACGACGAACTCGGCGTTGGCCGTGGACAGATCCAGCGTGAGTGGATTGGACGGCAACGAACTGTCGGCCGGCAACACGGGCAGCACCAACGGCTGAACTTGATTGCTCGGTTCGTCGTTGACCATAACGGTGGCAGTCCAGGCAATTTGTGTCACACTGGCTGGCAACGGCCAGTTCAACCCCACAGCAAAGAAGAGCCGTCCATTCAAATTATTGGGATGGGCTGTGTCATAAAGCGGAAAGCGGCAGTGCTGATTCACCACTTCGCTGCCACACTGCCACCCAAAGGTGCTGGCCATCGCATCAAAATAGCTATGTTGTGGCACCAAAATGTCAAGCGCAAGATCATCCTTTGTGGTAAGGACAACATAATCCAAGATAAAGAGCACACTCCGATCAGCACGCGTGATCCGTTCTGGCCAGGCGCTGACTTCCAGCACCATCGCCGGCGGCGGGATGGGCGTGCTGGGTGCCGTGGGAATGAGCGTGGGGGTTGGCGACCCAGCCAACGGTGTTGGCGTGACCGTTGGCGTCGGTGTGATGCCAGGGATTGCACCGATCACCTCCACAACCCCGGCGCGGGCGACACCGGGTAGATCGCGGCCAGTATTATCGCTGAAACCCACAGCTGGCGCCGTGGCAAAATCGACAGACGCATAGGTTATTAGTCCAGGCGCCAGCGGACAAACGATCTGAAATTGGATGGTGACCAGGGCGGCTGTATCGAGTAGTGCCGCCAATGGTGGAATGTAATCTGCCAACACCACACTCAACCGGCCTGATTGACCGCCAGGATTGACACTGATCGAAGGGAAGAATTGGGCCGGGACATCCATGACAATCGAATCTGGCAAGCCATCGCGATTGCGATCGGCGGGATCCAGGGCCAGACAGGTGTCGTCATAGTCAAGCGTAAAACTCAGGGCGGCGACATGATCGCCAACGCTATCAAATGCAATGGGGACGGCGATCATGCTGCCAACGGGGCCGGCCAAGCCGCCTTGCACAAAGATCGCCGGCGTTCTGGCCGCCAAGAGCCCCGACGTACCTTGGGTGCTACTCTGCTGCCAATCAGCCGAATCAACAAAAGCGAGTGCGGCAGGCGGCAGCAACAGATAGAGTAGCGCGCTAATGCACAAGATGGTGGCCATGCCCAGCAGACAGGCAGAGGGGTTGCGCGAGGATAAATGCCACGGTGCATCGTAGGCCGTATCCCTCAATTGCATATAATCGGCCATTACTTACAGACCCATCAAAGATAATTCGAACTTACTCGCAGGAACGGCCCCTTGAATTTAGTTTCAAGGGGCCGTTCCTAGCAGCAACAGAAGAAGCAACTACGCTAGTTCAACTAATCCAGCTTACACGGATTAGCGGAGCATGATGGGTAGGAAGAGACTGTAATTCTGGGCAATCTGCACCGAACCGTCATTCATTTGCACGGGCACAGCTTGACCTTGATCGCTGCCCAGTGAGCTTTGCACCAAAGTAATGGGTGTTTCAGCCATATTGGTCTGGGCATTAACCTTCAAAGCAACGTTCGCAACGAGACCGTCGGTCAACATAGGCATGGGCAGTGTCACCGCATAGACCGTAAGTTCCAAACGACCAGCGGCTTCATTGTAGTTCGCCACGGTGACCATCCCCCGCGGGGTGTTAAAGGTAACCGCATCCGGCAGACCATTCTGGTCGGCGTCGGTGGCGTCAAAGGCCAGTTGGTCTTTATCAAAGCTCAGGGCAAAGCTCGCCGCCGCCACACTTTGGCCATTCGTGGTCAAACGCACCGGCACATTCACCGTGCTGTTGCGCACACCCACCAGATTCTGACCAACCGTCAACTCGGCATCGGCCAAGGTGTTCGCAGCTTGGACGGATGGGATGGTGCAAGCAGTAGAACCAAAAGAGACCAAGACTGCACAGGTCAAGTCAGAGATATTGACAGCCTTGTCAGCATTGGCGTCACAACCCATCGGGCTACCGTGGTAGGAGCCGGTATACGTGTTATACCAGCCGCCAGCGGTATCCGTGTCGGCAAGTTCTAGCACGAAGGCAGGAAAGTCACCGGCATTGACTTTAGTGTCAGCATTGCAGTCGCCGCGGGCATCGTTGGCGACTACCTGAAGGGCAACATTGGCAGAAGCGACGCTGTCTGCTGCCCCATCATTGATCAGATAGGAGAAACTAACTGGGCCATTAAAGCCTGCGGCAGGGGTATAGAGAACTGACGTATCACTATTGTTGGCAACGGCGGTGCCACTGCCAGCAGTCAAGCTATCAACCGACGCAGGCACAACCTTAAGCGTATGAGCCAGAATAGTGTCTTCGTCAGTATCATTGGCCAAAACAGAAATTGTCTTAGGCGCCGAAACCACTTCTAAAGCTGCACCGATCGTATCATTAAAAGCCACCGGTGCATCGTTGACATCATTCACACGGATGGTGAAGATGTTATCAAACGAGAGGCCACCGATATCCGTGACGAGCACATGAACATTGTAGATCTTCTTAAGTTCGTAATTTAAAGCGGCACTAGTCTTCAAAAGACGACCACTAATCGAAAAGGAGGCATTATCAAGCGCACCTACACCACCGCTTGTAAAGCTGTAATTTTTGTTTGCACTAGCATCTGCAGCATCTAGATCTGCCGAACTAAAGGTGCCAATCGTGGTACCACTAGTCGAATTTTCATCAACACTACTAGTATTGATAGTCAGGCTAGTAGGTGTCTCATTTACATCGGCCACGTTGATTGTAAAAGCCTTATCAAACGTTCCACCATAGCTATCAGTTGTGCGCACCAAAATCGAGTAGGAGGATTTTGTCTCAAAATCTAAGGCGGTATTGGTCTTTAATGCAGCGCCAACAATGGTGAATGAGGTGTTATTGGTGTCACCCGTACCGGTGACCAAGCTGTACGTGTGGCTATCGCCAGGCGTCTGACCAATATCAAAGTCTGTGCTGCTCAATGTGCCAACTGTCGTAGCCAGCGTTACATTCTCATTAACCGTGTTTGACGTAAGCGAAATGTTAGTAGGGGTTGCATTAAAGCGCAACGTACGGTC
This sequence comes from Chloroflexota bacterium, assembly GCA_026389895.1. Taxonomy (GTDB): domain Bacteria; phylum Chloroflexota; class Anaerolineae; order Caldilineales; family Caldilineaceae; genus JAPLGZ01. Next base: position 1,278 of record JAPLGZ010000269.1, on the reverse strand, counting down.
GCCCTGAGCGTGTGTCCCACCAAGTACAGCATTGCCAAGAAGGTTACCAAAGGTAGGGGCGGTATCTGTATCAAAGGTAAAGGATACAGTCGCCATATTGCCATCTGTTTGATCAGCGTCCGCTGTACGACAGCTAGATTTGACACCAAACTCGAACGTTACTAAGCGAACATCAGGTAGAGCATCTTGAGCACCGGACTGATCACTAATCGACAAGTCAATCTCGCCACCTGTATCAGCTGCGTCATATGACACGGTAGACACATAACCAACGGGAAGATTAGTAACAGCGTCGGGAATGCCATTAGCATCGGCATCAGTAATATTGTCAAAAGTAAGACAGTCCTGGTCGAAATCCAGAGAAAAGCTCATGGCTGAAATGTCATTCGGTTCAGCTGCATCCGCAAAATTAACTGGGAGTTCGAACGTACTATCAGCCATGACATTAATAGTACTGGCTGGAATGCTCAGCGTTGGCTCGCCATCTGCCGCTTGCACAGCGCTATGACTGAACAAGAGCATCGGCATCAGGAGCAAAAAGGCGATCAGACTGCGCCCAACCCGGTGACGCGGCTGTGAAGCGACCTTTTTGAATGAGAAAAAGTTAGAAGAAAAACGTAAATTTTTGAACAATTTTAATTATCCTTTTCTTGCTTTTGAAATTAAAAACAGAGAGCATTAAAGAGCACCTGCGACACGCAAAAAACCTATCTATATCTTTAATCCTAGGGTCAACGCGCCGTTTATAACAGTATACCGGGAGGGATTCCTGGTAACTCAAGACTAACTTAAATTTTCTTAACAAACCATAAGACATTAGTACTAACAGTAATCACCTCAATTACAGCCTAGGCAGCGTGTCTGCTGCCTAGACGCGCCGCTGCCGGAACAAACAGCAGATAGGCGCGCAAAAAAACGACAGAAAAGCTTAGAGATTGGTGTAGAGCGCGATGTGTAACAATATACCGAGGGGTGGTCGGGGTTACTTAAGGCAAAGTAAGCTTAGCGTAATCTTCACAACTATACCATAAGACATAGGTACTGGTCTGTCTACCTGATATGATCACAGATGCTTCACCGTTTTAATGCCCCATCCCCTACCGCCACTGCTGCAATCCCCTGCGCCATCGTGCGTATTCAACCGATAAAGATCAAGCCAAACGCGTTCGATCTATACGTTTTTTTTACGCAACTACCCTGATTTCTGATCCCATCCTGAGCTATTTCAGATTTATAGTAAACGTATTGAAACGTACCGCGCTTATACAGGTAGCCATC
>JAPLGZ010000528.1 GCA_026389895.1 Chloroflexota bacterium | reverse complement strand
TGCGCCAGATCCGCCAGTTGATAGTGGGCGTTGAGGCCGCTAGGGTTGGGCAACACCCAGAGTAAGGTTGGACCGAAATTTTCCGCTTGCGGGCCGATCACCGCTTTGGGGCGAGCAAAGGCCGTGCGATAGGCGCTCACCACCAGCACGGCGAGTACTTGCGGCCGGTACTGTTCGACCTTGGCCAACAATTGTTTATGGCCGGCAATTAACTCTTCTGGCCGCAACTCATCGGCGCGCGCCGTTGCCCGATCGGCTAAATTGCTGATCCCGTATCCCTGCGCCAATAGCTCCTGCTCTTCCACCGGCTTGAGTAAGCGATCGGTAAAACCGGCGGCATACAAAGTCGGCCAGAAACGGTTGCCTGGGCGCGCAAAATGGTGGCCAACGGCTGCCGAGTACAGACTTGGATTAATCCCACAAAAGATTACGCGCAAATTAGGCGCAATCAAGTCTGGGACATGCTTGCCAGCCGCCGCAGCGATTTCATGTTTGGTCGGTTTCCAGGGTGCGCTCATGTTTGTTTATACCAATGGCTTAATCATATGAATATCTTCCGGCTCTAACGCAAACAATTCGGGGTGGGGATGCTGGGTCAGGACAAAACCTTGCGTTGTATAAAAACCAACGGCCGATCCGCTTGGTGTTGCCGAAACATAGAGTTCGGTAGCTCCATCCGCTTTCGCCAGCCTAATCACTTCGGCCAGCAGACGCCGGCTGACCCCTTGGCGGCGATACGCCTTTGTCACATGCAAGAAGGCTAATTGCGCCATTGTCGCAGTCAGTTTATACCGTAAGACAGCCAGTCCCGCCAATCGCTCGCCGTCTAATGCACCTAGGAGGACGCCGCCATTTTCCACAATCGGACGCTCGGCATGAATATTGCCAGCCACACTGTGTGGTCCAGCGCCTTCAGTAGACCAAGGGGGGCATTGCCAATCCACAGTCTCAGCAATAAGCTGCCCGTCTTTGACTGTGTAATGCAGGGTGATGTGTTCAGTGCGATCAATTTCGCCGATGCGCGTAATGGCTGACGCGGGCAATTGCTGAATCGAGAGTTGGTTAGTCATTGGAAAGCACCTTCACCGCTAAGTCAGATTGGAGTGGCGGGACCGCGAGGGTCAACTTGCCATTTTTTACTTGCACCTTGATCTCATTGGTCCATGTTAGGACCGCGGGCGAATACCAAGCCGCTGTATAATTCCCATCCTTCAGCCCCGCGAGGACAACCGTCAAATTTTCGACCATTGGCGGTTCATAGTGCCAATTTTTCAGCGGCACCTTGGTTTTGATCGCTTGTTTGACCGCTTTTGAATAGGCCGCCTGCGCCGCATCAACCCCATAACCGTCGCTACGAATCCAGACGAGCGCTCGTTGTGGATTTTGCAAAGCCAACGCTTGCGCACCTTTGGTGGTAATGGTCGCGGTCGTTGGGTGCATGGCCGCCAGATCTTCCCCTTGCATAAAGTCGGCGATGCCTTTGAATTCCGTCCACAAATTATTCTTGTCGAACAACGTATCCCACCACCAATACATGCCCGTGCCGGCATACCCAATAAAGGGCGCGGCCCAAATACCGTTATGCAAATGCATCTGCTCAAAGGATAGTGCGCTATCGCCATCGGCTGGCGAAAAGCCATGCTCAGCCATCAAGAGCGGTTTATTCGGCGCGGTCTTTGTGATATCATTGAAAGCAGTCTTAAATTCTTGGATCGGATCGTGGCCGGTGTAGTCGTGTTGCTGCGAAAAGCTCAACTCGGACATCTGCCAGAGTTTGGTATTTGTCCCGTTGGCATAACTGGTACTGACCAAATGGTGATAGGGGTCAAACTTTTGTAACTCCTTGGTCATTTCGCCAATCCACGGCCCAAGGAGCGCGTCATCAGCGAGCGGCGTCCAGTTGACCTCGTTCCACCATTCCCAGGCGAAGAGATTCGGCGAATAGCTCCAGCGCGCCGCCATATAACGCAGACGGCGTTTGAAATAGGCTTTCGCCTGGGCATTGGTGGCAAATTCTTCGGGTGTTTTTAGCATGCCCCCATTCGTCACATTATAGGGATTGTCGGCCCATTCTGGGTTCACCGACGTGCTGAAAGGGCCATGATTGATCAAGGTGAGCAAAATATAGACCTGGTGTTTTTCTGCCAGGTGAAAGACCTGATCGAGCAACCAGGCTTGCTGTTGCCGCTTGGTGTAATTGCCAAGGCCGGTGTCATTCCATTCGATCCCAAAGGACCACGCCGCCATCCAGACGCGGGCGATATTGCCACCATTCCGGCTTAGCTGATCCAGCCAATGTTCGTAATCTTGCAGCACCCCCAATCCTTGCTGGTTTGACCAGGCAATATTGAGACCAATCGGGAAATAAAAATTATTGGGCGTCCCTTGATCAAACGCGAAATAGTGGGGATTCTGAGCATTGATGCGCACAAAACCGCGTGCTGTGTTGGATGGGGTGACAGTGATGGTAACGGGTTGGCTTAGCAGTTTTGGCGGCGCGAGTTCAGCCTGGGCGCGCCATTTTCCAGGTTCTGTAGGCGTAAAACGCACGCGCCACACCGGTGCACCGCTGGGTTGCAGGGTCTTCGGGTCAAAATCCTGATACCAAAAGGCCGGGCTCACAAGTGTTTTGCTGGTGGCCGAAGTGAAGCGCACCTGTAAATCGATTTGGGCCGGATCGAATGGGTTTGCCACAACGCCATCAGTTTCGATGTTGATTTCGACTAGACCATCGACGGTGGTGCTGGTTTGCTGTGGCTTTAAGATTAACTTAGTCGCCGCTTTAGGGGTAATCGGCGTGACCAGCCAAGGCGGCGCAGTGGTTTCA
>JAPLGZ010000059.1 GCA_026389895.1 Chloroflexota bacterium | reverse complement strand
TTTAAGTCCGTAACAAAACTTTAACTTGGTATTAGCTTGCTCATAACGAAGCCCCAGTATAGTGGAGCCAGTTGTGGATTTTGCTGGGGAGCCAAATTTTACAACGTACACAGCAGTGCCTTTACCTCAGAAGTTTCTATTTCTCCTTTCGTCCCTGTTTTCCTCCGAAAAGGGGTGGCACAAACTTGTGCCACCCCTTTTCCTCTGCCTCACGCCGTTTGTTTGCCTGCCATTCGCTTTGGCACTTTTTCCCGTTAAAAGTACGCGCGCCTAAATTCACAAATTGGTCGCTCCTTGATATACTGTCATGTGAAATGAATCAATCAAATTGCCGGATGGTCTGGAGCAGAGCATGGCTGATCAACCCAAAACTACAATTCTTGTTGTCGATGACGAATCGCGCATGGTGCGTTTTGTTAAAATGAATTTGGACCTGGAAGGGTATATCACGTTGGAAGCCAATACGGGGCTGCAGGCGCTGGAGAAGGTGCGCGACCACAACCCAGATTTAGTGCTGCTCGACGTGGAAATGCCCGGTATGGATGGCTTTGAGACGTTGAAGCGTATCCGTGAGATCAGCGACACCGCCGTGATCATGCTAACGGTGCGCTCAGATGAAAATGATCGGATTCGTGGGCTCGATCTCGGCGCTGATGATTATGTGACCAAACCCTTTAGCCCGCGCGAGCTTTCCAGCCGGATTCGCGCCGTGTTGCGCCGTTTTGAACAGACTGGGCGTCCCGATAAACAGATCATCAAAATTGATGATCGTTTGCAGGTTGATCTCCAGCGGCGTGATGTGATTGTCGAAGGCGAACGCATGAGTTTGCGCCCCACCGAATATCGTTTGCTCTACCACTTGATCCAGAACGCCGGTTGGGTCGTGCCCCATGAAACATTGCTTACCAAAGTCTGGGGGCACGAATACATCAACGACAATCACCTGTTGCGGCTCTATATCACCTACTTGCGCAAGAAAATTGAAAAGGATCCCGCTGATCCGCAGTATATTTTCACCGAACGGGGGTTGGGTTATCGTTTTGTTGATTTTAAACAGAGCGACTAGCGTCTTTACAGCGGCTTTCCGCAAGCTAAGTTTGGCTAAGTAATTTTGCCTAGCGCGCTCTGCTTATTTTGAAAAATTTAACAAACTTATAGTATAATTAGCAATTGGCGTCGGTTAAGCGCCAATTGCTTTTTTTATCAAACACGCCTTGGGATCGCCAAAACGGGTGCTGTTGTCCAGCGATTACGGCTGGCAAACAGTCGATTGGGCGGGATGAACAAGGCGGAAGAAAAAACCCAGGAGATATCTAATAATGGCTGTCAGTACAATGAAAGAACTTTTGGAGGCCGGCGTCCACTTTGGGCACCGTACTCGCCGCTGGAACCCCAAAATGCGCCCCTTTATTTTCACGGAGCGTAGCGGCATTCATATTATCGATCTGCAACAGACGATGCAAAAGCTGGAAGAATCGGCTGCCATCGTGCGCAATGTGGTTGCCAAGGGTGGCAACGTCCTGTTTGTTGGCACCAAGCGCCAGGCCCAAGCGACGGTTCAACAAGAAGCCGATCGCTGCGGCATGCCGTATGTCAATCAACGCTGGCTGGGTGGCACCCTCACAAACTGGGTGACAATTCGCCAACGGATCGACTATCTGCTGCTTGTGGAACGCCGCATGGATGCCGGTGAATTCCGCACCTTGTCCAAGAAAGAACGCCTGAGCATTCAGCGTGACATCGACAAGCTCAACCATCGCATTGGTGGTTTGAAGACGATGACCCGCTTGCCCAATATGGTCTTCATTGTCGATACGATCGTGGAAGATCTGGCGGTATTGGAAGCCAATAAGCTGAAAATTCCGATTATTGCGATGGCTGATACCAACAGCAACCCTGACCCAATCGACTTTGCGATTCCCAGCAATGATGACGCAATCCGCGCGGTCAAACTGATCGTCAGTGTGATTGCCGATGCCGCTGAAGAAGGTCACCGGATTCGTGAGTCACAAAACGCCGACACTGGTCAGGTCAGCCGCGCTGATCTGGCTGAGATGGAACGTTATCTGGGGCCAAGCACGCTGGCTAAGCTGAAGGGCAAAGATGAGGACGAAGATCTGGATGTAGGTCTGGAAGAGGACTATGCCGATCTGACCGTTGATGATGATATTGATGTGGATGTGACCAATGATGCTGACCTGGCACTGGCAGTAGAAGACGCGGACGAGGAATAAGGAGAAGTTGAATGGCTGAAATTAGTGCAGAGATGGTGAAGAATTTACGCACCGCTACCAATGCCGGCATCTTGGATTGCAAGAAGGCATTGACCGATGCGGATGGTGATTTTGAAAAAGCGGTCGAGATTCTACGCAAAAAAGGTCTCTCCAGCGCCGCCAAAAAGGCAACCCGTGATACCAAAGAAGGGATCATCGGTCATTATATTCATAGTGGCGCCAAAATGGCTAGCATGGTTGAATTGAACTGCGAAACCGATTTCGTGGCGCGCACCGAGCAATTCCAACAATTGGCCAAAGATCTGGCCTTGCATGTCGTGGCTGCGCGTCCGCAGTTCTTGAGCCGAGAAAATGTACCGCAGGACCTGATTGAGCGCGAGAAGAACATTTATCGCGAACAGATGATCAGCAGCGGCAAGCCGGCCCAGGTCATTGACAAGATTGTCGAGGGCAAGCTCGACAAGTGGTATAGTGAAGCCTGTCTTCTCGAACAACCTTTTGCCAAGGATCCTGATGTAAAAATTCAGGATCTGTTGACTAGTGCGATTGCCTCATTAGGCGAAAACATTAAAATCGGGCGCTTTGAGCGGCTCGAGATTGGTGGATGAGTCATTAAAAAAGCCCAGCCATTTGGCTGGGCTTTCTTATATCGTTTCTACCCCTGCTGCTGGGCAATTGTCTAGGCTGCCTTCTGGTGATTGCTTTGACAACTGCATAAAGACGATTGGCAGACGCAGAGAGAAATACAAAATGGGAGATAGAAGATGGCTGATCTGAAATACCGGCGCATTTTACTCAAATTAGGCGGCGAATCTCTGGCCGGTGAAGGTGGCTTTGGCATCAACCCCAATCAGGCCGAATATTTAGCCCGAAAAGTCGCCGACATTGTCAGTCTTGGTGTGCAAGTGGCGGTTGTCATTGGTGGTGGCAATTTGTGGCGCGGTAAACAAGATGGGCTGGATCATGGCATGGAACGCGTGACGGCTGATCATATGGGCATGCTGGCGACCGTGATGAATTCACTCGCCTTACAAGATGCGTTGGAACGGCAAGGCATTGTGACCCGTGTCATGACTGGCATTGAAGTACGAGCCGTGGCTGAGCCTTACATCCAACGGCGCGCCGTGCGTCACTTGGAAAAAGGCCGCGTTGTGATCTTTGGCGCAGGCACTGGCAACCCCTATTTTACAACGGACACCGCCGCCTCATTGCGGGCTATGGAGATCGACGCTGAAGTTCTGATTAAAGCCACTAAAGTCGATGCTGTCTATGATAGTGACCCCAAGAAAAATGCTGATGCGCGCCGCTTTGAGCATCTTACGTATATCGACGCCTTAAACATGCGCGTTGGTGTAATGGATAGCACCGCAATGGCAATGTGTATGGATAATGATCTGCCAATTTGTGTGGTGAATCTTTGGCAAGAAGGGGTTTTAGAAAAAGTGGTGTATGGCGAAGCGGTCGGCACACTAATTACTGCTTAGGGAATGCTTTCAGCCCAAATCCTGGTGTGTATTGTTTTTATATTCACAAATAATTTGTTACAATAGAAAACTATCAGTCGGATAACCTCGGCTTCCCGAAGGTCATTGGGTAGAAATTACAGGGTTGAAATTCCCCATTGTAACGGCAATTTGCACCGATTATGGTGCTCGCATGCTTGACGACAAAAGATAATTGCCGATAGATGGCTTGCTATGTCGATAAATGCTCATCAACGGCCGGTGTTGAACAGCGGTAGTTGATCCACCTGGCCCAGATGAGTTCTCATTAAAATATTGATAATGATAGGGCACCTATCCATTTTCGTTCCCTTGAAGGAAAACTGGAAATGATCAACGACGTATTAACTTATGTCCAAGAACGTATGGAAAAGACCATTGAATCGCTGCGTCACGACTTGCAGTCGATTCGCACCGGCCGCGCTACGCCAGCACTAGTCGACCGCTTGTCGGTGGAATATTATGGTGTACCCGTGCCGCTCCAACAATTGGCTTCTATCTCGGTTCCCGAACCTCAGCAACTTGTCATTCGCCCTTACAGTGCCAAAGACATTGCGTTGATTGAAAAAGCCATTTCTAAATCTGATCTGAAGTTGACGCCCAATAATGACGGGCAGCAGATCCGGCTTACCATTCCGGCCCTGACGGAAGAGCGCCGGCGCGAATTGACAAAGCTTGTCTCTAAGCGTGGTGAAGAGGCACGCGTCGCGATGCGGAATGTACGGCGAGATGCGATTCAAGACTTGCGTGAGATGGAAAAGGAAAGTATGATCTCCGAAGATGATCTGAGCCTTGGCGAGGAAAAAACGCAAGAAAAAACTGATGAGTTTGTCAAGCTGATCGATGTTATCATCCGTGAAAAAGATCAAGAGATTATGACGCTGTAGGCGCGGTTTATCTTTGATGTTCATTGAGTAGACTGTGGCAACAGTTGCTTTGCAACTTTTGCTTGCAAAGATGCCCAGGGGTGAGCGCCTTACTCACCCCTGCTTTTTCTAGAGATGTTACTGCTGTAATCGTGCCAGGCGTTGCGCACGTGTTGTTGCGGGGTTCGTTTTTATCATAAAAAACTGACCCTGCAATAGGGCTTGTGTATAAAAAGAGGGAGCAAAGTTCTGTGAGTAGTGAGCCGATCAATCATCATGTGCCTTTGCAACCAGCTTTGCCTTCGGTACCCCATCACATTGGCATCATTATGGATGGCAATGGGCGCTGGGCACAATCCAGAAGCTTACCGCGTTTGATGGGGCATCAAGCTGGCGTCGATAATATTAAGCGCATCCTAGAAAGCTGTGTAAAACACGGTGTGAAAGTGTTGACGATCTACGCCTTTTCTACCGAAAACTGGCACAGACCGCCCGAAGAAGTTAGCGGGCTCATGCGCTTGTTGGGGCTCACCATTCAGCGCCAGTTAAATGATCTCCACAAAAATGGGGTGCGTATTCTGCATAGTGGGCGCATGGATGGCATCCATCCCCAATTACAAAATCAGATTCGCCACGCTTTAGAAGTGACCCGCAACAATCAGCGGATTAGCTTGAATGTCGCTTTTAATTATGGGGGGCGGGCTGAGATTTTGGATGCTATGCGTCGGGTCGTGGCCGACGGCGTTGACCCAGAGACGCTCACCGAGGATCTGTTTGGCCAATATCTGTATACGGCCGACTTGCCCGATCCCGACTTAATTATTCGCACCGGTGGCGAATGGCGACTCAGTAACTTTTTGATCTGGCAAGCCGCCTACGCCGAGTATTATACGACGCCAACTTATTGGCCGGATTTTGACGAGGACGAATTGTATAAGGCATTATTTGAATATAATCGCCGCGAACGACGTTTTGGCCGCGTTTTAGAAAAATAACCACCACTGTCAACCTTATTGCTTGGCCTTTGGTCAGCAACGAAATAACACTTTCCCTCCCACACTACCATCAGTAGGGGTTACGACTGTATCCATTATGAGCTATTGCCCGTGAGTACACGCATCATCGTTGGACTTATCGCGCTCCCTTTTGTGCTTGCCCCGATCTGGTTTGGTGGGGTATGGTGTGCGCTGTTGGTTGCTGTGGCTGCGTTGGCTGCTGGGTATGAGTTCTATGGCATGATGGAACAAGGCGACTATCACCCGGCTCCGTGGTTGGGTTTGCCCTGGATGGTCGCCATTGCATTGGCGGGTTGGTGGCCTGCCATGCCGTGGCTCAGCACCATCCTCATGGTTGGCTCTATCCTCACGCTTGTCTATGCGCTTTTTCAGATTGAAAAACCAGCCAGTACCTGGATGTCAACCAGTGTGGGGGCGATTTATATTGGGCTAATGTTGGGGCAAGGATTGGCTTTACGGCTGCTACCCAGTGGTTTATGGTGGTTGCTCTTTGGCATGCTCGTCACCTGGGTGAATGATATCGCCGCCTACTTTACGGGCTCAACCTTAGGTCGGCATAAATTGTGGCCACGGCTTAGCCCCAAAAAGAGTTGGGAGGGCACCGTGGGCGGTTGGATTGGATCGGCCTTGATCGGTGGCCTGTTAACCCTTGTCCTTCCTTTGCCTATCCCTGTTGTGTTTGGTGCTGGGTTGGGCTTTGCCTGTGGGATTTTGGCCCTTTTTGGTGATCTCTCGATTAGCATGCTTAAACGTCAAATCGGGGTTAAGGATACAGGCACATTTTTTCCCGGTCATGGGGGTGTGCTCGACCGTCTGGATAGTCTCCTGTTTGTTCTCCCCTTTGTCTATCAAGTTGTGCTCTTCTTACACTTAGTCTAGCGGTTAAATAGCCAACTCTTTCCGCTTACCAGGGCTTCAACAAGCGTGTATCTTCGTCATAGCCACGTGTGCGTTGGCACGCTAACCGGACAATTTTTACGTGGCGCTTTCAGGCTGCTATTTTCTGCTGGCTAGCGTTCGGCGGCTTTACGCAATGCGGCCATATTATCCGCCACTGTTCCCTGCTTATTATAAACAGCACTCCCCACGACAATCACATTGGCGCCGCACCCGACGACATCGTCAATATTGTGGACATTGATGCCCCCATCGACTTCTAGATCACAAGTCGGGTTCAACTCATCTTGCAATTTGCGCATGCGGCGTAGTTTGCTCGTGCTGGTTTCGATAAACTTTTGCCCACCAAAGCCTGGATTCACGCTCATCACCAAGACCATATCGACAAAAGGCAGAATCTCGCGCATCGTTTCGATTTCGGTGGCTGGATTGATCGCCACCCCGACGCGACAACCAAGCTCGTTGATTTTCTGCACCGTGCGATGCAAATGTAAACAAGCCTCGGCCTGCACCGTCAAGCTATCGGCGCCTGCTTTGACAAAATCAGCCACATAACGGTCCGGTTCGTGAATCATCAAATGTACGTCTAGTGGCAAGCGGGTGATCTCGCGCACCGCCTTCACAACCAATGGTCCAAAGGTGATATTGGGCACAAAGATACCATCCATCACGTCCAGATGTAGCAAATCCGCGCCACCTGCCTCTGCTGCGCGAATTTCATCCGCCAAGTGTGTAAAATCGGCCGTCAGAATAGAAGGCGCTAGTTTGACCGGTCTCTTTATCATATTGTCTCTTCCCAAAGATAAATTCAGTAAATATAAAAGTTAGCTATCGTGTGATGTGGATAAAAATTATTACACTGTATGATGTCTAAATCGAACGAGCCTCTATCGCCTGTCGAGTAGGGTAGTAGTTGTTAAATTTTGGGAGCACTATGGTCTAACGACTTCCGCTATCTGGCTAAGGGTGGCGCTGTAAAAAATCCAGCATAAGATCACGCACTGTCCCAGATTGGCGGAAGATTAACGCGTGGGTCTGATTCGGTACGATGTGCAATTCTGCATCGGGCAGCGCTGTCGCCATTTTATCGACGATAAAGGTCGGAAAAAATTCATCCTCTGCCCCGTGAATGATGCAGACTGGTAATGTCCACGTTTCGAGCGCCGTCAGTGGTAAATCAATCGCATTTTGGGCGTTTAATTGGCGGAAATTAGGCAATAGCACTTCATGATAATAACCGTCATAGTGGTGTGGATCATGGAGCTTGGCTGTCATTGCCATCCAGTTCCGGCCTGCTTTGAAATTCTCTGGTGTAACGATAGCGGTGCTGCCGGTGGTGGCGGCATTGGTGCTATGGGTTGTGCTGATCAGCGTTAGTGTCTTTGGGTGAACCAATTGATTATCTACCAACAATTGTGCAATCATACCGCCACTGCTGCAACCGGCGAGATGGCCCTGTTCGGCCTGTTCCGCCTGCATCAGCGCGGCAAGTTGGCGGGCGATTTCTGTATGGTCAAACAAGGCGGGGTAGCCTTGCGAACGACCATGCCCTGGCAAATCTGGCAAAAGAACTCGATAATGTTGGCGCAACCCAGGCAACAGTGGCCCCCAAGCCGTTTGGCCACTGCTCATGAAATTGTGCAGCAGCGTCACGGTTGGTGGTGTTCGCTCTGTGGTTGATGTAGAGGCGAGCACCTCATAATAAATGCTGCCAGTCGCCGTTGTAAATTCCATACTGCTATACTCCGGTGGTCTCTGGCGTGTTATTCGAGGGCAACTGTGGCCCTTTATTGGATGGCACACTCTTCGTCATGGCCGCGCCAATCACCTGGAAGACTTCATTAATGTCATCAATCGTGATCAACCCCAAAAAGTTGCCACCCTCTTTGATCGCTACATCGCGGCTGCCAGTCTCGGCCATCTTCTCCCAAACACTGGACAAGTTGTCACGCGGCGAACAGGTCGGCACCTCTGCCGCTGGGATCATCACATCCACAATCCGGGCATCGGCTCCGTTGGTGTGTAAAGCATAGATTAAGCGGGCACGCGTCAACACGCCCACAAAAGTCCCACCCAAGTCCATCACTGGATAATCCGTCTGATAGCTGCTCATAATCAAATCGACGGCTCGGCTTACCAGTTCACTCGTGTATAACCGCTGCGCGCTGGGTGTCAGCGCCTGACTGACCAGAATGTTTTTGAGGACAGCCCGACTTTCTACGGCTTCACGTTCAGAGCCACCACCAACATAAATAAAGAAGGCAATCAACAACATCAAGATGCCACCGTTTGAGGCATTCAAAATGCCCCAAACGGCAAAGAGTACCGCCATCAGCCGTCCGACCAAGACGGCAATGCGCGTAGCCTGCACATAGGACATACCCATCGCCAGCAGAGCCCGCAAAATTCGACCACCATCCATGGGAAAGGCTGGCAGTAGATTGAAGAGCGCCAGGCCAATATTCGTAACGGTTAAGTTGACGAGCAACCCTACCAGACTGGGTGTTTGGGTCATGGCGAACAGATTGGAAATGCTCAAAGGCGCGACGCTAGATTGCGGGCTAAAGTTATAGGCCAGGAAAGCTAGTGGGAGCAACAACACGGCCAGCGCAAAGTTGACGAGTGGGCCAGCAATGGCAATTAAGAATTCTTCGAGGGGCTTATCGGGCATGCGCTCCAAACTCGCCACGCCACCAATCGGCAAGAGCGTGATTGAGGGCACATTCACATTGTAATATTTAGCGACCAGGGCATGCCCAAACTCGTGCAACGTCACACAGACGAAGAGCAAGAGGATCACTAAGATGCCGTAGAGTGCCCCAAGAATTGGATTGATCTGTCCACCGGTGGCAGAAAAAGCGCCGTAGATCAAAATTAAGATAAACGACCAGTGAACGCGCACCTCAATCCCGAACACTTTGAATAAAGTTAGTGAAGTGCCCACATGAACTCCTTATAGGAACGTGGCATTAAATAGATCCCTATCAATGCCCGCCATGAGAATTTATAATTATAAGCATGATGTTAATGAATAGCAAACAACATTTTTGAGACCAGGCTAGCCTAAATTTCTGCTTTGAGCTAGCCTGTGAAGTTATAGCAATAAGAAGGCTGGTGGACCTTCTGGATGGCAGTTCGAACAAGGGCAACTGGCGCGCAAACTTGTAAAGGCATAGATTCCGGCGGTATGTCCATCGGTCCAGGTCATACGGACGGCATAATTGCCTACCAATTCCGCACCCGCAATCTGGGTGCTAGGCAATGGTCCTGAGCTTAATTTCAATATATCTGTATTTAATTCGGCGGCACGCCGTTCTTCGCGGCAGGTGGCACACGGGCAATTGGCCCGGATCCACCGTAAACTAAATTCGCTGACGTGACTATCGGCCCAAGTTATTTTAAGGTTGCCTGCCGAACGATCAATTGCAATATCTTTCGGCTTGGTTTGCAAATTCATAAATTCTGTCATGCTCCATTGATTTTTCTTCGGGCTATGCTTGCGCGCTACATCATACTGCAATGCCTCTCACCCCTTCTGTAATAGTCAATTGAATGTTCACACCAATCCAAAGCAGATTTTACTAGCTGTTACCACAATGCCGCGGCAAAGCTGCTCTTTTAGAGATCGCTCTGGTAAATCACATATTGTTGACGCGCTTGCGCCCCCACTTTTTCTAAAAATGCTGCGCCTGGTGTCCTTTCGGCGATAGGGCCGATCGTGAGCGCTTGCCACTGCTGGTCTTGGGCTGTCTGTAACGCTTGTCGCCACAATTGCCCACCAATCCCTTGGCCGCGCCAAGCGGGCAGTACACCCCCAAAGAGTAACCGGCCTGCCTGAACAGGGCGCTTGCTTCGCCAAGCCAACCATAAGCGCCAGAGCAGATGCCGGCCGCCGCGGGCGCGCCGGATGCTATTCGTCAGATCGGGTTGTAATAGCACAAAACCGACTGGTGTATCGTTCACTTGGGCTAGCCAGCCGGTTAATGGCCATATCTGTAGCCAGCGTAATAAGAATTCGGCTTCATCGGCATCGGGCGGGGGAAAATCACCATTGGCTGAACAGGCGGTCGCCAACAAAGGCCGCAGATCACCACTTAATCTTGCCGGTTCTAAGGGCACGAGCTCAGCTGTTGACCGTTTGGCCGCGGGCAATTCAACCGGCGTTTCCATAAAATATAGGCGACTACGGGCGAAAGGTTCCAATCCACCCTCTAGCAACTCTGGCAAATAGGGCGGGTTGTAAGGCGTATGTAGCGGCGGCGCAATATGGAAAAAGTTTTGTAAGACGCCACTTTGCAAATGAGGAGAAATCCCCACCGGCCCAATCACGCGCTGACAACCCAACTCGCTTACCTTTTCCATGACCGTACCGACGAATTGCTCTATTACTTCTGGATTGTTGGCGCAGTGCAGCAGGCTCAGGTAGGCCGCGCCGTCGCGCCGGCGTTTGTCAACCAATGTGAGGCCAATGGCTACTGGTTCTTCCATCAGCGCGCCGGCAAACCCTGTGCCACTAATGGTGTTGGTGGCATTCACGCGCCGTGGCAGGGCTTCCAGATAGAGCAGCATCGCTGAGCGCTGTGCCAGATAGGCATTGCGGCCAGGATCAAGCGCTCGGTGCAGTGCTGCGTAGTGGGGCGCTGTCCAGCGTGAATCAGCTGCTTGCATTCGCCACCAGTGTCGAATAAAGTCGTGGCGCCCCCACCAGCCCTCGGCCACACGCTTCGTATAGTTGAAATAGGTAATCAATCCTGCCTCCTTGCCTGTCATCCCAGTTGGCAATTATACCGCTATAAGCGCCAATCATTTGTTTACGCAAAAAATACACTTCTTTAATATAGTATAGTAAATTACGTCTAGAAATCCCCAAACTGGGGATAACTCAGTGGATAACTCTTTTAACTTGGGAAAACTTTCCGAATAGGCTGTGGACAAGTTTATAGGAATATTAATGAATTTTCTGCAATCATAAATCCTACCTTAAAGATATAGACCGCCTTTCGCTGGTGCCAAATTGCTATGTTGCGGAAGCGGGCAAGGTGGCATCTATATGTTGCGTAGCACAAATGTTCCTAGGGTGTAAATTGACCATAATGGGTCAAAAGCGGCCTTTTTCGCGCTGCTATAAACGTTGTCAGCCAACCAGACTTCTGCTAGAATACGCAAACATGATTTGCTGGGCGCTACGTTTATTCGGATCGACCACCTCTCAGCCTTAGTCTGTTTGATGCATTTGCTCCTGCATCACTCCCCGGTCACTCCATTATCACAAAATATGGAGATGGCGCAGTATATAGAATGATTAATCGATATCAAAAGACGGTTTTATGACCGAGTGTTAAGTATTCCATTTTTGTATGCAATTTGTTTTGAATAAATATATGAAATAGAAATTATTATTGAAGTTAATTTGATCTTTCATCTATATAGTCGCTACCAGTCTTTTAATTAGATCTAAGTCTTTTAATTAGATCCAGGAGGTGGCTGACTAGAGCATCGTCGTCTGTTTGTCTCCGTGCCCTATTTTGCATGGCAAAACTGAATGAATGATCGAGGTCATCAACAGGCAGGGGGTATTTGTGCGATATTCATCTTCCGTTAAACGCAATTATCAAGATAAATCTTACCGTTCGCCACGATTCGCAAGCGCGGCCCAAGAGAAAAATTCGCTTTTTTATAATTCAGAAGAATCTACCCTAGACAATGAAGGAGCTGGCAATCAAACTGCTTATCCGCTGCAAACCGCACTGCCAATGACGCCAGCGCCCACTGCGAAGCATGAGTATGAACCGGCTAAGCCAACTCTGGTTGACCTTGAACTGACCGAGGTCGATCTAGACGAAACAGAATTGGCCGAACAACAAGGGCTTGCCGCATTCGATCCCCATACAATTTGGCAGACCTTGCTGAGTGAACTCGCCTTGCAAATGCCGTCCGCGAGTTATAATACCTGGGTGCGTGATACCTGGGTCATCGGTTATGAAGATGGTGAATTCCTCATTGGCATTCCCAATGCCTATGCGCGTGACTGGCTAGAAAATCGCCTACGTAGCAAAATCAAACGCGCCCTAAGTGTGTTGGTCCAGCGTTCAGTCCAGGTCAACTTTCGGGTTTGCCCGCGCTCGGTCACCGATCTCCCAGATGCCAAACCGGCGCCGCTTTACCAAATGCCGGCGGAAGAAATTGGCAATGGCAAGCATAACGTCGAGAGCAAGGATGGCGGCAACAGTCCTGCTGTCGTTGACAATAAATATGGCGCTCAGAGAACTGCAGAGAGCAACCAAGCCACTCCAAAAGAAAGAGTGAGCATGACCACCGCGTCTGCTATGCCTGTTGGTAGCCAGCTGAATCCACTGCATACCTTTGAAACCTTTGTCGTGGGGAATCATAACAAATTAGCCCATGCGGCGGCGGAAGCTGTTGCCGAAAATCCAGGCCAAAGCTTCAACCCACTCTTTATTTATGGCGGGGTCGGGCTTGGCAAGACGCATCTTTTACATGCCATTGGCAATCGCGCCCAACAGCTGGGCTATCAAATGTTATACTGCTCATCCGAACAGTTTACCAACGAACTGATCGGCTCGATCCGCAGCCAAAGCACGGAGCAATTTCGCAACAAGTACCGCGATGTTGACCTGCTGTTAATTGACGATATTCAATTTATTGGTGGCAAAGAGAGCACACAGGAAGAATTTTTTCATACCTTTAATCATCTGCACGCTTCTGGCCGCCAAGTGATTCTGAGCAGTGATCGACCGCCCAAAGCCCTTGGTACACTGGAAGAGCGCTTGCGTAGCCGATTTGAAGGTGGCCTGCAAACCGATATTTCACAGCCTGATTACGAGACACGTGTGGCCATTTTGCAATCCAAAGCGAACCGCATGGGCGTGCGTGTTGATCCGGGCGTCTTATCGATGGTGGCCGAACGGGTGGACAGCAATATCCGCGAACTAGAAGGCGCGCTGAACCGTTTGATTATGCAGGCACGATTGGCCGGCAGTTCACTCAGCGTAAGCCTGGCGAGCAGTATTCTAAATAATCTGGCACCAGCTCGCACACCCTGCACGCCGAGTACGGTGCTCCGCATTGTGGCCGCTTATTTTCGTCTACAAGCCGAGGATTTGACTGGGCGCAAGCGCACCAAAGAGATTGCCACTGCCCGCCAGATTACCATGTATCTCTTGCGCGAAGAGAATGGTCTCTCTTTACCGGCCATTGGGGAACAATTAGGCGGACGTGACCATAGCACGGTGCGCTACGGCGTTGAACAAGTTACCCAAGATCTAGAGCATGACGAGGATTTGCGCCGTGCCATTGTCGTGCTACGTGATAAAATGTATATGCCGTTTATTGGTTGATCGTCGCTCTGGCCTTATGGCAGAGTGACCCAACTGGCTATCAAATTGTTTGACCTTATCTAATTTATCTTCCAAGAAACGCCCGCCCCCTGATTATCAGGGGGCGGGCGTTTCTTGGAAGGGAGTTCTCTGCTGTCTATGTTAATAATTGACAATTTTGATTGGCTATTGATAATCAAGCTGACTGTGTAGTTATGCAATTTAAGGCTTTTTGCATAAACGTGTTAACTAAAGTACACTATGGTGGCAATAGCGCGATAATTGCATTGGAACTGCACAAACCTAGTGCCGAATATAATAAGCTCAAATATAAAGCGCGAAGTCATTCCTCATGAAGTCACCTTCATGAAATCACATTCAGGAAGGTATGCTGGGTGAATTTCGTGGCGTATCCTTCAACAGATGTCGTCAAGCAATGGCCCGGAGTCGAAAATGAATAAAGATGGTCGCCAGAAGGCTCTCGAGACAACGCTGGCGGGCCTCAACAAACGTTACGGTGAGGGCGTCGTCATGAAGATGGGAGACGCAACTCGGCTCAGCGTCGAGGCAATTCCTACCGGGAGTTTGAGTTTAGATATTGCCTTGGGCATTGGTGGCGTCCCGAAGGGCCGGATTATTGAGATTTATGGCCCAGAAAGTTCGGGCAAGACGACCGTATGTCTACATGTGATTGCGGAAGCTCAAAAAAACGGCGGTATTTGTGGTTTTATTGACGTAGAACATGCCCTTGACCCGGTCTACGCGGCTAAAATTGGGGTTGATGTCAATAGTTTGTACGTCAGCCAGCCAGACACAGGTGAACAAGCGCTTGAGATCACAGAAGCCCTTGTGCGTTCTGGCGCCATGGATGTCGTGGTTGTCGATAGTGTGGCCGCCTTGGTGCCGCGCGCAGAAATTGAAGGGGAAATGGGCGATAGCCATGTGGGCCTCCAAGCGCGTCTGATGAGCCAAGCTTTACGCAAGTTAACTGGTGCGATCAAATCTACCAGCACCTGTATGATCTTCACCAATCAGCTACGCCAGAAAATTGGCATCATGTTTGGCAATCCAGAAACGACGACGGGAGGGATGGCACTCAAATTCTACGCGAGTGTCCGCCTAGATGTCCGTAGGATTGAGTCGATCAAGCAAGGTGATGCGGTGGTTGGCAGCCGCACGAAGGTAACGGTCAAGAAGAACAAGGTGGCGTCGCCCTTTAAGGTGGCTGAGTTCGACATTATGTACAATGAAGGGATCAGCACGGTTGGGGATTTGATCGACCTAGGTGTGGAGTATGACATTCTTTCTAAGCGTGGCGCCTATTTTCGTTTCAACGAAGAGTTGATTGGTCAAGGCCGAGAAGCGAGCAAGGAATACTTGCGTAACAACCAAACAATGGCCTTCGAAATTGATACGTTAATTCGTGCTAAGGCTGGGCTCCCAGCACGCGCTCTGCCCAAAGGGGTAGCTCCAACAGGGCTAGAAAAGGTTGACGCCGCACCCATTACGGTAAAGGCTTGACCACACTAGTGTAGATTGTCCCATCCTGGGGTAAGCCGACCGGTTGATCACTATCCTTTCTGCGTCAAGGTTCAGTTCCAAAGCAAATGTAAGCAGCAACTTGGCTCGTCTACAACCAGCAACACAGACTACTTTGAGAAGCCTGATGAGCCAATTTTGCTTCTTGTTAGTGGATAGGCGTTTTACCTTTTACTCTGCTGCAAGGTGACCTGGTGCACTGTGTGAGTTGCAAAATCCAGGAGCGCTGGGCTGCATTGGGAAGGTACGTTGCACCCCCATCTCGCGCAAGCGGGCGAGTGGCAACGAGCGTCTTTCCGGCGCTGTGGCGTACGACGCTACAGCGTTTTTTTTTACATAAATTCACATAGATTGATAGAGGATTAGACTATGGATATTGTACTGACGATTGTGCTTGTCGTCTTATTTTCATTGCTAAGCGCCGGTGCGGCTGGCTATCTAGCCTATACACGCGGTCAGCGCTTGGGCATTGACACGGAAAAAACACGCCAAGCCAGCATCCTGCAGAGTGCTGAAGATCAAGCGGCGCGTATTGTGGTGGATGCTGAGACAGAGGCCAAACGCCAACAATTGGCCATTAAAGAAGAAGAAGTGCAGCGTCGTAATGAGATGGAAGCCGAACAGACTCGCCGGCGCAAAGATTTGGAGCGGATTGAAGAACGCTTGCAAAGCCGTCTGGATACAGCCGAACGACGATTGGAGCAGATTGAAAGCCGTGAACGCAAGTTGAACCAACGCGAAAGTAAGCTTGACCAACGCCAAGCGAAGCTGGACACGATGGAACAAGAATGGATGACGGAAATGCAGCGCGTCGCGCAAATGAGCATTGACGAGGCAAAACAGGCGCTCTTGGCCGAAGTCGAAAAGAGTGCGCGCCAGGATATGGCACGCACTGTTCGGGAAGTCGAGGCCGAGGCGGCAGAAGAGGCCGACCGGCGAGCTCGTGAGATTGTCGTATTAGCGATTGAGCGGGTGGCCAGTGACCATGTGGCCGAATATGCCGTTAGCAGTGTTGATCTTCCCTCCGACGAGATGAAAGGCCGCATCATTGGCCGCCAGGGCCGTAATATCCGGGCCATCGAGCAAGCGTTGGGTGTCGATTTAGTCGTAGATGACACACCTGAAGCTATCATCATCAGCAGCTTTGACCCTGTACGTCGTGAAGTCGCCCGCATGACATTAAGTAAGTTGGTGGCGGACGGCCGGATCCACCCTACGCGGATTGAAAAAGAAGTAGAAAAGGCGCAGCAAGAGATTGATCGGATTATTCTCGAGGCGGGGGAACAAGCAATTATCGAAATCGGCGCCCAGGGTTTGCATCGGGAGATTCAGAAATTTCTTGGGCGTCTGAAGTTTCGCACCAGCTATGGACAAAATCAGCTCTATCACGCCATTGAGACAGCGCATATTGCCGGCGTCATCGCTAGTGAGTTACACGCCAATGTGAAGGTTGCACGGATGGGCGGCCTTTTGCATGATCTTGGCAAGTCTGTCAGCCATGAAATTGACGGACCGCATGCCATTGTCGGCGCTGAAATTGCCAAACGTTACGGCGTTAATGACGTTGTTGTTAATTGTATCGCCAGCCACCACGGTGAAGTTGAACCCCAATCCGTTGAGGCTGTGATTGTCGCAGCGGCAGATGCGATCAGCGGCGCCCGCCCTGGGGCTCGGCGCGAAAGTTTAGAAACGTACATCAAGCGCGTGACTGAGTTAGAAGATATTGGCAGTAGCTTTGAAGGCGTAAGCCAGACATATGCCATTCAGGCTGGTCGCGAGATTCGCGTGTTGGTGCGCCCGGAAAATATCGATGACATGGCGGCGATTAAGCTAAGCAAAGATATTGCCCGCAAGATTGAAGATAATCTCCAATACCCCGGTCAGATTCGGGTCACTGTTGTGCGCGAGACGCGCGCCGTTGAATATGCTAAATGACCTGTGCTCGGCGGTTCGCTGGGTATTGTAGGGTCTGCTGAATTTATAAGTAATAAACGGTTCAGCGCTTAAATTATCCCCAAACAAAAGGACGTCCGAATTTTCTCGGGCGTCCTTTTGTTTGTAGAACCTTAAGAATGTGGATTGATAATTTACTGGCTACGTAGGGTAAATATACGCAAATATGCTTGCTTCTTACCCTTGACGGTACAAAAGTACTATAGAACTTAGGAAAAAGAAAGCTATTATTAAGGGTGTAGAGCAGAATCTGCATACGTATATTATTGTCAGGTTATCGACAGCTTTGTAGGTAGTAAATTTTAAAAATTGAGCGTATCTTTTCTATAGAGGATACGTCAAACTATATAGAAAGGCACGCGGTCTCGCCACTGTTTGCTCAACTACCAGCGTCACATTGAAAAACATTGATCTATAAGGGAGGATAAATTCCTATGGCTGAGCTCATTAAAGTATCCGCACAATCTCGCTCTACAGCAGTGGCAGGTGCTATCGCCGGTGTTATGCGCGAGGTAGGACACGCTGAGATGCAGGCAATTGGTGCAAGCGCTGTCAATCAAGCGGTTAAGGCGATTGCGATTGCGCGTGGTTATCTAGTTCAAGATGGCATTGATCTTGTCACCGTGCCAAGTTTCACCGAAGTAGACATCGAAGGTAGTGAACGAACGGCTGTACGCATTAGCATTCTTAAACGTTGTGCTGAACAACAAGGTTGAGTTTATGGCAATAGCCGTAAGTTAACCTGTTTTGATCTGTAGATCTCTACAATTCAAGAACGATTTGCGCAGTTTATGAATTTGTAGAATAAATTTTACTGAAGGCTATCAATAACAAGAGCGGTGAAGCATAATTGCTTCACCGCTCTTGTTATTGATAGGGATTTCTGACGAGTGTATTTTGTAACAGCCTGTCTTGCCCTAACTTCTCGCCAGTTTTTAAATCATGAAGGGTAAGGTGGGGCGTTATGCCTTATTGTTTGGGCGACGCCGACGGCGTGGTCGCTTAGACCCTTCACCCACCTGACCACTCGAGCTTTCATCACTCTGTTCGCTGCTCGTTTCATGCTGCTTTTGCGGCGCCGCTAATTGTTGGCGGGCCACCGGTTGGCGATCTGGTTGTTGTTGGCGGGCGCGGGCATTGTCTTCTTCTGCACCAGCGCGGCGTTTCACTGTACAGCCCCCACAGGTGCTGCACCCACTGCCACTGCTGGTTTTGCTGGCAATTAATTCTGTTACAGCAAATTCGGTTAGTGCTTTACTCTCTAACATAACCGTGACAGTCTCTTTAAGCGGATGAATATGCCGAACTCGCCCAACACCCTGCGGTGTAACGACTTCCGCACCCAGTTTGGGCATCTTCTTATTCTGTTCTTTATAGTGCGCGTCCTCATAAGAGAGGCAACAGAGCAAACGACCACAGACCCCACTGATCTCTTCGGGGTTAAGTGGTAGCTGCTGATTTTTCGCCATTTTGATGCTAACGGGTGTAAATTCACGTAGCCAACTAGTACAACAGAGTTGGCGACCACATTTGCCCACCCCATCGAGCAACTTGGCTTCATCACGCACGCCAATCTGGCGCATCTCGATGCGGGTACGAAAGATTCGTGCCAGATCGCGCACGAGCGTGCGAAAATCAATGCGCGCTTCGGATGAAAAATAGACCAACAAACGTCCGCCGGTATAATTGTAGTCGCAGCGTACAATCTTAATGTCCATGTTGTACTCACGCGCCTTAGACCGACAAATGGCGAGGGCTTCTTTTTCTTTATGGGCCCACAAATCGTCTTGCACCATGTCCCACGCCGATGCACGCCGCACCACGCTCTTCATCTCACCCACAATTTCGTGGTCTGCAATCATGTGAGGGGGCTGGACAACTTGGGCTACTTCCGGCCCTTTGGCCGTGTTGACGATCACATAATCATTAAACATTAAATCAAGGATATCGTTCGGATCAAAGTGATAGACTTTGGTCACGGGTTCGAACTGCACTCCAACGACAATTGGCATTTAGGTTTTTTCCTCTGTATAGGGCATTTGCAATAGCAACACATCCAACGCTAAACGCGTATTAACTGTGTGATGCAAATAAGTTTCGATTCGCTTTAATGTGTGTAAATAGCGTTGCACTTGTTGTGCAGGCAACAAAGCAGCCTGGCGAACAATTTGGCTTTGCTGGTCGATATTGCAACAGGCTTCAAAATTCCCTGCCTGGGCCAGCAAAATATCGCGCCACCAAAGCGTCCATAGTTCCAGGAGCCCAAACAACTGCTGGTTATTACGGTTAGACGCCATTTGTTCGGCCATTGTCAGGCGTTCAATCCGATCTGCGCCTACCAGCCGCCAGAGCATCTGTAATTGCTCGATTCGTTCTTTCTGGGTGTTCGTGTTTTTTAATTGTTCCACTGCCCAACCGAGCCGCCCATTAGCCAAGCGGGCCAACAGGGCGGCCTGTGCGGGCTCTGCTTGCCATTGATTGCATAATGCCTGCTCCACATGCTGCACCTCTAACGAACGCAATTCTACGATTTGGCAGCGACTGACAATGGTGGGTAGTACACTGCTACGATCCAGCGCTGTCAAGCACATAATCGCGTGGGCCGGTGGTTCCTCAAGCGTTTTTAAGAGCTTGTTGGCAAAGCTATCATTGGCGTTATGAATATCCTGAATGATGAAGATTTTATAACGCCCTTCGGCTGGGCGTAAGGCTACATCATGAATGATATCGGCGGCTTGTTCGGTGCGGATCTGCCCATCAAGTCGATCTACCGCACCCGCCTTATCAACGGGTTGGATTAGGCGAAAATCTGGGTAACTGCCTTTTTCCAGTAAGCGGCAAGCCCGACATTCGCCACAAGGGCGCTTGCCTTCATTTGTGCACAAAAGTGTTTGGGCAAATGCCCGCGCCAGCGTACTTTTACCGACTTGGCGCGGACCGAGGAATAAGTACGCATGACTCGGACCATTGTGAGCCGCACGTTGCAACAATTCAACCGCCCATTGATGACCTGCAACCGGCCACCCCTGAGCATTATTTAGCACAGAGACCATAGTTAGAATTGTAACATGGTAGAGTGACCTGCACAAATAGTTTGCACAGGCAAGGACCGTGGGTTCACAAACTTGCGATGTGCTATAATATCTGTATGGTAATGAAGAATAGGAGCAAGGTCGTGGTTCTATTATTGGGTGGGCGGGTGCGGACACTTGGCTGGGGACTAGGTGCAGTTTTGCTACTCATGGCTGCGTGTGGGCGTGGTACACCTTTGCCTGACCCTTTGGTGACGCAACCAGCGGTTATCGTCGCAACCTCTACGATGACGCCATCTATGCCGTTGGAAATAGCCTCACCTGCCGAGAGTCAGTTGGTCGTCTGGGTGCCCGATTTTTTTGAAGCTAAGCCAGATGCGAATGCTGGCAATGTCCTTCAAGCTGTCTATCGCCAATTCGAACAGACCAATCCCGGTGTGCATGTCGATGTGCATATCAAGGCTGAATCTGGTGAAGCTAGTATGTTCAGCTACTTGCGCAGCGCTCAACGAGTGGCGCCCACTATTTTGCCTGATCTGGTTCTATTGGATACTCAGTATCTTTGGCAAATCGCGGAACTTGATTTGGTCCATCCGATCACGTTTACTGAACTGGGCCAAAATGCGAATTTTTATCCATTTGCGCGCAATGCTGTTACCTTTAAGCAACAACCTTATGGCATCCCCTATACGGCAGATTTAATTCATGCCGTCTATGATGCCCAGGTTTTTACGACTACGCCGGCAACTTGGGCGACTGTCTTGGCGATGAAACAGCCGTATCTATTTCCGGCTGGCATTCATGACAGTTTATACGATGAATCATTGTTGCTGCAATATGTGGGCGCAGGTGGCCAGTTGTTGGAAAGCGGAGAAATTAATAATCTGGATGCGGCTAAAGCACTGTTAGCCTTTCTGGCACAAGGCAAAGCCGGCGGTGTCATTCCCGACAAAGCGCTCAATCTTTCCAGCCTGAATGCCATTTGGATGGCTTTCGCCGCCAAGCCAATGGGGATCGCAAATGTTTCCGCCAGCTTGTATTTGAGTCAGCCGAAGCTGCCAGACGGTTTAAATTTTGATGTCGTACCAACCCTTACGGGGCAGGATAGCACCATTGCTCGGACCTGGGCGTTTGCGATTTTGACGACCGATCCAGAACGTCGTCAACTGGCTTTTAGATTGGCTAACGGTTTTCTTGACCCGTCGATTCAAGGACGATGGACGCAACTTGCTAATCATTTGCCGACGTCTGCTGCGGCTTGGGCAACCTGGACAAATACGGGGCCATATCAAGAATTTCTAGGTCACCAACTTGAGATCGCAACCGCCATACCCGCGGGTCGACCTTTTGCCGATTTTGCAAAACGTTTGCAAGCTGCACAACAGAATATATTACATGGGCAACTATCGCCTGAAGATGCGTTTGTTCAACTTCAGGCAAAGCCGTAGCCTTGCGAACTTTAAAACCCAATTAAAAAGCGGGATTCAGAAGGCTTACTTCTGAATCCCGCTTTTTAATGTTCGAACGTCAAAACAGCTTACTTGACGTCGACCTGAGCGCCTTCGGTTTCCAATTGCTTCTTGGCATCCGCAGCGGCTTCTTTGGCGATCCCAGTCAATACGGTGGCTGGTGCACTTTCGACCAAATCCTTGGCTTCTTTCAGACCGAGGTTGGTCAAGGCGCGGACCACTTTAATAACGTTGATCTTCTTGTCGCCGACAGCCTTGAGCACGACATCGAACTCAGTCTGCTCTTCGACCACTGGCGCGGCGGCGGCGGGACCAGCAGGACCGGCAGCCATCGCCACCGGCGCTGCTGCACTGACACCCCAGGCGGTCTCTAACATCTTGACGAGCTCAGCCGCTTCTAACAGCGTCAGGCCATCTAATTGGGTCTTGATTGCTTGCAAATCTGCCATGATATTTGTTCTCCTAAAAACTAAATTTTCTCTTTTTATCGCGCTGCTTCAAAAATAAAAGATTATAATCAATTGTTACGACAGTCCATACGGCGTCATAACAGATTAAGCGGCCTCTGCTGCCTCTTTTTGTTTCTCGACATAGGCGTTGAGGACACGCGCTAGGCTGGAGCCTGGTGCGTTGATAATTCGGGCGAGACTGCCTGCTGGTGCATTGATCGTACCCAGAATCATCGCTAATGTCTGTTCCTTCGTCGGCAAACTGGATAATGATTCGGCTTGCTCGGCGTTCAAGACTGAGGATTCCAGCAGGGCGCCGGAAATCTCCATGATCTTGGCGTCTCGAATCCAATCTTTCAGCGCAGTGACACTCTTGCCGATATCTTCGCCAATAAATGCAACGGCATTACCGCCCGCCAACAATTCGCTCGGATTACCACGCCCACTTTGCTCAAGCGCGATGCCTAGCAGGGTGTTTTTTACCACCATGTAAGTTGCACCTTGCTCGTGCAATTTTGCGCGTAAAGCTTGCACTTGCGCCACGGTTGCGCCCTGATATTTTGTGAAAACAATCGCCGGTGATTTGACGATCTCTTCCTTGTACCGGGCGATTAATTCTTCTTTCTTTTCGCGAGTAATGGCCAAGGGACCTTCCTCCTTTCCTGATTGATAGTGATAAGCAATGCCTACAAACCGCAAAGCATACAAACAAAAACGCCTTTACGACGTGCGTAAAGGCGTTGAAAACACAAACTTAGAGGCACTCTGCTACTGGATAGCATCGCGCTTGAAGTTTCCTGTTCTTCTCACCTCGGCAGGCTGTGGTAGCCACCACATTTACACGAGCACCCGCTGTCTTCAGCACATTCGACAGAAATCATCGAATATTCAGTTGTCTAGTCAATTATACGGACTTATAAGCAATTCAGCAAATAATGGAACAGATGCGAACTGTTACAATCGGATTATCCGCCTGCTCACGTTTAATTAATAATTGTCTGATCGCATACCTGTCGCGACGGTAGTTTCCATCTTAATCCCAGGCCCCATTGTGCTGGTAACTGTTACCCGCTCAACATAGTTGCCTTTGATGCCTGCTGGTTTGGCGCCTACAATGGCTTCCATGAGCGATGCCATGTTTTGTAGTAACTTTTCTGAGCCGAAACTGGCTTTCCCAATTGGCACATGAATGTTAGACGTTTTGTCAACGCGGAATTCTACACGGCCAAGACGCGCTTCGCGAATGACACGTGGCAACTCTTCGGCTGGAACAATGGTTCCGGTTTTGGGGCTAGGCATCAAACCACGCGGCCCAAGCACACGCCCCAACTTACCCACCACACGCATCATATCCGGTGTGGCAAGGACGGTGTCAAATTCTGTCCAGCCTTTTTGGATCCGCTCGGCCAAATCATCGCCACCGACAAAATCGGCGCCAGCATCCTGGGCCAGGGTCTGACCATCTGGGCCTGTGAAGACCAAAATTCGAACTTGGCGGCCTGTACCATTCGGTAACGTAACCACACCACGTACTTGCTGATCTGCATAGCGTGGGTCAACGCCCATGCGCAGATGAACTTCAATGGTTTCATCAAATTTGGCGTTGGCCGTTTCCTTGATAAGACCCATCGTTTCGTCCGCCGTGTAGAAGCGTTCGCGATCAACCTTTTCTCGGATCGCGTTATAACGTTTACTGTGCTTTGCCATAAATTACCCCTTTGTGGTGCTAGCGGGAAAAGATTTCCCTTCCACTTTTTTATAAAGTCAATGATTGTCTACGATCAACCAACCCTATATCGGCCTCAGTTAATCGAAATAAATTGGCGGCAAACCCAGACCAGTCGTGGATTAACCGTCTATCGCAGATCTTAGTCGACGATTGTGACACCCATGCTACGTGCAGTGCCTTCGATCTGACGCATAATACTTTCTAGCGGGATCGTGCTTAGATCTTTGATCTTTACTTCAGCAATTTCGCGCACTTGTTTGCGTGTGATATTCCCGACTTTAGTCTTATTCGGTTCAGCGCTGCCACTAGTCAAGGCTGCAGCCTTCTTGATCAAATCGACGGCAGGTGGGGTCTTGGTAATAAAGTTGAAAGAGCCATCGGTATAAATCGTGATTTCAACCGGAATGATCTGGCCAATCATGGCTTGGGTGCGAGCGTTATACTCTTTGCAGAAGCCCATGATATTAATACCTTGCGGACCCAACGCCGT
>JAPLGZ010000008.1 GCA_026389895.1 Chloroflexota bacterium | reverse complement strand
ATGGCGAGTGGCGAGCAGGTTTTCTTCGGCTCCTAGAAGCAGGGGCGGCAATAGCAGAAAAAGAGCTGCTGGATGCGGGGGAATATCTCTGGCTGGAAGGCCGCCCACTAGCTGGCGTACTTCTGGCAACATACGACCATCATCAAGAGCATCTTGACATTTTGCTCCCCTGGCTGCAGCAACACCAACTTGCTAAGGCCGAATCTTCAAATTAGGCTGCGGATGAAGGTGGATTTCAGTGCTAACTTAATCCATCTTCATCCGCAGCCCATGTTTTCTCTAGCCTGCACCGCTACCCGTCTACACGCCTGCTTGGCGTTGACGAACCACCTCATACAATAACAAGGCCGCGGCAATCGCAACATTCAGCGAATTGACCTGGCCATGCATCGGCAACTTCACCTGGAGATCCGCTTGGTCGCGCCACAATGGACTCAAACCGTATTGTTCGGAGCCAACCACCAGCGCTAGCGAACCGCGCAGATCGACCTGGGTATACATGGGTTCCGCTTCGGGCGTGGCGGCTACCGTTAGAACGCCATGTTGGCGACACCACTGGAGGGTGGCAGCCGATGAGCTTTCTAGCGTGGGAAGGCTGAAAAAAGTGCCAACGCTGGCGCGCACAACGTCGGGGTTAAACAGGTCGGTCGCGGCATCGCATACGATCACAGCCTGTGCAACTTGTCAAACGTTGCACAAGTCGTGGGCGTGAAGGGAAAGTCTTCCGGGAAGTGGTCAGGCGCCCACAGGTTAGCGAAGCAAGGTTTGACCACTTCCCGGAAGACGGCTGGTATTCCAATGCTTGGGATACACTTGTGAGAAAGTCATTGATTTATTAAGCTGCTACCGGTATAATGAGGCAGGCTTTAATCGCAACGTCTGGGTTTTATGCTCGATTGTGCATTCGCCACCAGCTTTGGCATAACTTTCTATCAACTTTCTATCAATTTTTAGCCGAAATTGATAGAATCCAAAGCCGTTTTGCCAGATAGCGAGCCCCAATCTATCTTCACGCTCTGCTATAATCAGATCCAGCGTAACTATCCATTCGCTCATCGGTTGCTCATCAAAATCTGTAAAACTACCCGTTCGTCAGACCATTATCACCGTTTTCGCATGAGGAGTTCGGCTTATGTTAGCTGATAAAGATCGATTGGAACTTTGCGTCACTTATGTGGCGAAAGGCATTGCGCTCGGCGTGAAACCCAGTAGTGTGCAATTTCTGGATCGCCAAGATCAACAAGCGGCCGAGGTGATTACCCTCGAGGGCCACATCAAGTTGAACGAAGGCATGACCTTTTACATGAATGTCGCTGAGTTCGGCGTTGGGCGCAGCGTCACCAACGATCTGTTTGTCGATAGCCCCAAAATCTCACGCAGCCATGTAAAAATTATTACCTGTCCCGATGAATCTTATGAACTGCGCGATCTGGGCAGCGCCAATGGCACCAGCGTGGGGGGGCGCAAATTAGAACAGAACGAAGTTTGTAAATTGCGCAACACTGGCGAACTTCAGCTAGCCGGCGTCTTTCATCTCAAATTTTCTGATTTCGGCGCCACCGATGTCACCCCCGAAACCAAAACCATCTACGGCATTACCCTCTCGCATGCCGACCGGCGCATCTGGATGCAGGGCGCGGAGGCGAGTGATGAACTCCGGCTCTCGAACAGCGAATACCAATTTCTCAAATTGCTGATGGATGGCTACCCCAATCCCGTCTCGCATCGGGATCTGGCTTTTACGATCTGGGGATGGGAGCCAGACAATGTGGATGATGAGAAAAGGGTGCGAGATGCGCTCTTCAACATTGTCAAGCGCCTGCGCGAACGGCTGGAACTGCTTGACCCGTCGCATGAATATATTGAAACTGTCCGCAAGTGGGGCGATCGCGAAGGCGGTTACCGGTTTAACAAGCAATAAAGCGCTCTACCATAGGAAGGTGTTGTATGAAGTGCACTGCTCGTTTTCTCGTCTGTTTACTCATTTTAACCGCTGGATGGCTCGTGGCGCCCCGTGTGTATGCCCAGGCCACCCAGCCGCCGTTTGTCGATATTATTCAGGTTGACCGGAGCCAGACGCCGACGATTCAACTTTCTGCGGTGGGTGGCAATTTAAGTGGTGATCTGGGCACGTTGCCTTTGCAACTTTTTGAAGGTGACCAATCACAGACGCTTACCGCGGATCGCACCGCGTTGGCTGGCATCCAGTTGGCGCTTGTCGTTGATCCGCGCGAGATTTTGGTGGCTGGTACATCCGGCCAAACCCATCACGCCGAAGTCGCCGGCGCGGCGCTTGGGCTCATTGAGAATAACGTGATCACACGCAACGTCGATCTGCTGGCGGTCTATTCTCGTCAGCCCAACGGCGCGCTGCAAACGATTCAAGATTGGACAAAAGAACCAAACCTGATTTTTAACAGTATCGTGCAGGACAAACCCGAAGATGCATCGTCCGCTGCGCCGCTTACCGATCTGCTGCTGCAAGCGTTGGATCAGTTTCAGACTGCCGACCAGTCAACGGGGCTGGCTCGATCCCTCCTCTTGTTCTCAACCGGCGCCAGCGTCTTTGATCTGGCCAAAGTTGTTGCCAAAGCGAACGAGCAGCATGTCTATATCCATACCGTGGAGTTGGCCGCACCCAATCAAGCGACCAGCCGAGCCAGCGCGCTGCAACAACTGGCCCAGCAGACGCATGGGCAAGCGGTCTTTTTGGCCTCCGTGCAAAACTTAGATGGATTGTGGCCTGTGCTCTCCGATCTGCGCTTCCAGCGTACAGTGGTCTACCAATCGAGCAGCACAACGCCTGCCCCACTCCGTCTCCAGTTAACTTTGCCCAGTGGGTCAACCGTCGAAACACAACTCAATGCGACGAACCCAACAACGGCCACCCGCCAGCCCGCGCCGGTGACCACCGCGACGGTGGCCGCAAATCCTGTGATCACCAAGGCTGCCCCGGCGGCCGCGCTGGTCGCCACCAACACCGTTGCGGCAACTGCCGTCGATGAACCGATTGCCGCCACTGTGGCCACCACTGCGCCCGCCACGGAAAGTGGCCCCGTCGTCGATACGACCCAGAGTGAGCGAATTGTAATCCCAGGCACTTCATTGACCCTTCCCAGAGGTGCCCTCCAACTTGCTTTGCCGGTGCTGATCTTGTTGCTGGCCTATTTTGTCTATCGAGATTTACGTGAGCGCAAAGCACGGGCAACCCAGAATACAAACCTCAATCGACGGCTCAATCGGCGTGATAGCCAACTGTATGCCTTAAATGATCCAGTGGGTGACCTGAAGCCGTTGCCCAAAAATAAGCCAAAGACCGGGAATTACGACTTGCAAACGGACGATAATCTGCCGGTGCAAGCCGCCGAACCGCAGCGCGCACCGGCATACGCCGCCCGCGCTCACGATGACGATGATCCGAAGGATGATGACCAAAACGACGATGCAACGATTGTGCCACGCCCAGCGTTTGGCGATGATGAAGCTACCTACCGGCTGTCCGAGCAGATCAAGCAGCCGATAATCGGCTCGTTTGTACGAGTGGCGGGCAACCCGACGCTACCGAATGAACTGCCGATTTATGGCTTGAGCCCCGCACGCGGTGAGATTCGCCAGATTCACATTGGGCGGCATAGCAAAAATAATACCGTTGTGATCAACGACAAGAGCATTTCGCGCGAACATGCGGTGATCCTCCAGAAAGAAGGGCGGCTCTACCTGCGGGATAACGCCAGCACGGCCGGCACCTTCCTCAATGGCAAGCGGCTGCAACCTGGCGAAGAGTTATTATTACGGCATAATGATCTGGCCAGTTTTGGCGAGGTGGTCTATGAATTTCACGCTCAAGGGGAAGACGAAGCGACGGTGGCAGGGGAGTAAGGTGGTGAAGTAGCGACCCGGCGCTTTGGTGTGGAGCATTAAAATGCTCGGCTGACAGGGCCCGAAGTCGCCTCAGCGACTAAATGCTTAGTGCCTGAGGGCGCTTCCTGAACCTGTCGCGGGAATCCGCTGGGCGCGGGTTTCAACCCTGTGGCGATGATTTCATTGCATTTAATCTTACCATTTACCGAGCAGGCATAGCAGGGGTATTTGTGATGACAAAAGAAGGCCAGGAGATTCCTTCGTTGGATGGCCTGGCTTACACGCCGCAACACTTTATCGATACAGGTAGCAAGATGTCCGATGTCTTGCTGGCGCTGGATGGCCATAAGCGTCCAGTCGCTCTAAAAATTGCCTGCGTTGATCAACGGGCGCGCGCCGATGTCAACCGGCTGGCGATAAAGAATACGATCGATTGGCTGAGCAAACTGCGCGGCTATCGAGGGATCGTGGCTTTACTTCCGATTGAATTTACAGGGGGGCCGTGGTGGCGTTCTTGGCTGACACCGGCGATCTATTGTGCGCCTTTGCAACATTGGCCTGGCCAACCGGAATTCCTGGTCATGGAATACATCGAAGGCGGCTCGCTGCGTGACTTTGTGGGCGACAAGCGGCTTAGTCTTGAATTGGCGTTGTGGATCGCACATTATATTGCGCGCGCCCTCACCTATATCCATCAAAGGAATTGTGCGCATCGAGATATCAAGCCCGAAAATATCCTGTTTCGCACCTTGCCCGAAGCCAGCGCGAATGCGATTAACAGTATGCCGCTCTTAATTGACTTTGGGGTTGCCGCGGCGATTGGCGCTGATCGATTGGTCTCTGGCTCGCGTCTGTGGATGGCGCCAGAATTGCAGGATGCCTATGAACGGCGCCCCCTGCCGGTCGATCCCAGTTGGGATCTCTATGCTTTAGGGTTGATCCTCTGTTATATGCTTACTGGTCGCCGTCCTCGCCATAAAAATTACGAAATTCAAGACTATGAAACGTTTCGCACCCAGACTTTCGCCGTCTTGGATCGCGTGGAAACGAGCGAGCCGCGCCAGGCAACCAAGGATCGGGTCAAACAGCTGATCGCAAAAGCGTTGGATCGGCAGCCGGAAAATCGCCCGAGCGCGCCCGTTTTTGCCACCGAAACTGCCAACTTGTTGGCGGAGCTAGGCTCACCTTTACCCCTCGGCGAACGTTTGCGCATGCGGCTTGAACAGAATAGTCGGCTGGGATTGATAAAGCAGCGTTGGTTGGTGGTGGCCGGTGCGTTGCTCTTGTTGTTGGCCCTCTGTAGTTTGGCTGGTTTGGCGGCCCAACGTGGACAATTTTTTATCGGATTTGCTGTACCCGACGATCCACCAACCCTAGCAACCGCCGCCGCTTTATCTGTTGCCAGCGTCAGCGACGCTCATCTGGTGACGGCAACCGTTCCAATAAAGGCAACCGTTCCAACAACGGCCACGGCGGTATCGCCCACCCTGGCCGCGACCTTTTCGCCCACGGTGCTGCCCCCAACCCTTGCCCCCTTTACACCGGCAGTGATCGAACCGGCGCCGACGCTTGTTCTGTTCACCGCGCCAGCGACTGATGCACCACCGACTTTGGTGCCTTTCACCCCAACGTCAACGGCCACTGACCTGCCACCAACAGCGACCCCGCGCCCAACGTTCACCCCTCTGCCCACGTCTACGGCGCGGCCAACCCTGACCCCAAGCCCCGCCAGCACAAGAATTGTTGCGCCCGCCGTTGGTCGCGTGCAGTTGCTGGCCCCAGCGTCGGCAGCCCATTCAGCTGAGTCAAAAGTCCTGTTCACCTGGCAGCTTACCGATCAACCGCTGGAACCTGACCACTGTTTTGAGTTGGTTTTTTGGGACCCAAGCAATGCCACAGATCAACGCTCGCCGGTGGGGGCTGGCAAAGCAACCCAGCGACGGGTAGATTTTAACTTGCTCACCAGCAACAGTGATCGTTTGTTGCGCACATTGGCCCAATCTCGGCAGAATTTTAACTGGGGCGTGCGCATCGTTTCTTGTGCCAAACCCGCCAATATTTTGAAAGCAGTCGAAGAAGTCCGGGGCTATCGCTATGACGGTCAATAAAACTCGCCCGCCCACTGCCCTTGTCCAACATCACCCTGCGGTTGGGGCGCGCAGCCGCACTGGCACGCGTGACCATGATAATGACGACAGTTATGACTATTTTGTGGTGGAGCGGGCCGATGGTGGCGGGGCTGTCTATGTCGCAATTGTCGCCGATGGCGTCACCAATACGGCTGGTGGCGCGCAGGCTAGCCGTATTGCCGTGGAGGCCGTCAAAGCAACGCTCCAAGAATCGCCTGGCCGGCAGGAGACTTTGTCCGAATGGCTGGAATTTGCGATTACACATGCCAACGAAGAGATCCTGTTTCAGGCTAAAAGAAATCCGCAATGGCAGGGGATGAGCACGACGATTGTGCTGGCCGCGCTGGCGGGCGAAAAGCTCTATGTGATGCACCTGGGCGACAGTCGGGCTTATTTGATTCGCGGCAATGCGATTTACCAACTGGTTGCGGATCACACCTGGGCCCAGGAAGCGATTAACATGGGCGTGTTGACCGTGGAAGAAGCCGCTCAACACCCGGGGCGTAATCAATTGTTGCGTTATTTGGGCGCCCAAAAAGGCTTAGGTGTGGATCGCGGCATCATCGTCCCGGCGACAACACGGCGCGAAGAGTATCTGGCTGCCCAACCGGGGGATGCAATTCTCCTCTGTAGCGACGGATTGCACAATCGCGTTAGTGACGCCGAACTCAAACAGGCTATTTTGGAGCATGTTGGCTACCCGCAGGATGCGGTGGATGCGTTGCTGGAAAAAGCGGTTGAAAAAGGCGAACGGGACGATATTACGGCTATCGTACTTGAGCTGCCGCCGGGCCACAAAGAGTTACCGAATGGGGTGGACGCACCCACCCCGAGCGTCGCCCCCGTGCCGACCAAAAATGGCTTTGGCCTATGGCTGTTGCTGACGCTGGTGGGCGTCCTGGCGTTGCTGGCCGTGCTATTGCTCTGGCTGCGGCTGGGCTAGGCTGCCCAACTGTGTAGAAACTGCTGTTACAGCGCCGGTACAGCGGAAAAGCTCCCCAAATGTATAGGAAAATAACAGAGGAACCCGTTGTCAACGGGTTCCTCTGTTATTTTTCACCAAGCGACGTAGAAAGCCCAGCATAATCTATCAGAGTGGGCCAGAAATAATAGTAAATGAGCCAGATTTGCTAGATATCCCGCCTATATTGACCAGCGCCAACAAGGTACAATAAGACCAGGAAGAACAAAGCAACATCAATAACAAAACAAGCAAAGAGTCATCTATCACATTCACAACCAGGAGAAAATATCATGAATAACAAGCAAGAATTCGCAGTAGAGCAATTAGAAACCCGGCTGGAACAGTTCTGTATCTACGTCCCCTATGTCGGCACCTGTTACAAGAAGGTCTGGTTCGTGACGATTCCATACCCATGCGTCAAGTACTATCGCCTCTGTTTCTAAAGCGTCGTGAACAAGTTGCTTCATCGTTGATTTCGCTAATTGACTGCCTTAAAGGAGCGCCATCATGGAGCATGAGCAAGAATTTGGGATTGAGAAACTGGAAACTCGGCTGGAAACCATCTGCTTTTACATCGCCTATGTTTCCACCTGTTACAAACGTGTTTGGTTCGTTAATATTCCGTATCCGTGTATCAAATACTATCGCATCTGCCTCTAAACCATCACTATCTGGATCGCTAATTGTCTAACTATTCATTATTACTCTACAGGAGAAACTATCATGAACAAGCAAGAATTCGCCGTTGAACAGCTGGAAACCCGCCTAGAACAACTCTGCGTCATCGTGCCCTACATCGGCACTTGTTATAAGAAAGTCTGGTTCGTGACGATTCCATATCCATGCGTCAAGTACTATCGCTTCTGCTTCTAAATCTAATCCTTGTATAACCATAATCATTGTATAACCAATATCTAACATCTACTATCTACAGGAGAAACTATCATGAACAAGCAAGAATTTGCTGTTGAACAACTGGAAGCTCGTCTAGAACAACTCTGTGTCATCGTTCCTTATATCGGCACCTGTTACAAGAAAGTCTGGTTCGTAACCATCCCGTATCCGTGCGTCAAGTACTA
The DNA here is from genome assembly GCA_026389895.1 of Chloroflexota bacterium. GTDB lineage: Bacteria > Chloroflexota > Anaerolineae > Caldilineales > Caldilineaceae > JAPLGZ01. The sequence continues at coordinate 1,665 of JAPLGZ010000008.1, read as the reverse complement.
TCGCTTCTGCTTCTAACGCTGCAAACCAATCTATGCTATTCAAGACTCAGGTCCATATGTTCGTTGATCAGGAACCCGTGCAGAGCGGGTTCCTTTTTTATTGGTGGTCCACTGTGTCCCTGGCGTTCGCTTTTTCTGGTCAACTTTCATCATTGCCAAGCGTAAGGCCCGTTTCTATCAGCAATCGACCAAATTTATAGCCAATTAGCCCAAACTCTCAGAATCAAGGCTCGAATCAACTGTCTGAACGGTGTAAGCTAGGCATAGCGCAACGAATTGATGCTCAACCGGATCTTAGGGTTGCCAGCATCGGATAAATCCGACGCCTGAGCTATCAAACCGGCTTAAGCCGGTTTCTTGTAGCAGACACCGGTTTTAACCGGTGTTAGTTGTCAACCCTGAATCCTCTTGAACCCGAATTGATGAAAATGATGCAAGGAGCTTACCGATGACAATCCAACTAGATACCTGTATAGAACTCTCGCCAGATGCCCAAATTATGGAATTTGATAGCAGCACGCGCGACAAAACGTACCGCGTGGAGTTGAGCACCGGTCTACATTTTCAGGTGAACGAGAAACTCTATCATCTGTTAGATTGTCTGCATGCGCCCCTCTCTTTGACTAACCTGGCGACTGCCTTTCAGCAGCGCACGGGGCAAACGGTGGGCCTTGAACAACTCCAAGAGCTGGCTGCACAGCTAAGTGAGCAAGGTCTTATTCGCCAAACCGGTGCCCAGGGAGAATTGTCACCCAGCCAACCGGTCAAACCAGACAAGCAAACCAACGCGTATCTCGGTCTGCATTATCGCCGTGATCTTTTTGCGGCCGCAACGCTGGCCCCGATCGCCCGAGCGTTGCAGATCTTTTTTGAACGGCCGCTGGCCCTGGTCTTGATGACGCTGGTGGCGATTGTCCATGTAGTGGTCTATCGGCAAATTGGTTTTCCACCCCACCTGGATATGGCGACCGTCACCTGGCCGCTTTTCTTTGTCATCTTCTTAGTGAGTATCGCCATTCACGAATTGGGCCACCTGGCCGCCTGCCAACGCTGGCAATGCCCACATGGGCCTTTGGGTTTTGGGCTCTATTTCTTCAATCCGGTCTTTTATGTGGATGTCACGGCAGTCTGGCGGCTCACACGCCAGCAGCGGGCAGTGGTTGATCTGGGCGGCATCTATTTGCAATTGCTCTGTGTGCCACTCTTTTGGCTGGGCTCGCTGGTGACGCACGATCCAACCTATCTCTTTGCTATCGTTGTCACCGATCTGTTGATTCTCAGCAATTTTGAGCCCATGATGAAGTTAGACGGCTATTGGCTGTTGTCTGACCTGACAGGTGTTCCGAATCTACACACACGCGCCGGCGAAGCCGTGCAACGCGGGGCGCTCTGGCTGTTATGGCGCTTGGGCCGGCGCAATGCCCGCCCCCAGGCTTCCGCTTTTAGCCACTGGTCGCCCAAAGTACGCTGGGTAATGTTTATCTACATTGGGCTCTCAATCGCAATCTGGCCGTTCTTTATCCTGTCGATGATCCCCATGTTGGTGACGGCCATCATCACCTATCCGGCCTTGTGGCAAGCGGCCTTTGTTGCCCTCGGCGAAGCCATGCGCACGCATGATCTTTTCCTGCTGTTCGGTCAGTTGAGCGTGTTGTTCCTGCCCAC
>JAPLGZ010000684.1 GCA_026389895.1 Chloroflexota bacterium | reverse complement strand
CTGCGCAGGCCAACATGCGCTATAAAAGATTGACCAATTTTCAAAATTGGTCGCGCAGATTGTCGAATTCGTGGATGCGCAGACGACTACTTTATGCAAACCGGTGAAACAAGGTCGTAAAGACCGGTTAGGTTAGAAAAACAGATGATCTTCAACCGTAGAAACAGTCTAAAGAGTAAAGAAAAAAGGAGCAAATACCATGCAGTTTTTCGTCTACGATCCCAATTGGGATCCAAACACACCTGCCGCGCCGCCAACGCCTGCAATGATGGAAGAGATGGGCAAGTTTATCGGCGAGGCCATGCAAGCCGGCAAGATTGTCACGACGGGCGCCCTTCCATCGACGGGTACGCGGCTTAAGCTCAGCGATGGAAAGTTTACTGTGACCGATGGGCCCTTCATCGAATTAAAGGAGCTGACAGCTGGCTTTGCGGTTATTCAGGCGGACTCGCTGGAAGAAGCCATTGAATGGTGCAAGCGCTTCCGGCAGATTGTCGGCGATGGTGAAAGCGAGATTGTTCCGCTGTATGGGCCGAGTGATTTTGGTCATGGCTAGCGCCGGTATGATCAAACCGCGTCGCTAGGGAGACACGGAAACGGGGCGGAATCCAGTGTATAGGTGTCTACTTGTTTCCGTGTCTGCTCATCATCATAAGTTTATTTACAATAAAAACAAAGGAAAAATCATGCAAGCGATTACGGCGCCTATGCCGACCTCAAAACCAATGCTCTGGATCGGCCGCATCATCAGCGGCTTCGCTGTCCTGTTCTTGATTTTTGACGCCGTCATTAAGGTGATCAACATTCAGCCCGTTGTAGACTCATCTGTGCAGTTGGGATTGCCGGTTAACCTTGCCCCAAGCATAGGCATCCTTTTGCTCATCTGCCTGGTCGTTTATGTGGTTCCGCAAACTGCTGTGCTGGGCGCCATTTTGCTGACCGGCTACCTCGGTGGCGCGCTTGCGATCCAGTTGCGCAGCGGTGCAGCCTTATTTCCACTCGTCTTCCCCATCATCATCGGGGTGCTAATTTGGGGCGGGTTATTCCTGCGCGATCCTCAACTGCGTACGCTCGTTCCGCTGCGCCGCTAACCTGTCGGTTCAGAACAATTCGGAGGAAGGTATGCAGTATTTGTTTCTGGCCTACAGGGATCGGCAGCGGTTGGACGCGATGTCCACCAGTCAACGTGATACCTTCGGGCGCGCGTGCCTCGCCAACGACGAGGCTTTACGCGAGAGTGGCCACTTGTTGGCAAAGGAAACGCTTGACCGTCATAATACAACCACGGTCTCAGTCTGCAACGGCAAATTATTCGTCAGTGATGGCCCAATCGCCGAGACAACTGGGCCACTCAACGGGCTCTTCTTGATCGACGCGAGAGATCTGAACGAAGCCATCCAAGTGGCTGCACAGATGCCCCAGGCGCACGGGGGGGCCATCGAGGTGCGGCCCATGCTGGAGTTAACGCTCAATACCCATAAGGAGAACCTATGAGATTTCACACCACAATTCTACAGGCCGATAAAAACGCCACTGGCATTCAGATTCCAGCCGAAGTCGTCGAGCGTCTGGGGGCAGGCAAGCGACCACCGGTGCGTGTTACAATCAACGGGTATACCTATCGCAATACGGTGGCGGTGATGGGCGGCGTGTTCATGGTCGGGGTTAGCGCCGAGCACCGCAAAGGGGCTGGCGTTGCGGGTGGGGACGAAGTAGATGTGGATATTGAACTCGATACCGAACCACGCACTGTCACCGTGCCGCCCGACTTCCAGGCCGCGCTCGACAGTGACAGCGAGGCCAAGCGTTTCTTCGAGGGATTATCCTATAGCAATAAATCGCGCCATGTGCTCGCCATCGAGGGCGCCAAAACAGCCGAGACGCGACAGCGCCGCATTGACAAAGCGGTCAGTGATCTGCGCGCCGGGAAAATGTAGCCCCGATTAGCTGGCTACGCCCTGACCTTCCAGCCGCGCAGCCCATAACGCAATAAGGATGACAGGTGCTTGTGCAGCGCCCGTCACGTTGGAACAAAAGGAGGGAACGTATGCGCATCCTAGTTTTTTCCGACATCCACGGCAACGCCATAGGGTTAGAAGCCCTATTGGCCGATGTGAGCGGTGAGTCGTTTGACCAACTCGTCTGCCTCGGCGATGCGATCCAGGGTGGGCCGCAGCCGCGTGAAGTGCTGGCAAAATTGCGCGAGCTGAATTGCCCAGTAGTGATGGGCAACGCCGACGACTGGCTGTTGACCGGCCAGGAGAGCGGCGCCGAAAATATCTCTGATGAACGGCGCCGGAAAATGGACGCGGTGCGGCTCTGGTCGCTGGCGCAACTCACCGCGGCGGATCTCGCGTTGATCCGCACCTTCCAACCTACGGTGGAGATTCCGCTCGAAAATGGGCGGCGGCTGCTCTGTTATCACGGCTCCAAGCAGTCATTCGATGATGTAATCTTGCCGACGACACCCGATGAAGAGGTGCGCCGTTTTCTCGAACCAGAGGAGCAGACCATTTACACGGGTGGCCACACGCATATCCAATTCATCCGCCATTTGGGCCGCACCTTTCACTTCAACCCAGGCAGCGTCGGCTTGGCCTATCGTCACGACCAAGCCGAAGGCGCACCCTATCGCACTGACCCTTGGGCGGAATATGCGATTTTAACGGTCGTGCGTGGGCGGTTGTCGCTCGAATTTCGCCGGGCGGCCTTTGATGTAGAACAATTGATAGCCGTCTATCGCGCCAGTGGCCGACCGTTCGCCGACGATATGATTCACCAGTACAGCATGTCCCCCTAGAAATTTGAGTTTTAGAGGGATCATCGAGCACCCTGGTGTAACATAGTGCAAACTCCCCAGGGTAAAGTAACCATTAAAGGACGATTTAGATGCGAAAAGTAGTTGCAGGACTTTTTATCACGCTTGATGGCGTTACGGAAGCGCCCTATCTATGGCAATTCGACAATTTTGATGAGGACATGATGGCCAGCATGGGGGCATTCATCACCGAAACAGACACCATCCTGCTCGGACGCGTGACCTATGCGGAGTGGGCGCCGTACTGGCCGACTTCGACAGATGAGCCGTTTGCCAGTTTCATCAACAACACACCCAAGTACGTGGTCTCAACGACCCTGGATCAGGTCGAATGGGGGCAATTTGACAAACCAACGCTCATCAAAGGCAAGCTTGATCAGGAAATCGCCAAGCTGAAAGAGCAACCCGGCAAGCGCATTAGTGTCACCGGCAGCCCAACGCTTGTCGACTCGCTGTTGCAAGCTGACCTGCTCGATGAACTGACGCTGATGGTGCATCCCGTTGTCGCGGGGAGCGGTAAGCGCCTCTTCAAGGAAGGTGGCGCGCTGAAGCGATTGACACTTGTGGATTCGAAAACGACCCGCACCGGCGTCTCGCTGCTTACCTTCCAACCGCGCAAAAATTAAACTGCGTGCTGGACGGACGAATTACACTTACACGACTGAGCGCCCTTTTTGTTGGCAAAAAGGGCGTGTGGCGCAAACCCTACGATGTAATGCTGGCGAATGTGCGCCAATTTGGTGCAGACGTTGCGGTTGGTCCAGCCAAATCGTACATCAGCCTGTTGCGCGGCGAAAAGAAATTTGGCATTGTCCAAGTGTCCGCCGAATGCCTCGACATTGGGATCAAACTCAAAGGTGTTGCCCCGACTGAACGCCTCGAAGCCGCTGGTGCGTGGAATGCGATAGTTGATTGAAAAACTGGTTGGTGACTTCGTAAAAACAGGGGTTTCAGTTTTGAAGCCAATTTGATGCCAAGGTGTAGCAGTAAATCCTCTAAACGATTTCATAGTTGACAAAAAAGAACAAAAGTTCTATAATTTGTTCACCTTTGTAATCTCCACTACGTAGCTATATGAAGGAGGGCCATGTCTACACAGATTCAGGTTGAGCATTTCAGAAAGGCGCTTTACGACCTGCTTGATGAAACCTTTGATAATGTCCATGGCTTTTTTCTTGACCCAGGCACCTCTATGTTTGAAACCCTGGCGACAATTTCGGCAGATGAAGCATCGGTGCCGGTAGGCGGCAAATGCGCTACACTTGCGGCCCAGGTAAAGCATGTGGCCTTTTATCTGGATGTGTTGGAGCAAAGTGTGCGGACGCAAAAATTTGAACGTCAAGACTGGGGCAAGATCTGGCGCGAGACGAGCGCCGTAACGCCGGAAGAATGGGCCGCGATCAAACTCGCGCTGCGTGAGAACTATAATCGCCTCAAAGCATTGATCAATGATACGGCTGAGTGGCCAAGTGAACGCGAGATCGGCGGGGCTATGGCAGCTATTGTGCATACGGCCTATCATCTGGGTGAGATTCGACAGGCCTTATGCTGTCTGAAAACATAGCCAGAAAATTACGGCTTCTGCGGATGTAATCGTGCTTGTTGGGCAGGCGATTGAGGAAAGTTAATCCACTAAAATTAATTCACTAAAATTATTCATGAAGGAGCAGGATCATGCAGCCACAATTTGTCACCAAACCCGCCTTCACGCTCGTCGGTATGCTCATTCATACCAAACCAATGACGCCAGAAATTGTTCATCTCTGGCAACAATTTGGTCCGCGGATGGGCGAGGTGCCCCATTTGGCTGAGCCTGGTGTGAGTTATGGCCTGATGGATCATTTTGATCATGAACTTGGCCAGTTGGATTATATGGCTGGCGAAGCGGTCACGCAAGTGGCTGAGCTGCCAGCCGGTATGACCAGCTACAGTGTACCCGCGAGCACCTATGCCGTCTTTGATACGACGTTGCCCAAGCTCGGTGAGACCTTCGGCTATATTTACAACACCTGGCTCCCAACATCCGGTTATCAACATGCCGCCGCGCCTTATTTCGAACGCTATAGTGAGACATTTGACCCCAATGATCCAACTTCCCCAATTTCGATCTACATTCCAGTAGAGAAAAAAGCATAGACTCAGCTGTGAAAAGTGGCAATCTGAAATTAACAGGTAAGGTTAAAAGGAGCAACCAATGAGCAACGTACGTGTTCTGGTCGGCACCCGCAAAGGGGCCTTCATTCTAACATCGGACGAAACACGCAAAGAGTGGGAGATTAGTGGCCCTCACTTTGCTGGCTGGGAAGTCTATCACATCAAGGGATCACCCGTGGATCCGAATCGGATTTATGCTTCCCAGTCTACTGGCTGGTTTGGACAGCTGATCCAACGTTCTAATGATGGTGGCAAGAGTTGGGAACCGATGGGCAATGAGTTCAAATATGACGGTGACCCTGGCACGCACCAGTTTTACGACGGCACCCAACACCCGTGGGAATTTAAGCGTGTTTGGCTTCTCGAACCATCGTTAACCGATCCAGATACAGTTTATGCGGGGGCGGAAGATGCCGCTCTGTTCCGCACAAACGATGGTGGGCAGACCTGGCACGAGCTGGCAGGGCTACGCGCTGCCAAGGGCCATCTCTGGCAACCAGGCGCGGGGGGCATGTGTTTACATACAATTGTGCAAGATCCCAATGACGCCAACCGGCTCTTCGTCGCCATCTCGGCCGCTGGCGCCTTTCGCACCGATGATGGCGGCGCGACCTGGCTCCCAATCAATCGGGGTCTGATCTCGCCCTACGAACTCCCCGATTCCGCGGCTGAGGTCGGCCACTGCGTGCATAGCCTTGCGATGCATCCCGCCCGCCCGGATGTGCTGTTTATGCAAAAGCACTGGGATGTGATGCGAAGTGATGATGCCGGTGGTATGTGGCATGAGATTAGCGGCAACTTGCCCAGCGACTTTGGTTTCCCGATTGCTGTTCATGCCCACGAACCGGAGACCGTCTATGTCGTTCCGATCAAAAGTGATTCGGAGCATTATCCGCCAGACGGCAAGTTGCGCGTCTATCGCAGCCGGACGGGCGGCAACGAGTGGGAGGCGCTTACCGAGGGGTTGCCGCAAAGTGACTGTTATGTCAACGTACTGCGCAGCGCCCTGGCCGTCGACTCGCTTGATTCGTGCGGTGTCTATTTCGGCACTACGGGTGGGCAAGTCTACGCCTCAGCGGATTCTGGCGACAGTTGGATGCCCATCGTGCGCGATCTGCCAGCGGTAGTCTCTGTCGAGGTGCAGGTGCTGCCATGATCAGAGTGAAGCTTCCTGTACATCTGCGCACGCTGACCCGCGTCAGTGGCGAAGTCGTGCTCGAGGTGGAAGGGCCGATTACACAGCGTTCGATCCTAGACGCACTGGAAGAGAAATATCCCACGCTACGGGGGACGATCCGCGAGCGCATCACCTTACAACGGCGCTCGTTGGTGCGTTTCTTCGCTTGTGGACAAGATCTATCACACGCGCCGATGGACGCCCCTTTGCCCGACGCGGTCGCAACGGGCGCCGAGCCTTTTTTGATCGTGGGGGCGATGGCCGGCGGTTAACTCTTTTCGCATTGACCAGCCAGGTGGCGTCTGTTATCTGCTGACGTTGCCGCAACAGACGGTTTTGTGGGTCGGCGACTTTATCTGGCACAATGGCGACGAGTGGCGAGCCTTTCCGACCAAGACGGCAGGATCGTCGCGCAATTGATTTTACAATCGCGCGACGATCCTGCCCCTGCCGCTTAGTCCACAGCCATATTTGAAAAGATTATCAACAAGCGAATAAAGCGAACACCACGAAGGAGTCGCAATGAATGAACTTGACCCAATTCAACCCTATGCCCTCAAAGCTGGCGAGGGGTGGACATATCGATTCGGCATCGATTTTACGGTGAAAGCGAGCGAAGTTCGGGCGGAGAGTGGCGTTGCCTTCTTAACGTACAATACGCAGAAAGGCGAGGAACCACCGGACCATACCCACATGACCGAAGATGAGATCTTCTATGTCCTTGAAGGTGCCATTACCTTTCGCTGTGGCACAGCAATCTTTGACCTAGAACCGGGCGGCTTTATCTTTCTGCCGCGCGGCATCGAGCATGGCTATACAATCCGCAGCGCGGGCGCCGTCCGATTGATTGCCATTACCCGGCTTCGTGGCCGACATGGAGTTAGGCCAAGGCGAACTGATCGCAACCCCTCTGCCTGCGGGCTAAGCAGGCATCGATAAATTTTAGCGAAACGATGCGCACGATGATTGTTTGCAGGGATGACTCCCACACCTGACCATAGGAAGTGCCGTTCGGCTGAGACTTCGGCGAGCCGTCGAGTCGCTGCGGCGACTTGCTACTGTCAGCTGCCGAATTTATTCCTGGCGATTGAATTGCACTATAACGTGTTTGGTTTCGCACATTTGGTCTGTTATGCCTCAGGTCAGGTTCAGGCCAATATCGAAGGTGGCTGTGTACCCTTGATCAGCCTTGGTCGGCGCCAATAGCAATTGATTGCCACCTCCCTTAAAGATGCCGTCGCCTTCATTCTTGAGCGTGCGTTGGCCTTTGCTGGCATAGAGTGCTTGGGCATGCACTTGATCCGTAATTGCCTCATCAAAAAAGAGCTGCGAAGTAAAGTCTTGCGCCACACCCGATCCGGCCTTGACGCGAATCTTAAAGTGGATGTGGACGGCTCTACCTGGATACCAACCGGGATAGATTGTCGTGAACTGTGCCGTTCCCTTGGCATCAGTCAACTGATAACCCCGCAGAAACTTTTGGCCCTGGGTGTTGAAACTTCGGTCCGCCGCGTCTGAATAGACACCCAGCGCATCACAGTGCCAAATATCCACCATGGCACCTTCCAGCGTCGTACAACCAGCCCCCGCGATTTGTGAAACGTTAAAATTTAATTGGAGTGGTGTGCCTTCTCGCACTGTTCCATTGCTCGGGTCCGACCGAATATCCGCGCGGTTGAGTTTTTCATCGACAAAATAGGGGCCTTCGGTCAACGCCGGGCGTACGATGCAGGCTGGGGCCGGCGCTGAGATGGCGGCTGCGGCAAGTGGTGTAGCACTGCTCGTCGTTGCTACGGTGGCAACACTAGTTTGCTGTGGCGCCACAGATGGGGTGGGCGCGCAACCAGCCAGCCAAACGGCACCCGTTGCGCCCAACAGGGCCAGAATCTCGCGTCGGCTTAGGATCTGGCCGATCTGACGATCATCGTTATCGATCATGTTGCTCTCCTTATTCCCTATGGTACAAAATTTACGGTCTAGAACAATCGCTTTCTACCCATCAGTATACGCAACAAATGTTTAGACTTTGTTTAGAACTGAGCAAGAGAATATTTAGAAACGCAATTCTACAAGTTGTTGTTCTTGGTCATGCGGGTTACGATTAAAGGAGCTGATCTGGACTCTTTAATTTAGAACAGGAAAGGAAAACGATGATTCTTCGCGTTACGGCGCTGACTTTGCGTCTCTGCGGCTTTCTCGCGTTATTGCTGGGGCTGCTCTTCTGGGTGGGGATTGCCCGTAATCTGCTGCAACTCCATCTCCTGTTTGGCCTGCTTGTGACACTCTTGCTCTGGCTTGTCGGCATCGACCAAGTCGTCGCTGAAACTGGCAATCGAGTTATCGGGATTGGCCTATTCGTGCTTGGCTTATTTCTGCCAGTGGTCGGCATCTTCCAGGCTTCGATCCTCGTCGGCCCTATGCATTGGGTGATCCAACTCATTCACCTGCTGTTAGGCGTCATGGCGATTGGGATTGGTCAGGTCAGTGTGACGCGTGCGCGCAAAAGCGTGGTGGGCCCTGGTGTCAACTAACTACTGATGAAATGCCAAGGCGATTAACTTACTGGACATGGCGCTGGATTGTAGATAATAGGAGCAATCACCAGGGTGATTCTGGAGCCGCTTTATGACGGGGTCCGTCAACACATTTTGTGCCAGGTCTTCAAGCGGTCAAATCAAAGCTTTTCACCGCAGAGGGCGCAAAGAGCGCAGAGAGGAGTGTTCTTCCCCCTTTGTGCCCAACTATTAGGGTGCAGTGACAAGCGCCCGGCACAAGATTGTATTATCTGTTTGGAGATCGTCCCCCCAAATCAACTTAGCCGCAGGCTGCCACTGGATGACATCATATCCATCTTTGGGGCCAACCTCGGCTGCACTATACACCGTGGCATTATCCCAGCGACTGTCATCAAAATCCGCACGTTTCCAGCCGATTGGCTCAGCGAGTGCGCTAAAACCACACGCCCCTTCCCCAGCAACGGGCTCGGCAACCTTGGCGCAGGCCTTGTCTAGCGGCGCTTGCTGGATCACCGTACATTTCCAACTAGCGTCGGAAACAGCGACCCATTGGCCACTTTTAGTGTCTGTGAATTGTACAATAAACCCGCCATCTCCCATCTGCTGTCGGCTCGTTTTGATATATTCCAACCCGGTGTCATTCTCTTTAAAATCTTTTAGTATGAAGTTGAGTTGTAAGGGGTAATCAGCCTTAAAGGTGAATGTTTCGGCATTAAATGAGCGCTCAACGGTGATTGGCACCGAGTCTTCCACGATCAATTGTTCGCCAAGATAGAACGCAAACCAATTGTCGGCCCAGGCTTCGCCGCGCAGTGTAACCGTCCCTGCATTTTGGATCGTTGTTGAATGGACGGTGGCAGCATCGTTTTTCGGCTGGCGTGTACAGGCACTTAATAGCATAGCGAGGAAAAACAGACTTCGGGTCAAATAGTACTTCATAATCGCTCCTCAATCTAGCTGAAACAGATGATTTAACCCGTGGCTACACTTCTGAAAATCGGGAAGATGATTGGCGGGGCGGGCGTCCAATGTCGCCAGGTATGGCCTGATTCACCAGTGGAGCGTTTGCAAGCCATGACGCTCTGTTGAAGGCCGACAATTCAGCACAGCGTCATGGTGATCGGGGATCTGATGACGATAAGCGCCTAAAGCGCAGCAAGCGCGCGTTCAAGAAATTCACGATTGGCGCGTGCGTTGGCGGTGGTCTCTGCCGCGGTTTGGCCAACTTTGCAACATTCGACCATGACTGGCCCGTTGAATCCGCCATCCTTCAAACGCTGGAAAACAGCATTAAAGTCGACTTTGCCTTCGCCAAATTGCAGCATGACGTCACCTTTTTGCTCACCACAATCTTTGGCGCAAAAGCCGGTAATGTGCGCGGCAAGTGGCGCGATCTCGGCGACGGGGTCTTTGCCGGTATAGTGGATAATATTGCCGGCATCATACCAGATCGAGAAATTCGGGTGATTGACTTCTTTGATCACGCGCAGGATTTCGTCCGACGTGCCACTAATGCCGCCATGTGGCTTCATCACAAGTTGAATGTTCTTCTCCGCTGCATAGGCTGCTGCGTCGTTCATCACGTTGAAATAGTGGGCGAACTCTTCGGGATTGTCCGCCCCAAATGACATCACATACTGGAGCGCCAGAAAGTGGGCGTTGTCAATCTGCTTGCGGACATCGCGAATCGAAGCTTCCAGCGGGATATTGTGGCTGGTATGCAATGCGCCCAGGTTGGCGACCAATCCACTGGTCGCAATCCGTCGTTTTAAGTTCAATAAATAGTCAGAATTGGTCTCGGCGCCGATGAATGGCTCGTCATTTGTACGGCTGAGCAGACCGGTGGTTGTATAACCGGCGGCTTTGATCTCTTGCAACGTTTGATCGAAAGACCATTTTGTCCAGGGGCGATTAAAACAGCCAATCGGCCATTGAACGCCGACTTTCTGGGTAGATTCACGCTGGCTCATCTCTTTTACCTCGTTTTTTGATGACATTATCGTTTGGGCGCGGGTGGGGTTTCCTAGTTTATTACCTTATGAGCCAGTATACAGGACAAAACAAAGGCCACCAAATTCTCTAAACCGGCCAGAATCGCGGTTATGCATGTTATACGGTCAACGTAGATTCTCTCATGACTGTCAAATGGGGAAATGGGAATTAAGCCTTGAGAAAATGAGCGGGATCAAAGGTGGTATCGTGAATAAAAACGGACCAAGCCCAAACGAGCGCTTTGCGTGCGCAGGCGACGAGGGCGAGTTTTTTGGCTTTCCCTCGAGCGCAGAGAGCGGTATAGATGTCTTTCAAGCGATTGCGGCCGCGCACACCGCCCAAAGCACACATAAAAAGCTTGCTGCGAATGGCGGCCGCCCCCTGTTTAGAAATTGTGGGGCGCCGATGAACGGACAAACCGCTTTCAAACGGTTGCGGGTCGAGACCGGCAAAGGCGACAATTTGCTTAGCGGTGCCTGTACCGTTGGTCTTGGGATAGAAGCGATGGCAGAAGGCCAATAAATACGGTGCGCTCTTTTGGCCGATGCCTGGCACCGAAATCAGCTGTTTGAGTTGGTGCGTGAGGGCGACATGGTCGGTAAACAGTTGGCGAAGCGCTTGTTCGATGGCCGCCAGTTCTTGTTCGAGTGCGTCCAGCGTGCGTTGGATGCTTTCGCTGACCGCCTTTGGCGTGTTAGGATTGAGCCCCGTTTGTTCACGACGGTTGCGTTCGCTGCGTAAGAGTTGTTGGAGGTCGTCTTGGCGGCGCAGCAAACTGTCGAGGTGGGCGGCGGCTTCATCGGTCGGCGGTTGGGCGGGCGGATTCTGGTCGGCGCCAAAGAGCGTCAACATCTGGGTATCCAAACGGTCGGCTTTGCCACGTTTTCCGCGCCCTTGGTGCCAGCGGCGTACGGTCAGGGGGTTCACGAGCGTCACGCGCCACTGACGGCGATAGGCTTCGCTGACGAGGGCCACTTCGTAGCCACCGGTTGGTTCGATGATCAGGTGAACGACGCCGATGATCAATTTTTCGTTAACGGGCCGGTGATCCGTTTGTGTCAGAGGCATGCTTGGCTCCTTTTTCTGCGGATGGTAGACTTTGACGATTGTGCTTTGGCGACTGGTTGACCAGTTACACACCTGAGCGGCCCTTCACTACCTAGTATGCGAGGTTTGCCCTCCAGGTTCTCTGCGTTGCTCAGGATGCTCTGGCGGCTCTCCTTCACCCGACTACGTCCGGTTTCTGCCCAGGGGCATGATGGTACGGTGTTCGGACAGCCTTAGGCTTATTTTATCGGCGCAGGCGATTGGACGACGGTAAGCGATTGACCCATCTACGTTCCGCATTTTTTACGCCGGGGCATGCTCGGTCTTTTCGCTTACCACCCCCATGATACTAGGGGCATGCGGTCGACGGCGGATTCAAGTATAGATAAGCGCGCCAACCACCTTCGCCGGCGATTGCGTGCCCGTCCTCGTCAACGGTAATTGGTTGCACAGCAGGGCACGCAATCGGGCGGTAGATCGATGTTTCGGTTAGCGGGAGTTGGTGTCCGCCCGACCGCATGCCCCTACGTTGACTCTATAACATGCGTCTGCTATTTGCTCTACGCCTGCTGCTTCACCACATCACACAACAACGCCTTGTAGACGGGAAACCCCGAAATGGGGTCGCGATTTTCAAAATCTGTGAGGGCATTCGCATTCGCCCGCTGCCAGATGAGGGGGCCAAGCGGACCGACACCACCCATATTCACTTCGACGGCACCGCGCACAATGTCGGTGCTGACGCGCGCATAGAATGGCACTTCGCCGCGTGGGGTCACCACCAGCACTTCGTCGCCATCAACAATGCCGCGTGCCGCGGCGTCAACCGCATGTAGGTGGACCAGGGGGCGCGGTAATTTGTTCAGCAGACCAGGAATATTGTGATGTTGCGAGCGGAAGTCAAAATTGGTGCGCGCCCCGGAGTTAAAGACGAGTGGATAACGCGCAGCCAAGGCCGGGTTGGCTAACGGTCCTTCGATTGGCTCGGTGTAGATGGGCAAAGCGGCATAACCGTAGCCGCGCAACCATTCCGAGGTAATTTCGAATTTGCCCGTGGGCGTGTTAAAGCCGGGCTGACCATCGGCGCGCAGTTCACCCGTGGCATATTTTCGATAGCGCATTGGTGTTTCGGGGTATTGAATACCGGCTGGGCTAGCCAAAAGATCTGCCAAAGCGACGCCGGTATCTTGTAACGCATACTCGACCATCGCCCGCTCAGTTTGTGGCCACAGATGGCCATAACCCAAATGGTGCGCCAACTCGGCAAAGATCAGATAGTCGTTGCGTGATTCGCCCAACGGCTCGATCACACGTTGGCGATGCTGCACATAACTGCCCTGGATGCCATACGATTCGATCTCGAATTGCGAGGCGGCGGGCAAGATAATGTCTGCGTATTGGCTATCGGCGGTGGGAAAACGGTTGATCACCACCAAGAAGTCGAGCGCCGCCAACGCTTGACGCCATAACGCTGGATTTGGCCAGGCCGTGATCAGCGATCCACCGCTGACAATCAAGCTGCGCAAGGGATAGGGCTTGCCTTCTAGAATGGCCCGTGGAAACAACGCCGCGTGCGCTTCTTTGCGCACCTCGTGATAGATCGGATATTCATCCGCCCCAATCGGTTTGCGCGCTTGTGCCGGCGGCTCGGTCAATTTACGGTTTAGTTTGAGCCCACTGGCCATCTGAAAAAGTTTGCCGCCGGGGACATCCAGATGCCCGGCCACGGCTTGCAAGGTAAAGAGCGCGCGGATCGCCTGCACGCCACTGTTCGAATATTCTAGCCCTGTGTAACTGAGAATCGAGCAGCCGTGCGCCTGCGCCATGGCCCGTGCCAGATCACGCACCTGGTCTGCGGATAGACCGGTGATATCGGCCACATGCTCGGGCGTAAATTCTTGGACATACTCACACAATTCAGCAAAACCATGTGTCCAGTTCGCGACAAATTCCTGGTCATAGAGCGCCTCCTTGATCAGCACATGCAGCGCCCCCAGGGCCAACGCGCCATCCGTGCCAGGCCGGACGCCGAACCACTCACAGCGCAAGGCTTGCGCGGTTTCGCTGCGCCGGTGGTCGATCACGATGACGCGCGCACCGCGCTGTTGGGCATGGCGCAGCCGCGGCAGGTTGATCGGGGAAGAATCGGTGGCCGGATTTTCACCCCAGACCAAGATCAGATCAGCGTTGTCCATGTCTTCGGTCATATTTAGCATATACTCACCGAAGCAGGCGCGCGGGGCAATCATGCCGTACGAAACATAACAGAGCGCGCCGACACCACTAGTATTGGGTGAGCCAAAGGGAAAGAGGACGGCGTTGGCCGAGGATTCTGCGGTGCCTGCGGGCGCAAACATCTCGTTCAGACCGTATTCAAAATTACCGCGGCCTGTATAGGTGCCCACGGCTTCGGGACCATATTCGGCCGCAATCCGGCGCAAATTGGCGACAATTGTGGCATACGCTTCATCCCAGCTGATCCGTTCGAATTGATTCGAACCCCGTTCACCGATGCGCCGCTGCGGATAGAGCAGACGATCCGCTGAATAGATGATATCGGGCGTCTTCATCCCCCGCGTACAGAGCACACTATGCGGATGATCCTTCAGGGGTATCAAACGCTGAATGCGCCCATCCAGCAGATGTATCTCGGCGCCACAGCCTTCTGGGCAGATCCCACACATGCTAACAACCACTTCTTGATTTGGTTTTGTGCTCGTCATCATCTATATTTTTAGCTTCCGACTGATAAATGGATAAGAATTGAAGGTATGCTGCGCAGCCGCCTGGAAAAATAAGGCGGCTAGCGGCGAGATTCAGCTGCTTTGCTAGCCGGAGTATAGCACAAGGCTAGAGAATTTCTAAACAAAGTAAACTTTATTACAAATGTAAGTAAAAAATAGTGGCATCTTTCGGTAATACTTGTAGACAACCTGTGTGCAACGCACCGGTCCGCGAGTAGCAGGACGATCGCTCACTAGCTTGACCGGTGCATCGCACACTGAGCAGCGTGCGATGCACGGACATCGTTCATAAATGGCACCCGACCAAGACTCGCGTCCGTGCGTTGCACGCGGGTTCTACCTACCACTTCAACACAAGTTACGGACATTTGTCAATCCGTTGCGCGCCCTCGGGGTGGGGTTTGTTATATCAGACGCTGAACGGGTATCCTTATTTGATGACAACACAAAATTTAGCGTGCGAGTGGTTTGAAGCGCAGGGCTGGACCCCCTTTCCTTTTCAGCAAGCCGTCTGGCAAGCTTATGCACGCGGCGAAAGTGGCTTAATTCATTCGCCGACTGGCACAGGTAAGACCTATGCGGCCTGGTTGGGGCCGGTGATGGCTTGGGTGGCCGAAAATCCGCCCCCCTATCGCACGACCCGCCGCCATATAGCCCCACCGTTGCGCGTGTTGTGGATCACGCCGTTGCGCGCCCTGGCTGCCGACACCGCCACGGCGTTGGCACGACCACTGCTCGACCTCAACTTGCCCTGGACACTGGAAACGCGCACCGGCGACACCTCTTCCACGGTGCGCGCTCGCCAAAACACCCGCTTGCCTACCGCCCTGATCACAACGCCAGAAAGCCTCTCGCTGTTGCTGGCGCGCGCCAATGCCGCCGAGCTTTTCCGTGACGTAACAACCGTTATTGTGGATGAATGGCACGAGTTGATGGCCACCAAACGCGGCGTGCAAGTGGAATTGGCATTGGCGCGCTTGCGCCGTTGGCAACCGCAACTCCGCACTTGGGGACTTTCTGCAACGATGGGTAATTTAGATCAGGCACTGCGCACCCTGATCGGGGTGGCCGATTATGCCACTGGTGAAATTGCTCAGGGGCAGCTTGTGCGCGGTGACATGTCCAAGGCCTTAGTTTTTGATGCCGTCATCCCAGCGCAGGTGGATCGCTTTCCGTGGGCTGGTCATCTGGGCTTGACGCTGCTGCCCCAGGTTTTGACCATCATTGAAGCTAGTAAAAGTACGCTTGTCTTTACCAATACCCGTTCGCAGACCGAGCGTTGGTTTCAGGCGCTTTTGGAAGTTCGCCCCGAATGGGCCGGGGAGATTGCACTCCATCACAGTTCGCTCGAATTGAAGACGCGCACCTGGGTGGAGAATGCATTGCGGGCCGGGACGTTGCGCTGCGTGGTCTGCACTGCCAGCCTTGATCTGGGCGTCGATTTCCCAACTGTGGATCGCGTCTTACAAATCGGCAGCCCTAAAGGCGTTGCACGTTTGATGCAACGCGCCGGGCGCAGCGGTCACCAGCCTGGGGCAGTCAGTCGCGTCACCTGCGTGCCGGCCCATGCGCTGGAATTGCTTGAAGTCTCTGCCGCACGCGCCGCCATGCAGCATGGCCAGATCGAAGCCCGCTCTGCCATCGAAAATCCACTGGATGTGTTGGTGCAACATGTAGTCACCATTGGCCTGGGGGGTGGCTTTACGGCTGACGAACTCTATCGAGAAGTGCGCACGACCCAAGCCTTCCATCGCTTAACGCCTGATGAATGGCAATGGGCGCTCGATTTTGTGACGCGCGGCGGCGCGGCGCTCAACCATTATTCACAATATCACCGCGTGGTAGAAGAAGACGGGCATTATCGCGTTGTTGACCGTCAGGTGGCACAAATGCATCGCATGTCGATTGGCACGATTCTGGGCGATGCGACCCTGGTCGTGCAATATTTGAGCGGCGGCAAGATCGGCAACATTGAAGAATCGTTTGCAGCGCGCCTGAAACCAGGGGACAAATTCACCCTGGCTGGCAAGGTGTTGGAATTTGTGCGGCTGCGCGACATGAAGGTGTGGGTGCGGAGAGCGACCGGCGCCAAAGGCTTAATTCCGCGTTGGTATGGCGGCTCCTTGCCGCTCTCTGACGAATTAACCGAGGCGATGCGCGAACGACTGGCGCAGGCGCGCAATGGGCAATACCTCGACGCCGAGATGCAGGCTTTGCAGCCCCTCTTTGCCTTGCAGGCCAAATGGTCGCGAATTCCTGGGCCAGCCGAATTGTTAATTGAAGCCACCAAAACCCGCGAGGGTCATCATCTTTTCTTTTATCCGTTTGAGGGCCGCCTGGTCCACGAAGGCCTGGCGGCGCTGACCGCCTATCGACTGGCCCAAACCCAGCCGATTACCTTTACCCTGGCCGCCAATGATTATGGCTTTGAATTGCTGTC
>JAPLGZ010000073.1 GCA_026389895.1 Chloroflexota bacterium | reverse complement strand
AGTGACATTGCGCCAAATGCAAGGCAAAGGGTTGCGGATCAAGGCGATTGGCCCCGTGCTGGAAAGTAATCCCTATGTGATCGCCATGCCCCATAAAGCGTCGATCTTACAAGCCAAAGTCGAACAGACACTGCTCAATTTGCAAGCAAGCGCTAACGCCACAAAATTAGAAAACAAGTGGTTTGATAAGTGAAGCTAGGCGCTGTGCGCGCGTGACTGGTTCCAGTGGTTCAGTCCTAAATTTCATAGCGCCTGTTTCTACCCTGCTACCCCTTTAGCAGAAGGTGGAAGCTGTTAAAAAGCCAAATTAACCGTTCTATCACCCCCAGGCTCTTCTCCCCTACAAAGGAGAAACGCTGGTTAGGATAGGATCAACTGGTACCATAATCAAACCAACAAAGGCATTCATTTTTTACCAAGCTGGGATGTAGTTCACACCGGACATGCCGAAATATCTCCCCATGAATTCTATAGGCCAGCATTAAATAGCTCCGGAGGAAATTTTGTCCAACAATGAACGGGTTCGGATCGGCTTGTGCGCCGACACCCATTTTTGGCCCACCAATACACTCTTCAGTGGCTCGCACGGCAGCCTACAACTGCAGCCGTGGTCAGAGCAGTTGCAAAACGCCTTATTGGCTGAGTTAGAAAACGCACAACTAGATTACGTAATCCACTTGGGCGATGTCACCTGCGGCGGTGGCGTGTACGATATGCCGCCGGACGAATTTTATGCAGCCTTGGACCGAACCCAGCAAGCATACCGTCAACTTTCGGCGCGCATTTATGCCTTGCCGGGCAATCACGATTGTCCACCTGGCGGTGGCAATTGGTCCTATTTTGAAGACTTATGGGCATTGCAACCTGGCATGGGAGAGATCATTGACACCCCCATGGCGCGCTTAATCTTACTCAATACCCAGGGGCATTCGGTAGAACAGATCGAGGCCGCCAAGCCCACCGATCCAGTCTATGGGTGGGTGGGCGACTCAGAACTAGCACGGCTGGAAGAGGCGTTGGCAACGGCGGGCTCGCGGCCTGTGCTGCTCTTCACCCACCAATTGCTCCATCCTTGGAGCGCAGATAAACCGTGGGAAGATTTTTATGAAATTCGTAATGCAACGCCAGTACTGGACCTACTGGCACAGTATGGCAATGTAAAGGCGGTTTTTCAAGCGCACGCCCATCGTCTGGACGTGCAGGTGCTCCATGTGGGCGACCACCCCTGTCACTTTATTGTCATCCCCGCGATCATCGAATATCCGCTTGGTTGGTTATATTTGGAATTGACGCCGCACACCTTACAGGTCGCTTTGCAGCGCTTACCCCTGCCTGAACTAGCCGATCTAGGCGGCTATAGTGGGGAGGGTCAATTTTGGCGGAGTGGCAAACCGGAATGGGCAGAGCTGAAGATTGAATTGGTGTAGGCTTGATTAGGCATTGATGACCATTTTCTCGCATAAGCGCGATTCGCCAGCACCAGCCGAAAATTTTAGTGAACGGTAACTTTACCCAACCAGACTTCGCCGTCGCCGGTAGTACGCCCGGCCTTTTCGGTGACGGGAAGGCGTAATGCGCCACCACTGTTGGATTCGTAGAGTCCCACCCAGATATCATAAACACCCACTGGCAAACCTTGCGGCAAGGATAGCGTATAGTCGCTCAGAATCCGGTCACCAGCGCGCCAAAAGTGTGTAGGAAAGCGATCCGCCGCGGGGGCGCGATCCACGCCGGCCACGGGCTTACCATCGGCGCGGCGCAGATGGACAAACGCTGTGTAGTCGGTGGCTGGCGTGCCAATGGCATCCCATAGTAAAGTTACCGGCAATGTACTCTGCGTAGTGGCTGTGATTTCTTGAGGCTGATCATATTGAGAGAGCTGGATCACTTGGCCAAATTGCGTACCAACAATTTGCGCGCCTGGGTGATCCAGTTGGGGCCACTGGGCAGGACTGATCGTAATCTGGCCCAAGAACGGGGGATCGATCTTCGCGCCAGCCTGCGTATGTGCTGGGATGGGCAAATGCCCACTCTGCTCAGTTTTTGGGTCCACGAAACCAATATAGACCTGTGCTAATAACGGTGAATGCTCATCAATGGCGCCTTCAATCAAGACTGGATAGGTATCGGCATAAATGGCGCCCGCTTGCCATAGGCGTGTAGGGTTGCGTCCCCAGCCGGTATGGGTGGTCAAATTGCCCACTTCGCTCCGCTGATCGTCCAATAGTTGAATAAAGACCTGGTAATCGTCCTTAATTTTTATATCCGCCCGCAGATAGAGCGTAACCGGCACATAATCCCCCGGTTTGAAACGGGTTGGCGGAATTTCAAGCGCAAGCAACCTGATCTTATCTTGGTCGCCATAGATCACATCCACTGTTTTAGCCGTTGCCGGTATGCTGGTTACGGGTTTAGGCGCGGCGTAACTGGCTGGCAAGAGCACCGTTAGTACAAACAAGGAACACGCGAATAAGAACGCTGGCAGGGCTAGAAATGCCGTCAAACGCCAGCGTGTGGATAAACGGCGCAGCCAGACATTCAAGCCCAAGCTAAGCAAGATGGCAAAGGCGTTTATCGCTGGGAAAAGCAGCCGACCTTGACTACCGTTTGCCTGGCTGATCCAATAGAAGATCAGCACGATCGAGAGCGCCGCCCAAAGCAAAACAAGCAAACGTACACGGCCATACGACGTGACAAAAATCGTGCGGACACGTCGACGCAGAGCAAAAACCAGGCCAGCAGCGGCGCCAATGGTAACGATATCTAATAAGGTGTAGATCCAAGTGGGCAAGAGGAGGTTAAACCAGCCAAACAGACCCCAGAAAGAATAACGTAGCCCACGAAATTCCTGCCAGAAACTGGCCAGCGTGAGCGGGTGGCTGCGGAGACCATTGTTGGCCAGCAGATGGCTCACCCCCGACCAATCGCCATAGAGTGTGTAGTTGCGCCAATACCACCAGCCAGCCAACACCACGGCTGGCAACGCCACAGGCAGAAAGGCGCGCAATGGCAACCAGCCATCGCGCCGTGTCCAGGCCAGCAGCAACACCGCCAGCGCGCTCAACACGAATAACCCCAAGCCCTGCAATTTACTCAAGGCGGCTATGCCCAACAGCAGACCAAGCATAAGCCATTCCCACAGATAAAGTTGATCTATCTTCCCCTGTACTGGAGGTACAGCAGTCGGTTTCGCCAATAAGCGCGCCAGCCAATAAACGACCGCCGCGCTAGCGGTGATGATCAGATTATCATTGGAAAGTGAGGCGCTGATAAAGATGAATTGGGGAATGCTGGCTACGACCAACAGGGTGAACAATGGCAAGGCGCATGCACGTGGAAATGCCAATCTTGCGGTTAGATACGTCAACCAGAGCGTGAGTGCGCCTAACAATAACGAGCACCAGCGCCCGATGTGCAAGGCCAGATTTGCACCTTGTAAAGGATAAGCCACGGCACTATAGAGCATGCGATTTTTATTGCCTGGGAAGAGTGGATCGCCAATGTTGGCACGCGGATTCAAGGTGGAGATCGCAGCAAAGTCATTTTGATCTATGCCAGAGGTCAACCAACCCACAAGCATGTAATACAAAGGCGCTTGGCTGCCCTCTTGTTCCCAGGGACCTTTGACATCATCACTTTGCACAGGCAGCGCATTGCCTTGGGCCAGATGTCGGGCGAATGCATAATGATAGATCTCGTCGGGTGTCTCAAAAGGCGGCACTACTAAGCTGTAACCGATGCCCAGTAACAAAAACAGGAGGATAATCGTGCCAGCAAACAATCGTGCATTGCGCACAGATAACGCCATGGATGGGCGCGTGGTCAATGCTGCCGCGTCAGCCAGATCTGAGGTGGGAGTAAACATACAGCCTATTATCGCTACTCTAGCTATTTGGGCAAATATGGAAAGAGCAACATCTGCTTGTCCGCCGCCACGGTCGCGCCTACGCTTTGGGTAACCGGCAACTTGGCCAGGGTTTCGCTGTGATAGAGTTGCAAGCTGAGTTGGTACCGTTCTGAATGTTGCAAATCCAGCGTTGCAATCGGCACGACTTCAATATACTCTTTGATCGTCTTGCCAGGGTCCCAATAACTCGTGCGCACGGCCTCATTGTATGGCTCACGCTCAGTGACGCCGACAACCCGCGTCTGACCGTCGGCCTGGGTCTCCAGCACTTGCAAAATATATTTGTACCGATCTTCGGTCCGCTTATGCAATTTCTGCCAATAGATGGTTACCGGCAGCGAATTGCCGGCGGCGATTGGTTGTCCCACATCATAGCCAACCACCCGAATCTGATCCCCAAAGGCGGCGTCCAGCGGATGGGTAATCCCTGGGGGAATGCCATCGAACACAACACCAGAGACCGGAACATACAGTTCCAGATCGAGGAAAGAAGTGGGGCTATGGAACTTTACTTCGCGAATGAGAATCGCGTTGCGATTGTTCTCTCTAAACCACTTATTTACTTTGCTCTCTGGATCAACATAGGGGTGGGTGCCAGAACGCGCCAGCCAGATCCGTTGATATTGCTTCTGAAACCTCGCCAACTGCGCAAAGGTATTGTCCCAACTGTTGCGGAGCAGCGGCATGCCATAATGCGCGGTGCCAAGACCCGCCTGCGCCGCGGCCTCTAATTTCGCCGTGGGCAGATAATAATCAAAAATTCGCCAGGAGAAGGGGGGACTGATCAGCAGCAGATCACCAGGCAATAAATTTTCATCCAGATAGTGGCCCATGCCCGAATAATCATCGTTGCCATACTTCTCGGGCAGGGTAAAATAATTGCGCGTGCTATAGCCAGCTCCAGCCACCAATAACAACGCCAAGCCGACGGTGAAGAGTTTCTGTTTGCTCCACAATAGCCCCAGGCCACCACCGACCAGCAGGATAAAAGCACCACTCAACAGGCTCAAATGCCGAGCATTCATATAGGCAGGTTGGAATAAATTCAGCAATAGAATGATCGCGACACAAACAACGATCCAAACGGGTAACAACCAACCATTACGCGCGAATGTACTACGCGAACGTAACGACCAACCCAACCCAACCAGCGCTACCAAGCCATAAATCCAATCTAGCCAGCGCACATCATCAATATTAACGCTGAGCCCTAAACTAAACGCGTTGAGCAGATCCGGCGCCAACGTGGCCAAAGAGACTGCGTGAAAATTGCCGCCCGCGCCCTGCCCCAGAATAGACCAAGCCGCCCAACCACCGATCAAGCCTCCCAGGATCAATAGACCTAAGGCCAGCAACAGCGCTTGGGTTCGCTTGTGTGCCGCCAGCCATAAATAAAGCAGCAGCGCATGAACAGGCAATAAGAAAACGGCAAAATAATGAGTGGCCAAAAATAGCACCACCGCCACGCCATAGGCCATAAAACGCCGCGGCGAAAAGAGCGGCGTCTCGGTGGCGCGCAATAACAGATAGGTACTAAGCACAGCCAGCAAGGCCCATAAAGCATAGGGGCGCGCTTCTTGGCCATACCAAAGAAAAAATGGATTGACCGCGGCGAGCAGGGCTACCCAAAGTGGCGTTGACGGTGGCAAGACCGCACGCCGAACGAAATAACGCGCAAAAGCCCAAAGCGCCGGGACCAATAATGTTGCCGCCATGACGGAAGGGAAACGCAAGACAAATTCGTCATTGCCCGCCAAGCGGATCAAAATTCCTTGTAGCAAGAAAAAGAAGAAAGGATGTTGATCGGTCGTCGCCAACTCAGAAAAACCATCATGCATCACGAGTGAGCCACGCACCAGCGCGCCCCAACTCTCTTCGGCGCGTTGCAAACTCAAACTTTCATCCCACCACAAATCCTTGCCATCCAAACGCCAGACCACGCGCGCGAAGGCCAACAGGATCAAGCCCAGCAGGAGCCCGCGGAGTATGGCAGATTGATGTTTTTGCCAGAATGAAGTTGGGAATTCTCTATTAAGTGTCATTGGTTAGGCATATCATTCACAGGTGTAGGCATAACCGCCGCGGCGGCCATACCTACCCACTAATTTAAGCATTCATGGTACGTAGGACAGGCGTTACACAGCGGCGAGAAGCAACCTTTTGCCGTGATAGTTACAACGCGGCAGGCACCCCACCCTAACCCGCCCCAAACAGGAAGCCATTGGATGGACAGAAGAGCGACTTCCTATCTCCACCAATCAGTTCCCTCCCAGGGGAGGGTTAGGGTGGGGCTTCTGCCCTTTTACCCTCTATACCATTTTTTCATCTCATCTGCATAACGTAAGTAATTTAAGCATTCATGGTACGTAGGACAGGCGTTACACAGAGGAGAAAAGCAACTTTTCGCTGACATTTTTTCTCTGTGTAAGTGTTTCCTCTGCGTAACGTGCGTTAATCGCTCACTTCGAGCAACCCAAGCGGCACATCTTGCCCGGCGGATGTATCGACAGCTGTGCCAGTGGCCGGATCATAAAGGCGCAAGGTGACTTGATATTGGCCAGTGGGTAAATCTGCCGGCACCAACAGGCCCCGTTGATCAGTGGCCGATTGGCCTACAATCCAGACTCGGGTGGGCGCAAACCAATTTTGCGGCACATAATCTTGTGTATAGACCACCTGGCCATTGGCATTTTGCAGACGCAAGCTAAACTTAAAGTCTTGGGCCGGTTGCGACACTTGCCATTCGGTGGTGATACGCGCCAGTTGATTCCGTTGGACAGCACGGGCAGGCACCGAGGCCTGCACCAAAGTTAAGGCTGGGCCAAATGCCAACTGGAAAGTTTGCACCTTGGCAGCCTGATCCGGCAACCCATATAATGTTACCCGAATCCCATTAAAAAAATTGGCGGGCGCAGCCCAGCCGTGCGTAGCCAGCCAGACTTGCACCTTATCTGGTTCGTGAAAAAAGAGCACTTCCCAAACGCGCGTCGCCTTGGCCGTCCGCTCTACAAGCGCCTGATCAACCGCTTGGTGGTTGGCATCGAGCAAAAAGCGCAAGTCATACAAAGGCAGACCACCCTTGTAATAATGCTTAAAGACAATATTGGGATCAATACCGTCGGTCACGATCACATCGCCGGGCTGCTGCAATTGCTGAATATAAGCCGCCGCCGCCCGATAATCAGGTTTCTGCAAAGCCGGGTTTGTATAGAGTTGCGCCAGCGCTAACCGATTCGTCACGACGAATCCAACGACAAGTGTCAGCGCCAACAGGCGCCATAACACCACAAATTTATTCTGCGCAGTCAGCCATTGTGCCACAAAAGGGCTGGCCGCGGCCAATCCGCCAGCAATCAGCAACAGCAAAGGACCGCTCGCCATGATCGTATAACGCTCATGAAAATCTGGGTGAACCAACGCCAAGCCAAAGACAAAACCCAGTGGAATGAGCACCAGCGTGGTGAGAAAGAGGCTCGCCGCCGGTCGAACACGCCACCAGAGCCCTATGCCAATCAGCGCCAACGCCAGATAGAGCCAGGGCAACCAGTCTTGCCAGGGCAAGGGCATTGTTTCGCCAACCGTATAGGTCATCAACGCCCGCCAAGGAATCTGCCAAGGATCGATCGGGTCGCGCCAGCCTTTGTAGCTAAAAATGCCCAGGGCGCGCGGTAACCAGGGCAAAAAAGCCAGGACAACGACCACGCCACCCAGGGCCCAACGGAATAGAGCGCGCCAATCACGCTTGACGAGCAGCCAGCCAAGCGCAAAAATTGTATGCGCCATCGGGATCAGAAATCCGTAAAAATGCGCGTACACAGCGGCGGTAATGGCCAATATGTAGCCAACGAGAAAAGCCGTCTGGTGTTTGCCCTGGGCGACCAATAAATGCCACAAACACCAGCTAGCCACCAAGCCAAGCAGCAATAACCAACTATAGGTGCGGGCTTCTTGCGCATACCAGACCTGAAAAGCATTCGTAGCCAATAGCAAAACAGTGACCAAACCAGCCGGTCGGTTGCCTAATTCAAGCGCCAGCCGATAAGCCATGGCGATGGCTAAAACACTGGGCCAGACCGAAAGAAAGCGCATGGCAAAATCATTGTCACCAGCGATGGCCAGCCAGAAATGCAACAAGACAAAATAACCGGGCAAGTGTTCCACCGGCATACTGCGCAATAGTTGGCCGAAGGGCTGCGCGCTGCGTTGCAGGCTGATGCCCTCATCACTCCAGAAGCTCTGGAAGTCAAGCCGGTATAGGCGCAGCCCAAAACTGACAAGGAGCAACGCCATGACGGCCAATGTGGTGGCCGTCGAATAACGAGTAGATGATTTAACAGACTTCATGCGCTGACGTTCATTTTATGACCACCAAGCGGCTTGTGACCTGGCCGAATAACGCCAGAGGCAAACGTTCTTTCTGGGGCAAATTGACATCCACAAAAAACAAATTAGTCCTTCCAAGACGCTTGATGTTGAGCTATGGCGCTCTTTAAAACTACTTTTTCCAGCCTATCATACCTTACAAATCTCAGATTGCCGAACCATTACTCACCCTATCGGGCCTGAATCTCGAATTCGGTGAGGATCGCTCGGTCATCTAGAAATTCTTTGCCGTCTGCACCCAGCGCTTGGATGCGCGCGCCCCCAGCCTTTGGATCATAAAAACCAAGATATAGGGTATAAGGGCCTGGGGTTGCCTGGGCATTTACCTGCAATTCAACCCGATCCACAATCACTTCGCCCGGCACCCAACTCCAGGTCGGGTTTCCCCCTTGCAATGGTGGGCTATCATATTGCGCCGCCATGTCAGACGCCGCATTAGCGAGATGCAAAAACCGCGTATAATCGACAGGGGTCGCAGCATCACTGCGGTAATACAGCGTGACAGAGAAGTGGTCACCCGCATGCAGTGCTGTTGTAGGCATGGCCAAATCATAACCAAGCAGGCTCGCCATCGCGCCGAAATGCGCCTCAACTTGCTCGGTTGGCCTAGGCGTTGCTGGATTCAGGATTTTCAGCGGCGGCAGACGCAAATGATCGTCTGGTGTCGCAGAGCCTTCGGTGCGCACGGGCAAGCGATCTCCGGTGGCAAAATCATACATCCCAACCTCCGGCCAATATAATCCGCTGGGTGCATTGGCCGGAATCCGCAACAGATAGATATCAGGTTGCAGATAATAGAGATCCCAAAGCAGCGGTGGTCGGAAAAATGGCCCTGGCAATTGATCTTCTTGCACCAGCGGATGCCCGACGACATCCGTCAGATGCACAAAACCATGATAATTTTGGGCGACAGGTCCGGTTGCTTGCCAATCAAGGGTGTAGCGTACATACGCCCCACTGGCCACGACGGTTGGTTTATCCGCTACAAAATCAAGCGCCTGACTCGCCGCAGTGGCCGCAAAACCATTCATCCGAATGGCATCCCCCACCTGGACATTGAGCGGGTTCAGCGGCGAGTTTTGCTGAGGAATAGGCGCGGTTAGCGTAAAAGTCCCCACAACTTGGGCTGGTTGCTGCCATTCAGCCGCCGTAGCGCCCAGTCGCACCGCAATCCGATAGTGGCCTTGGGATAGACCGGGCGGCAAGGTCAACACATAGGCATCATCCACCAGTGTCCCCGGTGACCAATTGCTGGCTTGTGTGGTATTAAAATAGGGATAATCCAGTGTCTCTGTTTTGACAAGACCTTGCTCATCCAACAAGGCCCATTGCATGCGCAGGGTCTGGGGCGGCACACCAACCGTATACCAGTAGGGATACAGATAAAGCTGGGTCGGATTGATCTGTTCCGTGCGCAAGCCCAACAGGCGAACACCGTGGGCTTCGACAACTTGTGCTGGCGCTTCAACGGCTGTCCAGGATCGCGGCCAAAGAAAAGCTGTCAATCCCAAAAGAAAGAATGCGCAAGGAATGACCACCAACCACCGTCTTTTACGCTGGCGGCCGGTCACCCCAATGAGCAGAGCCAATGTGAACAAGCTGAGCAGACCCGCCCAGGTGGCGAGTGGCGTGCCTGCCCAAATAAGCTGCACATCATGGTGGCCTGGGGGCAAATCCACCGTAAGCAAGCCGAGATTGGTGCTGGGATAGGTTTTAAGCACCGTATGCTGATCTAGGATTGCCATCACCACCCTCTAAGATACCTTTATCTACCTCAACCTGGGCAAAAACAGGCAAGCCCACATCGATGCTGGACGCAGCGAAGACATCCATCCAACTCAGGCGCGGCAGATTGGCCAGCACAATGACCAGGAGCAATATTCCACCCCCCACCGCTGATTGCCAGCGCGAACGGAATGAGAGCAAAAGACCACCCGTCAGAAGGGCTAACGGCAGCGATAAGATCGCAAGTAAACGCCAGGCGAACTGCGCCACCGGCAACACATCATTGCTTAACCAGAGCGGTAAGGCCCAACTAGTCATCATCAGGCTAATCAGCAGGGCAGCCATACCCCAAAACAGCCAGCCTAGATCACGCCGGCGCGCCGCGAGAAAACCAGCGATGGCCAACCCCAGTTGCACGAGGCCGAGCCGAATCGGTCGAGCAAAAGTGTGGGTAAAGGTAAAACCGCGGTCGAGAAAATTACCCCAAGTCCAGACGCTGCCCGGCAACCAGACCGTTGTCGCAATTTCATAGGCCGTATCTGCCAGGTAGTGACGTTCTAAAATCAAAGGCAACCAGAAAAACGCGCTGATCCCCATTGCACTCGCAAGACTCAGCCCAGCCCAGCCAATGGTCCATAAATTGCGCTGGCCCTGCCACCATTGAAGCCCGATATACATGAGCAAGATCGGGGGCAAAAACAACAGGGTGATGTTATGCGTAAGCGCCAACCCACCAAGGCTCAAGGCAACAGGCAGACAATAGCGACCTGGCTGGCGATCCCGGAGCAGACGCGCTACGCTCCAAAAAATCCAGGGTAACAATGCCTGCGCGCCAGTTTCCGCCAACGCGCCGCGGATATAGACATTGGTCAACAGATAAGGCGCGTACAGATAGGCCGTGGCGGCCACCAGCGCCGCCCATTTTTGGTCTGGGCCAAAGCTCTCCAGCGCCAATAGCCACATGCCAAAGCCGGCCAGCAAAATCAACAGGGCAAAAGTCACCATAAAAGAAAAATAAAAGCTGAAGCCCAACAAATGCAGCAACTCGGTCAGATAATAGGTGCTTGGCGCGTAAAAATTAAAGACTGGATAGCCGTAACCAAGCATCAAACTAGGCGCCCAACGCGGGTAGAGTGAGCCATGCCGGATCAGATCATCCAGCACGCCGAGCCTCAACAGATGTAAGCCGCCATCTAATGAGCGCGGCAACCCCTCTTGGACGAATGGCCAGAGTGCTGGGATGGCCAATAAAAACAAGGCCAGCCATAGCCGCGTATATAGCCACTGCCAGCCAACGCGCAACATCTGTCCGATGTGTGAGGTGGCGAATTTTTGGTGAATTTGCAACGGTGAAAAAATCGCTTTCTGAACACTCATGGGGCGGCGTCCTGGCGCAGCAGCACAAAGAAGTCCGCGGTGTTATCGCCGCTGGCCTGCAAGGATAAGCGGGTTTGCCCTTGATCATAGAGACCAATAATCAGTTGCGCCCACTGGGCGTCGGGGGCGAGGGTTGGCAATGGGGCAAAGTGATAATCGTCTTCAATCACGTCGCCCGGTTGCCAGGTCGAAGTCGGGAACCGGTTTTGCTGCGGTGGTTGATCCACTTGGGCCAACAATTTTCCGGTTTTATCGAGCAGTTGGACAAAGACCGTATAGTCAGTATTCACGATTTGGGTCGCCTGCCACTTGACGTGGATGGCCACCGGCAGATTGGCCGGATTGCGTTCGACCTCGGCCGTGGCCAATTGAATGCCATTTGTCCAGCGCGCCACCGGTTTGGGATCAAGCTCGCGCGCGGGTGAATTTGCATGGACGCGCACGGGGGCTAATACCACCCGATCTCCCGTAATTTGGCCCTGGTTATTGAGCACCGCCTGCCGTTTGGTCTTATCATCATATTGGTAGAAGCCGAGACTGAGCGTAGCCAGCCCATCAACCTGTTGATCTTTGACCACAATTGAATAGGTATCGGCAAAGACGCCGCCGGGCAACCACTGGCGCGTCGGATGGCGACCCTGCGCCGGCACCCCGTCAAATTGATAAAGTAACCGATCCTGGTCGTCGGCCAGATGAATAAACAAGGTGTAAAACCCATCTATCACATGCGGCGTCGAAAAATAGAGCGTGAGTGGCAACGGCTGGCCAGGTCGTATAGCCGCCCCGGTGGGCAGATCGATGCCTAACAGTTGCATCCCACTTTCAAAAGTAGCATTGATGGGCCGCTGTGGCTGTGGCGGCGCGGCCAAGGTGGCTGGCAGATGATAGCCATTGTATAACGTACTCGTCTGCGACAAGGCCAGCCCAACAAAAAAGAGCGCAAGACCCATATGTAACCCCGGCTGCCAGCGGCTGGGCAACCAAGCCTGCCAGCCAAAGACAAGCAATAAGGCCAGCGCCGGTGAGGCGGCCAACATCAAACGTCCCTGTTCGCCATAATCGATAGTGCGCGTCCAGTTGAGCACACTCAGCGCAAAGAGCACAAACCAGAGCAGCATAATCGCCAAAATGAGTAACTCAGAGCGATCAGCAATTGTCCGCTTACGCACCAGCCAGAGCGGCAAGCCAAGCGCGCCAACCCACATAAACGCTTTAGTCGTATCCAGATACGCGGCCGGCGCAATCAAACTGACAAAGACGCCCCAATACGAAGCAATCAGCCAGGGGACAAATTCCAAAGTTTTGGCAATACTAAAAGGATGCGGTCGGTATAAAGTAGGGACAGCCAACGCCATCTGCCGCATGGGAATCGGTTGGCCCCAATACCAGAGATTACGCGCATAATAGCCACCAGCCACCACGAGAAAGCCCACCAGGGCAAACCCCAGCGCGCGCCATGTCTGGCGCCAACTGGTTTGGTGGAGATAGATCAGGCCAAAGACCAACAAAGGCGCCCCCAACAAGAAGGCGCTGTATTTGGCCAGGGCCGCCAGCCCCGCACAGACCCCCACCCAAAACCAACTGCGGGTGGTCTTAACGCCATATACACTGCGCGCCGCGGCCCACATGGTAAAGACATTGGTCGCCACTGACCAGGCATCCGTGGTGATATTCGCGGCGGCAAAGAGAAATTGCGGGTTAAAGCCCACCATACTGGTGGTGGCAATCGCCAGGGTTGGTGCGCGGGGAAAAAGTGTGCGCGTCAACAGCCAGGCGCCAAGCACGGCCAGCAGCCCACCGGCCATCGCCACCCCGCGCGCGATCCAAACCGGCCAGAGGCTGGCCCAGGTGCGTTCGGGCAACGTCACCGTGAGCCGTTGGCTCAACACTTTGTCATGATAGGGGTTGGCGCTTTGGGCAGCCAAGGCGACGCTCTCATCAAGCGGCGCGCCAAGCGAAGCCAGCGCGGCCAATGTATAATAAAGCGGCGGCTGCGCGACTAATTCATAGGAGAGCCTGGCGGTGGGCCGGTCTAACAGAGGCAGCTGCCGGTGCGTTCGCAAATAAGTAATATACCCATAATGGGCCAACGCATCGAAGCCTTCGAAGGGTGGGATCAGCACGGCGTAGGTGGTTACCAGGCCGAGGAATAGCGCCATCAGG
Source organism: Chloroflexota bacterium (assembly GCA_026389895.1). Classification (GTDB taxonomy): domain Bacteria; phylum Chloroflexota; class Anaerolineae; order Caldilineales; family Caldilineaceae; genus JAPLGZ01. Next base: position 21,079 of record JAPLGZ010000073.1, on the reverse strand, counting down.
CCAATAATCGGCCAGTTCTGGCGACGTGGCTGGCGGGCCTTGCCAACCGTGGCTGGGGGCGCGCCGGTCATTTCTAACCCAGAAGGCCGAACGCCGGCGTCGATTTTGGATATAGCAGAGGGCCGGCCCAGGCGGCGCGGCTTCAAAGGTTGTGTGACTGTGATCAATAATCGATTTATCATCGATTTGACATTGTATCTCTTTGCGCGAGTACATAAAAATCGTGTGACCCTTCGTCGGTCTGTAACAAAAGCCGATGTTGTTGGGCATCATAAAAGCCAATGATGATCTTTTGCCAGGGTGCGTTGGGTGAGCCTAGGCTATAAACGTCATGAATAACGTCGCTATTCTGCCAGGTGGAGGTAGGGAAACGCCCGGCTTGGGGTTGCTGATCGACTTGCGCCAGGAGGTGGCCAGCACTGTCGAGCGATTGGACAAAGACCGTGTAATCGGTTTGAATCACCTGCGTGGTCTGCCAGGCCACGTTCAATAAAAGGGGCCGGCCATCACTATTCTGCTCAAGTTTTGCCGAAAGCAACTGGATGCCATTTTCCCAGCGCGCAAGTGGGACAGAGACAAGGGGCTCGGGCGGCGGTTCGGCATCGACATGCACGCGCGTGACGAGCAGGCGATCCCCAAGCATGGCACCGTCTGGCCCTAGCACCAGTTGGCGGCGATTGGCATCTTGGTAGTTGTAGAAGCCCAGGCTCAAGGTGGCGAGCACGTCGTGGGCAGGCAACTTGCTGTCTAGCCAGTAGGTATCGGCAAAGACCATGCCGGGCATCCATTGGCGCGTCGGATGGCGACCTTGGGCTGGCACGCCATCATATTGATAGAGCAACTGGTTGTGCTCATCGGCCAGATGAATAAACAAGGTGTAAAAATCACTAATTTCCTTTTGCGTGGTAAAGTAGATCGTTAATGGCATCGGTTTGCCAGGATGAATAGCCGCGCCTTCTGGCAGATCAACCCCCAAAACTTGCATCCCGCCTTCAAAACTGGCTTGGATTTCTCGATCGTAGTGCAGTGGTGGCGTCAACGCAGCGGGCATCCGGTAGCTATCATAGACGGTAAATAATTGGGAAATGGCAAGCCCCAGAAATAAAAGCGTAAGCAAGCGGTGCAAGGCCGGGTGCCAACGAATTGGCAACCACGCCTGCCAGCCCAAAACGACCAGAATCGCAATGGCGGGCGCGGCGGGAAAAAGTAACCGGCCTTGATTGGCGGCGTACATCAAATGGATCCATTGCACCAAGCTGGCAAAGATCACCCCAAACCAAAGCCAAGCCAAGCCCAACAACGCCCACTGGCTGGTCTGTTTAACCAGCGTCCAGCGAATTGGCAACACGCAGAGACCAAGCAGAGCAATGCCGAGCACGTTTTGAATGATCCAATGATAGCCAGCGGGTGCGACAATCCCATAACCAAAGACACCCCAATACGAACGTAGCAACCAACGTACTTCCTGCCACAACTTGGGATCAAAATAAGCGAGTGGCGCAGGCCTGACCAAGCCCGGCAACAGCGCGAAAATCGTTTGTAAAGGCGTCAAAGACCCGGTTTCCATCAGATTATTTAGATACCAGAAGCCAGCTGTAATCAGGAAACCGGCGAGGAGCAAGAGCAATTGCGGGACCAAATGGCGCCAATTTGTTTTGCGCCACTGGCTCAGCCAAATCAAGCCTAAGGGGAGCATGACGAGCAGACCGCTATATTTGGTCAAAGCCGCCAAGCCGGCGCACAGCCCGGTTAAGAGCCAACCGAGCAACGGGCGCGTGGCGCGCTGAGCGCTATAAATCCCCAGTGCAATTGCCCAGACAAACATAGCGGCGGCCCAAGTATCATTCGTAATCGTCCCGGCGCTAAAGAGAAACTGAGGATTCAGACCAACAACCCCAGCCACAGCCAGCGCCAGGCTTGGTTGATCCGGCAGCAACACGCGCAGACAGAGCCAACTGCCCAGCACGGTTAACAGGCCGCCAAGCAAAGCAATAAACTTAGCAATGTAAATGGGTAGCTCGGCCAATAGGGTAAACTTCGGCGGGGTGAAGGTGGCACGGTGGCTAAGCCCTCTTTGATAGTAGGGGTTGACCTGGTCAAGATCCAGCGCTTCGGGGCTGATCGTGCCCGCACTAGCCAGCGCGGCGATGGCATAATAAAAGGGCGGTTGTTGGACCAATTCGTGCGAAAAGGCCGCGCTCTCCCCATTCAGACCGGGCAAGTGTTGTGTCTGTTGTAAATAAGCAATATAGCGAAAGTGACCGCCCGAATCTGGCCCTTCGAAAGCCGGCGTCATCAGGCTATATAAGCCGGCCAGCACAACGAAAACAGCCAGCAAAATGATTACTTCAAAATTTCGCCTATATTCAATCATCGTGACCTACCGTGCCTGTTACAGATTCTCGTACGCGATCTCCTGCCCTCCCGTATCAGGCTGGAGCCAGGTCAGGGACAGAAGGTGTTGCTTTTCTAACCAACCAATGCCCTTGCCCCGCAAGCGGATGTCGTAGGGGCATGCGGTCGGCGGCGCATCCAACTATGATATATTCTCAAACAAGCTTCGCCGTCGATTGCGTGCCCGGCTGTGCAACTATTGCCGTTGATTGCCGTTGAAGAGAACGGGCACGCAATCGACGGCGAACATGATTATGGACAAAAAATATGAGGGTCCCGCCGCCGACCGCATGCCCCTACGACTATAGCCAAATGAGTGCGCAGGGCTATCGCGCACTTTCTATACCAGACAGGCGTTTCAACGCCTGGTCATTCAGTGAGCGATGGCACTAGATGAGTGCGTAACGTGGCTTGCGTAACATGAATTAATTATAAAAACTTACGCTTGATACAAATTCCAATGCTGTTCAGCGATGGTGGGCCAGGTGAAAAGTTGGCTGCGTTCACGCGCATTGGTGCGCAATAGTGTCGCCAGTGTCGCCTGATCCGCCAATTGGGCAACTGCGGTGGCTGCGGCGATGGGATCTTCGGCTGGCACATACAGTAAATCGCGCTGATCACGCAGTTCAGGCAACGGGGCCTGGGGGGTAGTTGTCACCAACGCGCAACCGTGGGCCAACGCGGCCATCAACGTGCCACGCCGCAAACTCGCCCCATCCACATAGGGCATCAGCAACAGATCACAGGCCGCCAGGTCGGCGCTCACTTCCGCGTCCGCTTGATGACCGGTCCAGGTGACCCGCGCAGTCAAACCCAGATGAGCAATCAGCGCTTCGAGTTCCTGTAAATATTGAAAATTTGTGGGATCACTCGCGCCCACCCGTTCGCCAATCATCAACAAATGGGCGTTGCGGCCGGCTTGCACAAGTTGATGTAACGTGTGCACCAGCGTGCTGCCCCCCTTGCTGCGGTTGAGAAAACCAAAATAACCGATCACCAGATCGTTATCGCCATAACCCCGTTGTCGACGGCGTTGTGTGCGTTCCGCCGGGGAGAAGAAGCGCCCTTCGATATTGCTGCCAATCGGAATATTCGCTAGATGGCCCACACGACCGGCCAGGGCGGCATAATCACCTTGATTGGTCACAATGGTTTGGTCGCTGGTAAAAGCCGGCCGCTCGGTGATCCAGCGGCGCAAGCGCGCGCCTGCTTTGGGGAAAAGATAGGGCACGAGCAGATCATGGTAAGTCCAGGCTATGCGAAATTTAGCCCGGCGCCACCGTCCAGGCGCCAGATTGATGGCCGGGTGCATGGCAAAGGCGGCCGTTTGATATTGCACATGCACCCAATCAACGGCCAGTTTGGCCGCCCAAATGGGCACAATACGCCAGACGCGCCAATCCCAACGTGGCACAATCGGATAGATCGGAATATCCGCCAAAGATACCACTGATAACAATGGAGCGGTTTGGGGACCCCACTGTTGTGCAGTCAAGACACTTACTTGGAGACCCCGTGCCCGCAGCGCTTGGCCTAATTCAGCGGTATACGCGCCGACGCCGCCTGCTTGGGGCGGATATTCACCGGTGACAAAGAGGATATGCATTAATGCGTCAACGCCTTTTCTAACGTGTAACCCCGATAATTTTCTTCAATAAACCCTAACTGGTTGAGCAAATTGAGCATCGCCTGTTGATTCTGCGCCACATGCGCTAAGATCTGTTGATAACTTTGCAACGTGGCATCGTTGATTACACGCCGCAAGAGCCATTTGCCAATGTTCATGCGCTGCCAGGGTGGATCAATTTGAAAATCCAGCAGATTAGCGATGCGCAAAGGAGCAGCCCCCGTCTCTACCACCAAACTGGTCACGCGCGCTTGCCCGATCAATTCGGCGCGCCGGTAGAGCAGATAAAGGCGATCCGTCGGTTTGCCCCGATAGACCAAACTCAAACCGGCCAGCGGCATTACCTCTTCAACCGGCAGATCGAGCGGACGACGCAGAGAATAGAAGCGTTCCACCAGATAATAGTCAGCCGCCGTCAACACCCGAATGTGCTCAGTCCAATCACCGGGCAAAACACCTATACCGCCTTGGAAGGTCGGATAACCGGTGCTCATATGAAAAGCTTTGACGTGGCCAATCCCCATCTGACGCCAGAAATCTTCCGCGGCGGTCAAGAGTGCACGGGCGGTTTCATTCACCATTTCGGGCTTGGCGGGCAACAACAAAAAGCGTAACAGACCAAATGGTTGATAGTCCGGCAAAGACCGGCTATCGCTATCAAGACCGACGGCCACATCAATAAACCCTTCTAGCCGTCGCGCGCGCCAGGCACATAAACGGGCATGCCCTTGCCAGCGGACGGGATAGAGCGCCGGCGGTGTCGCTTGATAGAATTGTTCTTGTCGTTGCAACTCGTCCATTGGCAAGCTGTAAGGCGTGCGGGCCAGCAGATGATTGATCGCCTCGGCGAGTAGGGGTTCGTCTTCCGCTTGCAAGGCGCGCACCTGGACCTCGGGCGTCACCGGCATCATGTTGGCAATCTCGCTTCTAATAGTTCTAACAATTCCTGCTGCTCCGACAGGGCGGGCAGGATCAAACTATGGGTATTATCCAAATCTAGCAGGCCATCGGCACGCGCGGGATGATAGATAAGCGTGATCACAGGATTAAAACGACCATTTTCTGAAACACTGATCAATTGTCGAAATCTAACCGCGCGGTTCGTCTGCAAAGGGGCAAAGAGCACGAGATTGTCGGCGCTTACTTCCACATAACTTAGCATGGCCAGCACAGACCAGACAACCACAGCCAAACTGAGAACAAAAAAGAAGAGCGTCTCCAGCGAAAATGCGCGGGTCAAATTCCACGCAAAGCCCAACACAAAGAATAGACAGAGCAACGCAATAAATTTATAGCGAAGATCAGATGAATAACGTTTTGAATTAGACATGAGAGGTCTTAACCAGCCCTCCGTACAGATCGATCACTTGGGCAATGTGCGCCTGCCTGTGCGCCGGTTGTCGAATCGCTGTGCGCCAGCGGTCCAGACGCGCCGGGTCATCGATCACGCTTTGCAAGGCGGCTTGCCAAGCGTGGTGATCACCGGGTTTGACCAACAGACCATCGATTTCGTGGTGAACTAACTCACCCAGCGCACCGATCCGCGAGGCGATGACCGGAACACCGGCAGCAAAGGCTTCGCGCGCCACAAAACAATATGTCTCGTGCCAGAGCGAAGGCGCCAACAAAAGATCCACTTGGGCCAATCTCTGCCAGACTGTTTGGCGATCAAGACGCCCCAGAAAGGTCACTTGCGCCGTGGCTAGTTGGCGTAATTCCTCACTGTAGACCGGGTCACTCGTCAAGTCACCGGCCACCCACAATTCAACGTCGCCTTGCAGATGGCGGAGTGCTTCTAAAATCACATGCACCCCTTTGATACGGGCAATGCCACCCAGATAGAGCAGGCGCACCGGTTGCTCTGGCCGACGTATTGGCAAGTCAGGCGGTGGTTGCTCAACGCCGGGCGCTAACAGACGCAATTTGGCGCTGGCTAGGCCATGTTGCACATACCAAGTGCGGACAAATTCAGAAAAAACGATCACCTGTTCGGCGCCTTGCAAGATTTTGCGGAGTAATCTAGCGCGCCAGATCAGGCTACCAGTAAGGGCTGGCGCCCCCAGCCAACTCGCCGCTTGCGCCGAGCGGGCGACCATACAGTGGGTGCAATTTAGATAAGCGACAGGACCATCGCAAATTTCGTCACTGTAATTGGTCAACAGGTTGGCATTGGCACAGATCCACCAATAATCATGCAGGGTGACGATGTAGGGGATGCCACGCGCTTGCACCAGATCCAAAATGCCAGTCGGCAGGCCCATCAAATGCTGGACATGCACCAGATCGGGTTGAAAGTGATCTAACACCTGACCAAACGCGTTAACCAAGGCGGCGTTACGAAAGGTCGCCAGATACCGTTGGGTAGGCGTCATCACCCCGGCCCAGGCCGCGTACACTGGCACCTGATCGACAAGCTCGATTGACAAACCTTGACCTGTCCGCTCACGCCGCGTGAAGACAGCCACCGTATGGCCTTGTTCCTGCAACCCTTGGGTCAACCACTGGGTATAAAGTTCCGTGCCGCCGACATGCTCGGGTAGATATTGATGGACAATCTGCAAAATCCGCATGACAGGCTTAGTTAACCATCGAGAACCAGGGTTTGGCAATTCGCAATTTGCGGGCTTTTTTGGTTGCTCTGCAAGTCTATGTTAGGATGTGGTGGAAGTCAAACTTAAGAATAGCAGCAGAAATGGAATTCCGTGCCGCCACGGGCGCATAGGGGTGCGGCGTTGCAGCGTAAAGTGTCAGATGCTGCGGCGACTTACCACTGTCAGCAGCCCGTTTCAACCAGGCTCACAAGCATTGTTCAAAGATCAGGCTCATGAATGAAACAGCGGTCAATGGCGCCCTTCCGCACGCAACAACTGGCCGATTGTCTCTTCGGAGCAGCACAAAGATGAGTAGACAAATTTCAATCGTGATCCTCAATTGGAATGCGGCTGATGACACCATTCGTTGTATCGGCCAATTCGCGCAATGGCAACAGATCCAGCCACAGATTTGGGTCGTTGATAACCATTCCCAAGACGACAGTGTGGCCGAAATCGCGCGGGCTTGCCCACACGCCCACTTGATCCGCAACCAGGCCAATCTCGGCTTTGCCGGGGGTACAAATCGTGGCCTTCAGGCAGCCCTGGCGGCCGGCGAGCACCCCGTGCTCATCTTAAACAACGATGCGCTGGTGGATGAGGCGGCAATTGCGCAACTTTTGCATACGCTGACCGAGGATCGTTCGATTGGCATGGTGGGGCCCTTGCTCTACCACGCCGAAGCGCACGACCAGTTAATTGCGGCGGGCAGCCACAATCCCGTCTGGCATCTGCAAAATTTGATCAAGACGATCCCGGCTGGTCAACCGATCTATGAGGTCAATTATATTTCCGGTTCAGTTGCCTTGGTGCGTGCCGAGGCATTGCAGAGGGTCGGCTGGCTGGACGAAGATTATTTCTTCTACACCGAAGTGGCCGACTGGTGCCAGCGCGCCCGCCGTCACGGCTATCGCACCGTGGTCGATCCCCAGGCGCGGGCCTATCACAATCTAAATCGCTCTGCGCCAGCGCGCAATGCACTCTATGTCTATTACCTGATTCGCAATCGTTTTATTTATATTCACAAAGCCTATCGCCAATCCAGGGCGGTGCTGCGGCTGCCGCTCTACGCCTTTTGGACGCTTTATAGCCTCTTATTGACCCTACAATTACGCGTCAAGGGCAATGACGCCCGCGCGCAAGCCGTACACCTAGGGTTAATTGATGGTCTCTGTGGGCGCTGGGGTGGGCAAAATGAGCGGGTGCTAGCACTTTGTGCGCAGGCAGCAGGAGCCACGCCAGCATGAAAGTGCTCTATCAACTGCCCATTCTGCCCCCCAAATTACCGCAGGCCGAAGCATTCTCGCAAGAGATCAAGGCGTTGAGTGAGCATTTTAACGGTGAGTTGATCTATCTAAACCCGAATGAGCGTTCACCGCTTTATATCCCGCGCTTCCTCTTTGGCTTCCAGCGCTGGCCCGAAATTCGCCGGCGCGAGGCCGAGATCGATCTACATCACATCTACAACCCCGATCCCTTTGCCTACCCAATTTTGCGTTGGCTGCGCCGCCCCGTTGTCTACTCGATCAGCGGTGGCGTGGGAGAACGACCGCCCAACCTCAATTTTTTCAAGGCGCTGGGCGCAGTCACGGTCTTCGACGAACAGAGCCTGGAACGGCTCCAGCATTGGGGGTTGCGTAACGCTTTTCTTGTACGTACCGGCATAGATACAAGCCAGTTCACCTATACGCCGCTTGCCCCGCAGCCACCCATTCGCCTGATGATGGGGTCAGCGCCATGGACGTTGGCGCAATTTCGCAGCAAAGGGGTAGACGCGCTGTTGGCGGCGGCGCAACAATCACCCCAACTCCAGCTTGTCTTTTTATGGCGCGGTGTGCTGGCCGCCGAGATGATCGAACGTGTGCGGCAGTTACAGTTGCAAGCTCAAGTAACCGTGCTAGACGGCTTAGTCGATGTTAACCAGGTGCTGGCGACGGTGCATGCCAGCATTGTCCTGGCGACGGAGCCCAATCTTGTCAAAGCGTATCCACATTCGCTGCTCGACTCCATGGCCGCGGGCAAACCAGTGCTCGTCAGTCGCGCCATTCCCATGGCCGAATACGTGGCGGCGACTGGCTGCGGGCAAATTGTAGAGCAGGTTGATGCGGCGGCAATTCTGGCCGCGGTCGATGCGCTTGTGGCGAATTATGATCAGGCCCAATTCATCGCGCAACGGTTGGGTCAACAAGATTTTTCGCAACAGCGCATGATCACATCATACCAACAAGTCTATGAACAGGTGCTCAAGGCCAATGATCATGGATAGTCCCGCATGGCCGCCCCATCCGGCGCCTGTTGTGCCTATAACTAGCCGCGAAGCGTTGAAAGCGGGGCTCTTGTTGTTCTTGCTTTGTTGCGGCTTCTTCGGTCCGGCTCTCTTCAGTGGGCGGGCGCTCCTGCCCGCCGATCAGATCTTTGATCAAGACCCACTCTGGCAACCACTGGCGCCCGCTGGCTACAACGGCGCTAGCAACGATCTTCTGGGTGACCGCATTCTAGAATTTTATCCCTGGCGCGTTTTCACCTGGCGCACCCTTGCCCAAGGCGAGTTGCCGTTATGGAATCCCTACACGAATGGTGGCCAGCCTTTTATCGGCAATGCCCAGTCCGCGGTCTTTGACCCCTTACAGTGGATAAGTTTTTTGTTTCCCCTGCCATTTTCGGTGGGGGTGACCCTCATTCTGCGCCTCTGGGTGGCCGGTATTTTTACTTATTTGCTGGCGCGCCAACTCGGTCTCCAAAAGCTGGGGGCGACGTTGGCGATGATCACTTTTGCCTTCAGCGGCCCGTTGACCAACTGGGTGGGCCATCCCCACGCATCAGTCATTGCCTGGTTGCCGGCGCTGCTCTTTATGACCGAACGCATGCTCGTGCGCAAACAGCGTGGCTACGCCATCGGCGCCAGTTGTGCGATTGGCGCCCAATTCCTCGGTGGCCACCCGGAAACCTCATTTCCCGTTCTGTTGACCTGGGGTCTCTTTGCACTGTATCGCTCGATCCATCTGGTCGGCTGGCGCTGGGCGATGTTGGGACGCGTCTGGTTAAAACTGGGCGTGGTAGCGTTGCTGGGTGGTCTGCTGGCGGCGATTCAGCTCATCCCTTTTCTGGAAACTTTTACCCACAGCATTATTTTGGCCGACCGTCTGCATGAGGCCACCAATCAACCGGCGCCACTGCTCCTGCGCGGGTTGTTTACGTGGCAAACGTGGCCGTCCCTATTGACCACGCTCTTGCCGAATTTTTTTGGTACGGCACAGGGCAACAGCTATTGGTATCCTTATGAGAATTATATCGAGCTAAACGGTTACGTTGGCGTTTTGCCGCTGGTGCTAGCGTTGGCGATTGTGATCTATTATAGTCGCCAGCGCGCCCTGCGCCAGCACCACTGGCTGCTCTTTTGGGCGGGGGTGGCCGTTGTTGCGTTGGGGATCGCGCTCCACGCGCCGGTCTTTAATCTGATCAGCGCACTCCCGCTTTTTAACATTTCGGCCAATGGGCGTTTTCGGTTCATTTATGCGTTGGCCATTGCCCTGCTGGCCGGATTCGGCTTAGATGCCCTCAGCCAGGCTGAGTCTAGATTAGCCATTGCCGTGCGCAAGTGGTTGCTTGTCTTTGCACTAGGCAGCCTCGTGCTGATTGTCGCCGCATACAGCGGATTTCGGCTCTTCCAACAGGAATTGATCCGCAATGGCCGCGCGTTTGTAGAGGCAGGCCAGGCCGCCCCCTACTTAGCCAACCATCCTTTGGATTATCTCTATACTCAAGTAGAAGCCCGCCAGCGCAACAAGTTAGCCCTCTATTGGCCGACCAATTTGACCATGTATTTGCCGGTGATCGTTGCGCTTGTCTATGTGGTGCTGCAACGGTGGCAGGCAAAAATAGGCATGCAGGTGCGCCTTTGGCAAGCGGCGCTGATTGCGTTAACTATTCTGGATCTCTTTCTCGTTGGCGTGCCCTTTACTTCCAGTGTTAAACCCGCAGAGATTTTTCCAAAACCGGCGGCCATCGATTTTCTGCAACAGGATCAGGGGAATTTTCGGGTGGGCGGCACCGGCTTAATCCTCAACCCGAACAGTGGTATGTTCTTTGAGTTAGCCGATGTCCGCGGCTATGAACCGTTGGCCCCGCGGCGTTATATCGAGTTACTCAGTCAATTAAGTGGCTTTTACCACTTTGGCACCCATTTTCTGTTAACCCAAGCAGATTCACCCCTGCTCGATCTGCTCAATGTCAAATATATGTTGACTGACCAGGCATTGACGGGCAAGTGGCAGTTGGTCTATCCTAATTCGAGTAAAAGCCCCACCAGGGCTGGTGTCAAAGTTTTTCAAAATCAGACGGTGCTGCCGCGTGCGTTCCTGGTCTATCAAGCTGAGGTAGTGGCCAATCCAACAGCTTCGCTGGCGCGTGTGGTTGATCCCAGTTTTGATTTCCGCACCCATGTGGTGTTGGAAGAAATGCCGCCACAGTGGATCCAAACGACAGCGCCGGTCAATTCGCCGCGCGTCGCGATCAACCGTTATACGGCGAATCGTGTGGAAATTCAGGTGCAAACCGCCGCGGCTGGCATCTTGGTGCTGACCGACACCTATGCGCCAGGCTGGCGCGCCTTGGTGGATGGCCAATCAACGCCACTTTATGTGGCCAACCATGCGTTTCGCGCCGTCACTGTGCCAACGGGTGCCCATCAAGTGATATTTGTCTATTCGCCTTTGACATTTTGGATCGGCGCTGCGCTCAGTGGCCTGACACTGATGGGGTTGTTGCTAGCGGGTTTATGGGCATTTCGGACGCATCGTTCATCGCCGCAGATTGAGCCGTGATCCTATGAAAATTCTCCACGTCGTCCACGCCTATCCACCTTCACTGGGCGGCTCGCAAACCTTGACGGCCCAACTCGCCGAACATCTCGTCGCCAATTACGGCGATGACGTGACGGTTTTCACCAGTGTGGCGCGCAATATAGACTATTTTTGGGGTGGCGATAGCCAAGCCCTGCCCAGTGGCATCGAACAGATGAACGGCGTGACCGTGCGGCGCTTTCCAGTCGCTAAGCGGCTCAATACAGTACGCTGGCTCCTCTCTGGCGTGGCCTATCGCTTGCGTCTACCCTACAACGATTGGCTACGCACCTGGCAAACGGGGCCATTTATGCCAGGGTTGCGGCCAGCGATTGCCCAAAGTGGGGCCGAGGTCATCTTTGCCACGGCCTTCCCCTTGTGGCATATGTATGATGCCGTGGCCGCCGCTCAACAGGCGCAGATCCCGATCGTCTTGCTGGGCGCGCTGCATCTGGCGGATCGGTGGGGTTATGATCGGCCGATGATCTATCAAGCGATCCGGCAGGCGGATGCGTACATTGCTCACACACGGTATGAGCGCGATGATTTGATCCAGCGACAAAAAATCCCAGCCGCCAAGTTGCATGTGATTGGGGCGGGTGTGGCCGTTGCACCACCGAACAATGATGCAGGGGCGGCTCTACGCCAGGCGCGCGGTTGGGGTGCGGAACCGGTGGTTATGATGCTGGGCAAACAGGTGGCGCGCAAGCGGTTTGATCTGCTGCTCGACGCGATGCGCACGGTCTGGACAGATCAACCGACTGCGCGCCTTTTGTTGGCTGGTGGCCGCACTACCTACACGCAAACGCTTGAGCAGCAGATCAGCCGCTTGCCACCAGCGCAGCAAGCCAATATAAGCTTGCTCAGCGACTTCGATGAAGCACAAAAAGCGGCGTTGCTCAATGCGAGTGATATTTTTGTCTTGGCTTCTGGCCACGAATCATTTGGGATCGCCTTTGTCGAGGCCTGGGCGGCGGGCAAGCCGGTGATCGGGGCGCGCAGTGGGGCGCTGGCATCCTTAATTGACGAGGGGATCGATGGTCTACTCTTTGATTATCCACACGCCGCCAGCCTGGCGCAGGCGATCCTGACGCTGATCGAAAATCCAAGCCAACGCCAACAGATGGGCGCGGCTGGCCGCCACAAAGTGTTGGAAAAATTCACCTGGGAAAAAGTAACGGCCCAGGTGCGGGCGGTTTATACCGAAATTATCAATCGCAAGCGCTAATTCTCGTGATCCTAATCCTTGCGATCCTAATCCTTGCGATCCTAATCCTCGTGATCCTCTGTTAACTTGCCAATCTGCTGCTTTATATCCGCCAGTTCCTGGTGCAGGCCATCGATCTCTTGCGCCAGCAACCGGTTATAATTGACCTGCTGTTCGATGATGCGGTCCAAGTACCCAGCCTTGAGGTGAGATGTACTGTTTGTCCGCAACCACTCGATCAAGCGCCCCAGCCCTGGAACTTTTGACTGCACCCTATACCCGCGCAGGGCGACATCAGCGCTGGTAGCCAACGCATTGTCCTGATAGGGCGCGACGGGCGGTGGCTGCTGTGACCAGGCGAGCGCGGCAGCTAGCACTTGCTGGACATTCTGGTCGAATTGTGCGAGCGTAAAAGCCTCGACGCGCGCTTTGCCGCGTGCGATCAACGTCGCGCGCCAGCTCGGTTCGGCTAAGAGGCGCTCGATCTGCCGCGCCAGATCGGCGCTGTCGCCAGGCGTGAAGAGCGCGCCGGCAGCTTGCGCGGGCGCAACGTCAGCGTTCAACACCCACGGCATCGCGCCGCTGCGGCTGGCAATGACCGGCGTACCGGCGGCCATTGCTTCGCCCAAAGGGACACAAAACCCCTCATGTTGGCTTGGCTGCGCATAAATTTCAGCGAGGTGATAATAGGGGATCACGGTTTCGACGCGCCCTGTAAAGGTGACAGCGGACGCGACGCCCAAGTGAATTGCTTGCGCCTGTAATTGTTTATGGAAGTCGCGCGTGGCGGTGGTAGCGGCAATGTCACCCACGATCAAAAGGTGTAACGTGGGAAAATCCTTGTGCAAGTGGCCGAGCGCGGCGATCAACAGATCAATCCGCTTGTGTTCGGCGATTCGACCGACATAGAGCAAGACGCGTTTGCCCGTAAGCTGCCATTTGTTTCGCAACGCCGTAATCTGTTGGGACGCAAGCGGTGTGGCGAAAGCAGTCACGTCGATGCCCAACGGCACAATGACCAGGCGCTCTTCCGGGTAGCCGGTGAGCTGTTGTAGCTCCGTTTTGGTGAAAGCACTGGTACAGACAGCCAGCCGGGTCTGCCAGACCAGGTTCGTCCGTTGGCGCGCATTGTGCAGCACCGCCCGATCAGGCGCGTTTGACCAAAGTTCGGGCGGGGTGACGCCATGATACCAGAAGAGCGCCGGTGTCTTGGTGCTGCGTAACAGTTCCGCCAACGGATGCCAGATGCCATATTGCACAATCAACAGATCGGCGCCACCCGGGTAAGCGGCGGCGTCGATCTGTTGGGTAATTATTTGGATGTCGGCGGGTAAAGCACCGACGGCATTGCTAAAAATCCGCACCGTGACCGCTTGCCGCACCAGCGCTCGCGCCAGCGCGATGGTATGATCGCCGGTGGCTTCGCTGCTGCGCACCGCATTGACGAGAATATCAACGGACAGTCGGCGCGGTGCAAGGGTCATTTAGCGTTTCACTAATGGCAAGAAGACGCGTTGGGTAGGGCCAAAAAGGGCAAAGAGCCCTTCGTCGCACAGGTCCGCGCTAAAGGTGTTTGTCTCGGTATTCAACGTTGGGTTCGCATTGGGGCAACGTGCAAGCAAGGTCTGCCAGTTTTGCCCAGTCCACACTTTGAGCGCCAGGCCACTCTCCGTAATAATTCGTAGATCAGCGTCGCTATAATTGATCACCACATGCGATTGGGCAACCTCGCCGGTACGGTTATCGCGCATGGTGAGCTGAAAGGCGTGCCCCGTAAAAATATCTTGGTCTGGCGCAGGCGGCAACGTCGGCGTGACGGCCAGGGTGACGTTAATGGTGCGGGTCGTTGGCACATCAAAGGAGGTTGGCAACCCTTGTGTATCTTCATAACGCAGGGCGGCATCGTTTGGTTTACTAAACGTTTTAGAGACCGGCGCCGCCAGCACGATAAAATCATAGAACGCGAGATCCGGCAGCTTCACCGTCTGTTCCCCAGGCACAAAGCGCAGATCAGATTTGTCTGGCGTGACTGTATAGGTTTGCCGATTCAGATCACTGAATTCGTAATAGCCGTTTTCGTCGCTGCTTGTCTGCGCCCCATTACTCAGCTTGAGGGGCGCGCCCTTGAAGGCAATACCGTTACTTTGCTGAACATAGCCATGAATCAGATCAGCACGCTGAACGAAATTCTGGTCAGTGGCAGCCGGTGGAATGGTGATGGTGCGTGCAGCAGGCTCAAACGACTGGTTTGGGCTGGATGGCTGCACCGTATAGGCGCCACTCAGGAGATTCGCCAGGGTATAATTGCCATTTTGATCGGTAACGACACTTTTCGGCCCGGCACTAATGGTCACGTTGGCAACGCCTGCCCCAGCTTTATCGGTAACGCGCCCCGAGATTGACGAGAGCGGCAGTTGCAAACCGCTACGTTGCATATCACGATGGAAGGTAGGCCAGGGCACATTACCAGTCGCCGATCCCGTCTCCTGCCAAATATGGACAATACCAAGCCCATTGGCCTCATTTTTGCCAATGACGATGGTTTCCAGCAGGCCGTCATGATCAATATCGGTAATGGTCAGGCCAGGGGGGTGATAGAGGTGCGTTGTCCGTTTGGCCGGTTGCTCAATTGTGCCATTGGGTTTGATGACGATCACGTCTAGCGCATCGGCCGCCAGCACTTCGACCGCGCCATCACCATCAATGTCGGCTAGCCGTGTACTGTCCCATACATCAAAGGTGCTGGGATAATCAGGGTGCAGGCTTTGGACTGGCCAGCCCGCCAACGCGCTGCCATCGCCATGCCAGCCATAGAGCGTGTTGCAGGCGCGATTGTTATAATCATGGCATCCGATCACCACATCTAGCTTATTATCGCCATCAATATCGCCAATCGCTGGTGAGGTTTCCATGTTGCCGGCGGTAGGACGGGGCCAACCGGGCAATGGTTGACCATTGCGATCCCAGGCATAGACTTTGTTGCCATCGGCCGCTTGCTGGCAATGTTCATCATAGTTGCCGGTGCCCACGACAATATCGAGGAAGCCATCACCATCGAGATCACCCACCGCTGGCGACGAGGCGATATTATCCGTTGTTTCTACGGGCCAACCTGGGTAAAAGGTGCCATCACCCTTGAGCACAACGAAGAGGTAGGGGTTGGGGCAGACGCGAAAACTGTTGGTGCCGATAATGACCTCGGCCTTGCCATCGTTATCCAAGTCGGCCAGCGCCGGGGAAGAGATATTGTCGCGCGTCAGATTTTTTGTCCGATCAATGGGCCAGCCAAGCACATCACTGCCATCGGCATGCCATGCATGAATTCGCCGATCCATGCCGCCGATCACAATCTCCTTTTGGCCGTCACCGTCAATGTCGCCAATCGCCGGTGTCGAGAGAAAGCCGTCGGGCGCGCCATCGGGTTGATTGCCCCCGCTCGATCCCCCTAGTTCATCAAAACCGTAGCGCGGCCAGCCCGCTCTCAGGGCAAAGGGCGTCGCACCACCGACATAGGTCAACACGATTATAGCGCCCGGTTTGGCCGAGGTCACTGGTCGCCCACCCGTGGCGATGACTACTTCGATCTTGCCATCATTATCCAGGTCACCGGCCGCAAGGCCCGCTTCCACATGGACGTTGCTATACCCCTTGAGGTATTCGGCGAGATTTTTTGTCCAAAGGACCTGGTTGGTTTTGCCGCTGATCAGCGAAAGGATCCCCCCTTCACTGGCCAATACAATCTCCTGCGGACCGTCGCCATCCAGATCCAAAACGACCGGGACAGAGGTGAGGGATGGCCCACTAGTCAACGGGATATCGATATCAGCATCAGGCGCGGCTAGCAAACGCGTCAATTGACCGTTGAAGCCAACATAAGCGGCGACACACACCAGGGCAAAAATTGTTAGCTGATGCATCTTAGATATTGTACGGAGCTTGCGAACCACATAACTATCTCTGGTTTGACTGATTAAATTTTTAGCCATAGAGCAATATTCTTATATCTTTCCCACAATAAATATCCGTAAGCGCTTGCACAGGATTTTCAGAGCATTCAGTGCATACAAACCTTACGATATCCTAACGCTAACCGTATGTACCAAGTCGTACAATTACAGACGCAGGTTACTTGTATTACACAGACAATAGAAAAAATGGAAAAGCAGATAACAGGCCAAGCGCCCCACCCCAACCCTCCCCAAACAGGGAGGGAGCCGTTGGTCGGACAGCACGATCTGCAACGACCTTCCCACCTCAGTTCCTCCCCTCGTTTGGGGGAGGTGAGGTGGGGGTGCGGTTGACCTTCGCTAGCCGGCATATTTACCGCCAAGCAGCCCCACCCCAGCCCTCCCCAAACGAGGGAGGGAGTTGTTGGTCGGACAGAACACACTGTTCCGGCCTTCCCATCTCAGTTCCTCCCCTCGTTTGGGGGAGGTTAGGTGGGGGTGGCGTTGGCCTGTTGCAACTACTGCCATGAACATGACTCGTGACCATGCGCAACGCTGGACAACGAGGCATTCAAACACGATAAAGCTGAACTTTCCCTGGCATAAACAGACAGACAACTACCCAAAGCCTTTCTACAATTTCTCACGCAACTCGTCTAGTTGCACGCGCAAATGGGCAATCTCCGTATGCAACCGGTTAAGCTCGTCGGCCAGCAGACGGTTGTAGTGCACCTGGCGCTCAACGATACGATCCAAATAGGCTTCCTTGACGTGGCTTGTGCTATTAGTGCGCACCTTCTCAATCAATCGGCCAATCAAAGGCAGATTGGAGCGCACGCGGTACCCATGCAGCGCGACATCGGCCGGGTGATACAGATCACCACTGAGCGGTTGAATTAATTTTTTGGGCGTGAAGGTTCTGGCTTCGGCGATGACATCGGCGACACGCTGTTCAAAATGCGCTTGGTCAAATTCAACAATGCGCCGCACCCCACGTTCGATCAGCGTATTACATAACCCGGGATTCGTCAACAGACGTTCCACCTGCTGGGCCAAGGCGTCCGCATCACCCGGCGTAAACGTTAGCCCTACGCTATCCTGGCTTGCGGTCTGGGCGTTGAGCACCCAGGGCATCGCTCCACTGGCGCTGGCCACAATGGGCACACGCGCCGCCATTGCCTCGATCAACGGAATACAAAAGCCTTCATGCAGGCTGGCATGAACAAAAAAATCTGCCAGATAATAATAGGGCGCAACATCCAATTTGGCCCCTGTAAAGATCACTCGATCCGCAATGCCGAGTTTTTGCGCCTGACTGCGCAGCCGTTGCGTAAGTTCCTGCGCCGAGGGTGGACCATCATGATCACCCACAATCAAAAGGACAAGCTCTGGATAGGTAGGCGTTAACTTGGCCAAGCCATCCACCAACAGATCGATCCGTTTGTTGCCAGCCACACGCCCGACATAGAGCAACACCCGTTTCCCCTGTAGTTGCCATTGGGCGCGCAGCGCCTCTAAAATTTCTGGCGCTGGCGGGCGACTCAAATGGCTGGTGTTTACGGTATAGGGCACCACGCGAATGCGCGCACTGGGGTAGCCAGCATTGTGCGTTAGTTCAGCCGCCGTAAAGGGGCTGGCGGCCACGGCCAGATCGGCATGCCAGGCCAGCTCACTATTTTTTTGCGAAATGTACATGGTTTGCAGGCCATCTTCGGTGCTCCACAGCGCAGGCGGCGTCACCCCGTGATACCAAAAAATGGCGGTGCCATGCGTTTGGCGAAAACGCTCGGCCAACGGAAACCAGACCGGGTATTGCACAATGGTCAGCTCGCGTGACGGCATATAGGTCGATTGTTCGTCGATGCGCGCCATGGCGCGGATATCATCGGGCATGACACCGGTTGCATAATTACAGATCACTTCGACCTGCATCTGCATGCGCTGGAGTGCACGCGCCAGGTCGATGGTATGTTGGCCACTCGCGTCGGCAATGCGCGCGGTCGGGGTCAGAATAGCAGCAGTGCGAATTGGTAACATTGTTTCGATCATCTCTTTTAGCAGCAAGGGCAAATCTTTAGGTAAAAAGCTTACCAGGTGCGGATTGAAGAACTAACTCATAAATGCGCAAATAGCGCCTGATTGTCACGAATCCAGTTGAAGAGCCGCTCGGTGCCATCATGTACACTCACTTGCGGCTTCCAACCCAACTCGCGCTCCGCCTTGCGAATATCACTGACATAGACCGGTTGGTCACCGGGACGCCAGGGGCCAAAGGTAACGGGCACCGGTCGCCCCAATAACTTCTCCAGTTGGGGCCCAAATTCGGCCCAGATGCTCATCATATTGGCGGGACCGCCGCCAATGTTGTAAATTTGACCAGCCGTTTTGTCGATGTTCTGCACCACAGCCTCATAGGCGTCTAGCAAATCGTCGATAAAAAGCACATCGCGCACCTGTTTGCCGTTGCCATAGATCGTGATGGGGCGCTGTTTGAGCGCGGCGATGATAAACCAGGCGATCCAGCCTTGATCCTCGATCCCAAACTGTCGATAGCCATAGATGCAACTCTGGCGCACGACCACGCTGCGCAAGTTATAGATGCGAGCATAATCACGCGTATATTGGTCGCCGGCTCCTTTAGAACAGCCATAGGGCGAATGAAAATCGAGCGGCTGGGTTTCTGGGATGCCGTAGGGCAGATGGGCATACGAATAGCGCGTTGCCTCTTCACGGATCTCGGCATCCTCCATGCCGCCATAGACTTTGTTGGTGCTGGTATAGAGCACGATAGGATTATCGCCTACCAGGCGAGCAGCTTCTAGGACATTAAACGTGCCCAGGGCATTGCTTTCAAAATCCCGGCGTGGATTCTGCACAGAGGTGGTGACCGCCACTTGCCCAGCCAGATGATAGATCCGCTCCGCCCCCTCGGCCGCCCGCTGCAAGGCGGCAAAATCGGTCAAATCGGCGCGCACCACCTGGAAAGCCGCCGGACCAAAGCTATCGCGCAGCCACGCAAGGTTAGATTCGCAGCCAGAGCGCGATAGATTATCAAAGATCGTCAGGGTATGACCTGCCTGCAATAAACGGTGGGCCAGATTTGAGCCGATAAAACCGGCGCCACCCGTAATTAAAATTCGTTGCGCGTCCACTTAATTGCTCTCCCTACTCGCAAAAATTATCGTTGTTTGCCCTACTTTTTCGACCAGGCCCATCCCTGGGTCAATCTGGAAACAGTGGCATGAGCGATTCATGCCACTGTTCATGATACCCCATTGTCATTGCGTTGCCGCGCCAACTCAGCCCGTAATTCGGCCACTTCGGCCTCTAATTTTGCCACACGGTCATCATTCGTCGGCTGGCTCACCTGCGCCAGTTGATGCACCAGGTGATGAAACGTATGCACGACCAGCCAATTAAAACCTTCCTGACGGCGAAACATCGGATCCAGGTAGGGTTCGCGCAGATGAGAGGTAAGATTGCGCCGTAACCAGGCCAATAGCCCCCCAATGACCGGCAACCCTGAGCGAACGGTATAATTTTTGATCATCACATCGGCGGCGGCTTGTAACTGCGCCACATCTTCGGTCAAAGTCAGGGTCAGCAGGTTGGGCGCGGCTTGTACACCAATTGGCAGCTCCTGGCTTGTTTTCTCTTTAAGCGAAGCCAGTGGCGGTAGCCGCATAAAAGGATAGGGCCGTTGCGGCAACCAAGCAGTGGCTTCCGCCACAATTTCGATCCAGTGAATATTATACTGTTCAAGTGAAAATTCTTTGGCGCGCGCCAACCCGCGCTGCATCAATTCACCATATAATTGATCATTGCGCAACACGTTCACGAGTTGGGCGGCCAGATCAGTGGCATCGTCCGGTTTGGCCAGCAAGCCCGCGCCATCGAGCACCCAGGGGTGTGTTGTCGCATCGCTGACCACCACCGGGATGCCCGAGGCCATCGCTTCGATCAGCGGCACGCCAAACCCTTCATGCAAACTGGCGGAACTGTAGACTTCGGCCAATTGATAAAAAGGCGCAATCGCATCGACGCGCCCGGTAAAGATCACATCGTCGGCGATCTGCAAGGTCTGCGCTCGCTGGCGGATTTCTTGCACCACTTTCGTAAAAGCCGGATTTGTATTGTGATCCCCCGCAATTAGCAAAGCCGCATTCGGAATCTGTTGTTTGACCAAGGCCAAAGCTTCCACCAACAGATCCACCCGTTTATGGCTTGCCACTCGCCCCACATAGAGAATCGTCCGTCGCCCTTCCAACTTATAACGCGCCCGCAAGGCTGGATCGCCAGGGCCAGGGCTAAATTCCTCAAGCGGCACCGCTAATGGCAGCACGCGCACGCGGTCGGGGTCACATTGGTGCTGCTCGATCAGATCTTGGGCGTTGAACGGGCTGTCGGCCACGATCAGATCGGCATAGGCGGCCAACTTACCAATATCGGCGACATCGGCTGTCATCTGCGCA
>JAPLGZ010000273.1 GCA_026389895.1 Chloroflexota bacterium | reverse complement strand
GTAGCATAGACTAACCTGAAAGGCGTAGCGTCAAGTCCACATAGGCCACCTTATTTAGACCCTAATAAACACACTAGGATGGTAGTGTGTCAGTTGAAAGACTGTAGAAGCCCCCGGATTTATCCGTGGGGAGCCATCACTGACGAGAAAAACCTCCTCGTGCCGCCCGGCAATCGCCTCGCCGACGAGGTTTTTCGCGCGGCCGTTGCCATACATTTCGGCGGTGTCGATCAGGGTGAGGCCAAGGTCGAGACCGAGCCGTAGCGTTGCGATCTCTTCGGCGCGCAAGGCCGGTTTATCCCCGATATTCCACGTGCCTTGACCGAGGGCTGGCACACGCTCACCCGAAGGCAATATGACGGTTTTCATGGGTAATTTCCTAATTCTGCTATGACATAGAGCGAGGGCAGTTCGTGCTCATTTTCTTTTATTTATTATTTATATCGTGAATTTCAAGGGCCGCGCATCACGACCCGAAACCCACCATAGGAGCTACGATAGTCTGCCGCAAATCCTCGGCGGACAGTACTGCGCAGCAGGTAGTCGAGGTTGCGAAATGAGCCACCCCGCACCGTGCGCAGCGTGCCGCTGTCGGGGCCTGTCGGATTGTGCGTTGGTGCATTCGCATAGTAGTGAGAATCGTACCAATCAGCTGTCCACTCCCACACATTACCCGCCATATCGTAGAGCTGATTGGCACCAGGTGGATAGCTACCAACGGGCACGGTATCATATTTGTTGCTTTTGGCGCTGTTGAGCAACTGCGGGCTGGGGACTTGATTACCCCAGGGATACAGGGCGCCAGAGGTCCCGCGACTGGCTTTTTCCCATTCTGCCTCGGAAGGCAAGCGTCCGCCTACCCACTTCGCATAGGTCATGGCTTGGCCCCAATTGATGTTAACCACGGGGTGGCTCGCATATTGGGGATCGTTCCACCGGCTGTTTCCTGGCTGTTCGCAGACCCCCGCTTCGACACAGCGCTTGTACTGCGCATTGGTCACTTCGGTCTGCATGATCCAAAAACCGTCCAACATGACTTGATGGGGCGGTCGTTCGGCCGCATCCGCCAAGGTATCTGTTATACTCGATCCCATCGTGAATTCGCCGGGTGGAATCCAGGCATAGACGGCCCCATCTGGGCGATTGATCCGCGTTGCCCCGGCTGGCAATGGGGGAGTAGGGGTCGGCAGTGGGGTATTGGTTGCGGTTGGCGGCAGCGTAGCCGTTGGCGTAGGTGGCTTGGTTGGCACGGATGTGGCTGATGGCGTCGCTGTGGGTGGCAATGGTGTAGCGGTTGGCGCCGGCGAGGATGTGGCGGTGGCAAGTGGCGTGGCCGTGGCAACGGCTGGCGCGGTGGCGAGCGGTGTGGCCGTTGTCAGCGTTGTCGCACTCACGGTGGGTGTAATGGTTTGCAGACCCAATGCCAATTCTACAGGCGTCGCGACCCCAGGCAACGCAATGCGGGGCAGTGTAACCCCTGCCCGTAGACCCGGAAAGTTTGTCCAAGTCCAAAATAGGCCGACAAAGACCAGCAGCAGCGCGCCGAGCACGCCCAGGATCGGCCGCAGGCGGTTGGCCCGTTGGGCAGGCTTGGTGACTGGAACGGGTGGCGCGATCGGTTCGGCGGGGATGATGGTTGGCGCAGCGACCGGCTGCAAAGCTTGCTGCAAGGCTGGGATGAGTTGGTCCCTGAGCCCAACTTGATAATCTGTTCGCATATCAAGCCGGGGAATGGATTTTAAGCGAAATAAGACGGCATTGCGCTCGTCTCCTCGGACCAGCAGTGGAATGATCGGCAGCCCCAATTCTTCGGCAATGATCACTTCAATTTCGGCCCAGCGAGACTGTTTGGCTTCTGGCGACAGAATGGCCACCAGACAGTGTACCGAGCGGATCGCTGCCTCTACCGCGTGCTGCCAACTAGGTGTGCCCAATACAAGTTCGGCCTCTGGGCTCCAGACCGTAAAGCCCGCCGCCCGCAGATCCGCTTGCAATTGCCCCATGAATTCGGCATCACTGCGATTATAGCTGAGAAAGATATCGAACGGCTGATCTACCGCGTCAATTTGCCGCGCTGGTTCGCTGGCTACTGGGGATCTTCTACGTGTGGCATCACTGCCTTGCTGAAGCGAGGCTTGATAGGCGGCGTACGCCTCGTGAAGTTGCTGGTTCTCGCCATATTCTTCCAACACCACCGCAAGCAGCGCATCAACTTTGTTCGTCCGCTCTGCTTCCGACAAGATCGAATGCCAATTGTTGAGCGGGTTAGCGCCGAGCACAATGCGCGATGGATCCAGATTCGCGTCCACCATGACGCGCTGAATCGTGGTGATATGTCGGTAGAAATCAGCTAAGATATTGCGAAGATTGACAAAGGGGCTTTGGTTAGACATAAAGGAATTTCATCGAAGCAGCCAAGCGATCATTGCAAGCCTTTGGGAATATAGTTCGCTACTATGGGGGAGGTTATTCCTTTAGCGTAGCGACTGCGCCAATTGATTGTCAGCCATCGGTAGCAACCTTGCTCAGGCCTTTGTATCAAATAGGCTTGGCACACAGGGTTAGCCTCTCCATTTGCGACAGAAAATATCCGTCATTTATCGGGCGATCATGCGCGGTACAGGATCGCCCATCGGTACGATCAATGATGCGATCGGGCAGTAAATTTCTTCGCCCAAGCATACCATGAAAAACAACTAGGCTCAAGCGTGATTTTGGGAATAGCGGGTTGCTTTGTCAACTTTGCCACAAAGCATTACCGAAAAGAGTCACCAATCAATGGTGATTGGTGACTCTTTTCGGCAACACCTTTTAGCGCTCCCGTCGCGGTCGCACCACCGCGATCCCATCATCTTCAACGAGCGGACGGTTGTAGATATAGGGTGGTTCCAGGACCGCTTGTTGTGCTTCGGTCAATTCGCTTACCCACTCAGGCTGGCTGGTCGTATAAGAGCCACCGGCAAAGTGCAGATATTTGGGTGAATAGCGATAGAGCAAAGAACGGCGTTCGTGTTTGGCTGTCCAAGGCAAAGTGCCATGGATCGTGGCTTCGTTAAAGATCACCATATCGCCAGCTTTGCAGGGGATGTTGTAGACAATCTCTTGATTTTGCTCGTAGATCAGAATCTCTTCGGGGCAAGCAAAGTTCGCTTTGTGGCTGCCGGGGATGACGCAGAGACCCCCATCACCCGTGTTCACATCACCCAGTTGAAATTGGCAGACGATCATGCCACAGCGCATCTGGCCATTGGCATAGGTGTAATATTGAGAGCCGTCAAAAAGATGGCTGGTTGAACCATGCAGGCGCAACCCTTCTGCACCGGCCGTTGAAGTGAGCATGAAAGGCGAGTGATCCATCTTCCAGCCGCGCCCAAACATAGTGTTGAGATAGGGAATTAATTTGGGGTGAGCCAGCAAATTACGGAACGGTTGATGCCACGGCTTTTCCCACGCGAGCATGCCACTAAAGTGGCCGCGAGGATGGTCGCCGACCAGCTTGCCAGCCGCATGCGAGTTCGGATCGTCGATCCGTTTGTCCCAGTTGGCATCAAAGGCGTCATTCAGGGCTTTCACTTCTTCAGCTGTCAGAAAATCTTTTACCAACAGAAATCCCTGCAAATCATAGAGAAATTTTTCACGCGTATTCATAGGTGGGTCCTTCGTCCTCTTGTTTTTACTTTACAACGATTTTCATTTTGTTTATTTTAGGGGGCGCCTCAGTATAAAGCATAGATCCTGTGCAATCAAATTGCTTAAAAATGAAGGTGGTCTCTCGATTTTGGAGAAATCTTTTAAGAAAGAGTTCTCCTGCCCAGAACCGTCCTGGTTGTGTAATTTTTACTCGTAACTGATTTGGC
>JAPLGZ010000737.1 GCA_026389895.1 Chloroflexota bacterium | reverse complement strand
CTTGAAGATGGCGCCGCCACCTATGTCTATTACCCCTTTGGTGTCCGTCTGTATAAACCGTTGGTGCAAGGCTTGCCGGTCACTTCCGATGGTTTACCCGTCCAAGATTGGAACATCTACAATGGCTTGACGCAAGAAGTTTACATTGCCGACGCGCCGGATCGGCCTAAACTTAGCTGAGTAAGCGGCAAGAGATTGGAGATTAAAAATGAGCAATCTCCAATCTCTTGCCTTCTAACCCCATAACCAAAATGGCTGACGTGCCATAAATGGCTGACGTGCCATAAATGGCTTTGGTTTGCCAGTAACTTTGACAGCAATAAGGTGGTAGCGTACCATTTGTCATACCTGATCGACCTAATCAACCGAATTCGATGAGAAACTTGTTGAAGCAAACGGTATAGACCGGAGGAATCGTTATGACAGATGCAAAATGGTCTGCGTTGCCTGTGTTAGATCTTGCGCGCCTGCAAGCTGGGCCGGCCGAAAAAGCCAGTTTCTTGGCCGAGTTGCGACAAACGGCGCATGACCTTGGCTTTTTCTACATCAAGGGGCATGGCATCGACGATCATCTGATCCGTCAAGTGCTCACCTTGTCGCGCCGCTTTTTTACCTTGCCCGAAGCGGACAAACTGGCCATTGAGATGGTCAACTCGCCCCATTTTCGCGGCTATACGCGGGCGGGGATGGAGATCACCCGCGGGGCGCGCGATTGGCGCGAGCAGATCGATATTGGCGCAGAGCGAACAGCCGTGGCGCGCGAGGCCGGTTTACCACCCTGGTCGCGCTTACAGGGGCCAAACCAGTGGCCGGCGGCCTTGCCAGATTTGCAGGATGTTATCTTACGCTATCAGGCCGCGGTGATTGAGCTGACGATTCGCCTGGTCAAAGCCTTCGCCGCGGCGCTGGGGCAACCAGAAACGATCTTTGAACAGATCTACACGCCAGCGCCCCATTATTTACTCAAAGTCATCCGCTACCCGGGCCGCGAGGCAACGGATGGCGAACAAGGGGTAGGCGCACACAAGGATGGTGGATTTATCACCATCCTGCTCCAAGATGTGCAAGAAGGGCTTCAAGTGGAACATGCGGGCAAATGGATCAGCGCGCCACCGATCCAAGGCACTTTCGTGGTCAATATTGGTGAAGTGCTAGAACTGGCCTCGAACGGCTATCTGCGCGCCACCGTTCATCGTGTCGTGACGCCACCCGCTGGCACGGATCGCCTCTCCGTGCCCTTTTTCTTTGGGGCGCGGTTAGACTCTACGGTGCCTTTGCTGACACTCCCTCCAGAACTCGCAGCCGAGGCGCGCGGCCTGACGCAAGATCCCCTCAATCCACTTTTTCGCGAGGTGGGGAAGAACCATCTCAAGAGCCGTCTCCGTTCACACCCAGATGTGGCGCGTCGCCATCACGCTGATCTACTAGAGTCGGCCTGAGATGGGATTCCTAAAGGCTATTACGGCTATCGGCCAGATTGCGCAAGCTGATCCCACACCCTATGTCGCAACGACGGCTCATGAGAAGGTTAGCCGCGCGCTTTCGGCGCGCGGAAATCAGGAATCCTGATCAATTCGCCGCCACGGAGCGCCGATTCATTTGCACAGATGCCCGGCGCCGTCAAATCCGCCGAGCGATAGACATCAATCGCCGGGGCCCGTTGCTCTACGATGCTGCGGACAAACTCATGGGCCAGGTGTGGATGCGAGCCGCCGTGCCCACCACTGGCGAAATGCGCGATAGCCGCCGGCAGCAAGTCGGGCCGATAGGGAACGGTCACCTGCTCGGTGGTGACGGGCCGCCCTCGGCGTGACGGGTCTAGGGGTTCCAAGGTAAATAAAAGTGGTTTCTCGTGCTCAAGCAACCACTCAAAGCCGCGCTTGTCCCCATAGACGCTAAATGTCTCAGTATATGGATGGGCCACCTGAAACCAGGAACGCGTGACCTCCACAACCACATCGCTTTCCGCCAGCTGGAAGAGACCGGTCTGGAGCGGGAACACGTTGCCGTCCGGCTGCTGAATGTCCGGCCGGAGCCGCCCGGAGCCCATGCAGGAGACCTTCTCGACCCGCTTCTGTGTGAGCGCCAGCAGGGGGGCAATCGCATGGGTCAGATAGTGCATGGGTGGTTGCGCCCGCCAATAGGTGGGGTAATTGCCTTCTAAGTCTTGATAATAGGTGCCACGCAGAAAGGTAAGCGTGCCAAGCTCACCGCGTGCGTACTAATCTTGCACAAAAAAAGTTTCACGCAAGTAGGCGCCGGTCTCCATCATCATATAATTTTTGCCGGATGCTTGCTGC
>JAPLGZ010000394.1 GCA_026389895.1 Chloroflexota bacterium | reverse complement strand
AGCGCTTGTGTCACGGAGCAGCCCTGTGTGCGACCAGAAAACTTTGACTTAGCCGCTTATTGGGCCCAATCGATGGTTGAATTTAAGCAAGCATTGCCCGACTATGCGGTCATGGTGCGGGCCGCGCCAGAAGTTGTGGCGCGGTTGCACAACCCAGGCCGTTTTGCGCGCATCATACAGCGTTACCCTGCCGATGCGGATGGTTGGATCCAGTTGGAGATGCAACTGGATGTGGAAGAAAACGCCTGCGAATATCTGTTGGGGTTTGGCGCGCAAGTTGAAATCTTAGCGCCACCGACGCTGCGAGAAAAGGTTGTTCAACAGGCACAAAGCATTGTTGCGTTGTATGCGTAAAACGCGGGCCACAGTCCATTTTGAGCTCAAAATGGACTGTGGCAATTAACAGGAGCAAGTGTCCTCAGACAATGAAATTCTCAGTCGCTGAGGCGACTTGCTCCTGTCAGCCGCGGAATTTACTCCTGCTGTAAATTCATTTTAATGGCGGAAGTGGCGCGCCCCAGTAAACGCCATCACTAACCCCAACTTATTGACGGCGGCGATCACTTCGTCATCGCGCACCGAGCCACCGGGTTGCACCACGGCGGCAATCCCATATTGCGCCGCGGCTTCGATGCCGTCGGCGAAGGGGAAGAATGCGTCGGAGGCCATCGCCGCCCCCTTGGCCTTGTCGCCGGCCTTATGCCCGGCCACCATCACCGAGTCAACGCGGCTCATCTGGCCAGCCCCGATGCCCACTGTGGCTTGGTCACTGACGTAGACAATCGCATTGCTCTTCACATAACGCGCCACCCGCCAGGCAAAGGCCAGATCGGCCAATTGTTGGGTCGTAGGCTGGCGTTCACTGACAATCTTCCAGTTGGCGGGATTCATGTCTTCTTGGCTTTGGTCGAGCTCTTGCACCAAGACACCCCCATAAATACTGCGCAGCGTGATGGGACGCAATTTTGTGCCGGTCGCTTTGAGGATGCGCAAATTCTTCTTTTTGCGCAAAATTTCCCAGGCTTCGGGCGTATATTCGGTCGCAGCGACGACTTCCACAAATAGATCGCCCATGCGGCGCGCTAAGTCGGCATCGAACGGACGATTGACTGTGATAATACTCCCAAAGGCACTCACTGGGTCAGAAGCTAGCGCCTTTTCATAGGCTGCCAATAGGGTCGATGCACTGGCCAGACCACACGGATTGCCATGCTTGATGATCGCCACGGTCGGCTCTGGGAAAACCTGCGCCGCTTGCCATGCGCCATCTAAATCCAGCCAATTGTTATAGCTCATCTCTTTGCCATGTAACACCTCAAACGGCGCTTGTTCACCCGTATAGCCGTAGAGCCCACCCTGTTGGTGCGGATTTTCACCATAACGATTTAACTGAATTTGGACCAACTCCACATGCAACTGGGCTGGCAAGGTGGCCGTTGCGGCTGGAGATTCCTGTTGGGCCAGATAAGTGGAAATGGCGGTGTCATATTCCGCCGTGTGCCGGAAGGCCTTGCGGGCTACGGTCTGACGTTGGGACGCCGTCGTGCCGCCATTGGCAAATGCCGCCGCGACCGCCGCGTAATCGGTCGGGTCACCGACCACCGTC
>JAPLGZ010000341.1 GCA_026389895.1 Chloroflexota bacterium | reverse complement strand
CACAATTATACTCTGGCTCTGACTTTACGGTACATTTTTTACCCGACAATAATAATAACGACCCTTTCCCCACCTGCCCTCCGCTAGGTGTAAGCCCGTCACAGGACATAATCTGTCATAGCCCTCTAGCCATCCATGAGTTCCATTCTTGTAGAAAAGTAGCACGGTATGGGTCAACGCTTGCACTATAAGCTGACCTGATTAGGTACAGATGAGATCAACATAAAAATATGCTTTGATGTAGCTCCCTTGGGAATCTTTGACGCTGCTCCAACACACAGGTAAAATGATGGTCTATGAACATGAATTATCGCAATTTTGATCTAAAGATTGAACATACAGAAGACGGTTACTTTGCGCACGCCTATGGTGAACCTTTTGGTGAAGCCCGCGACTTCTTTCATTCACCCTTTTTGCAAGAAGAGCTGGATCAATTTTTGCGTTTGCTTGTCGATCCCGCCAGCGCCGAACAACAGGCCGACCAGCGACAGATGGCCCAGGCATTGGGCGAACGGTTGTTTAACGCGGTCTTTCGCCACAATTTACGCACTAGCTTGCAGAGCAGTTATCAGCTAATCTACCAAGAACGATCGCGCTTGCGGATTCGCCTGCAACTAGACGCAACCCCAGAATTCATCAATCTTCCGTGGGAATATCTGTACGATCCCATTCGCAAAGAGTTTTTGGCCCTTTCAACCCATACGCCACTGGTCCGTCATCAGAACTTAATGCATCATATTCTACCTTTCAAAGTGACGGCGCCCTTGCGTGCGTTGGTCGTTATCCCCAGCCCTGGCAGTTACCCACCCACCAACGCAGACCGCAACTGGCTCAATCTGCTCGATACGCTGGATCATCTGGCCTTAGAAGGCAAGCTCAAGGTGGAACGCTTGCAAAAACCCACCTTGCTGGATCTACAGCGCCGGTTGCGCCAGAACGAATATCATATTTTGCATTTTCTTGGCCATGGCGCTTTTGACACCCAAACTCAAGATGGGTTGTTGGCGTTTGAAGATGAAATGGGGCGCGGCCGGCTGGTCAGCGGCCAACATTTGGGCGGCCTGTTGCGCGACCATTATTCACTGCGCCTGGTCATCTTAGGCGCTTGCACCAGCGATCTCTATGCCATGTCTGGGCGTGCCGATGAACCAGTGGTCATGCAAAACCCCTATCTCGGCGCGGCGCAAAGCCTGGTGCGCCGTGGCACACCGGCCGTCGTTGCGCTACAATTAGCCCCGAGCACCCCGGCGGCATTAACTTTTGCCGACAATTTCTACACGGCAATTGCCGACTATACGGGGATCGATGAGGCCATGCTAGAGACGCGCCGCGCCATGCTCCAGGCAGAACCTGGGGCCACTTGGGGGGTGCCCACCCTCCTGATCAGAACGCCAGATGGTCATCTCTTTGAATCGCGCCAGACCAACCAGGCCCAGGCAGCTGGCGCATCCACCAATTTATCTCGTAGCACCCAGTACGCAAACCGCAAAAACTAGGAAACCTAAGAAGGAGAATTTCATGACAACGGCAAACATTGGCTTGATCGGCTTAGCGGTGATGGGTCAAAATCTTGTCTTAAACCTTGAACGGAATGGCTTTACCGTCGCCGTCTATAATCGCACAACGGCCACCATGCAAGAATTTGTCAAGGCGCACCCTGGCAAAAAATTGGTGCCAGCGGTGACCGTCGAAGACTTTGTGGCCAGTTTGGAACGCCCGCGCCGCATCTTGATCATGGTCAAGGCCGGTGCGGCTGTCGATGCGGTGATTGATGAACTGACCCCCTTGCTCGAACAGGGGGATCTGATCATGGACGGCGGCAACAGCTATTTTCCCGACACCGAGCGTCGCAGCGAGCAGTTGACCGCCAAAGGTTTCAATTTCATGGGTGTAGGCGTCAGCGGCGGCGAGGAAGGAGCGCTGTGGGGTCCCAGCATTATGCCAGGTGGCTCCAAAGAGACCTGGACAACTGTGCAGCCGATGCTGGAAGCGATTGCCGCCAAAGCACCGGAAGACGGCAAACCATGTGTAGTCTATCTGGGGCCGCGCGGCGCGGGCCACTATGTCAAGATGGTGCATAACGGCATTGAATATGGCGATATGCAATTGATTGCCGAAGCGTACGACATTTTGCAGCGCGCCTTAGGCTTGCAACCAGCCGAATTGGCCGAGATCTTTGGCGAATGGAATAAAGGGGAGCTCGATAGCTTCTTGATCGAGATCACGGCCAAAATTTTCCGCCGCATCGACGAAGAGACCGGCCAACCGTTGGTTAATTTGGTGTTGGACACCGCGGCACAAAAAGGCACCGGCAAGTGGACCAGCCAAGATGCCTTCAACATTGGCGCGCCGATTCCCACCATCAACAGCGCTGTCGTCGGGCGCATCATCTCCAGCATGAAGGCGGAACGCGTTGAGGCGGCCAAAGTGTTGCCAGCCGGGGCGGAAGACAGCTACACTGGCGACCGTCAGGCTTTGATCGATGCCGTGCGCGATGCGCTGTACGCCAGCAAAATCAGCGCCTATGCGCAAGGGATGGCGATGTTGCGCATTGCCAGCAATGAATATAAATATGACCTCAAATTGGGTGAAGTTGCCGCCATCTGGCGCGCCGGTTGTATTATCCGTGCGCGGTTCTTGAACCTGATCACGGCGGCCTTTGTGCGTGATGGCGAGTTGCCCAATCTTTTGTTGGACAAGGATCTAGGCCAGGCCGTCAGTGAACGTCTCCCGGCTTGGCGGCATGTGGTGCAGACGGCCACAGCGCTTGGGATTCCGATTCCTGCTTTCAGCGGCAGTCTCGCCTATTACGACAGCTATCGTAGCGAACGCCTACCGGCCAATCTGATCCAAGCCCAGCGTGATCTCTTTGGCGCCCACACCTATCAACGCACCGACCGTGAAGGCACTTTCCATTCGCAGTGGGAATAACGTAAGTAGGGAGACACGGGGACAGGGAAACAAGGAGCCATGAAATGCGGTCACTGCTCCTTGTCTCGTATCTCCCTGTCTCCCTATCCCCACTGTGCAACTCTCAGTTCATGTAAAATATCATCATGCTACGTACCGGCGTTGACATTATCGAAATTGAGCGAATTCGCACGGCCATTTCTCGGCACGGCGCGCGTTTTTTGACGCGCGTCTACACGCCCACAGAATTGGCCCATTGCCAAGGGCGCGCAGAATCGTTGGCGGGGCGCTTTGCGGCCAAAGAAGCGGTTTCTAAAACGCTGGGCACGGGCATCTGGCGGCAGGCCGTTGGCTGGACGGATATTGAGATTT
The DNA here is from genome assembly GCA_026389895.1 of Chloroflexota bacterium. Taxonomy (GTDB): domain Bacteria; phylum Chloroflexota; class Anaerolineae; order Caldilineales; family Caldilineaceae; genus JAPLGZ01. Next base: position 3,833 of record JAPLGZ010000341.1, on the reverse strand, counting down.
TGCGCAATCAACAGAGTGGCGCGCCACACTTGCAATTACACAACGCAGCGGCGGACTGTGCGACAGAACTGGGCTTGGATGAATGGTCAGTCAGCCTCAGCCATGATCGCGAGCGGGCAATTGCCTTTGTGGTGGCGATTGGGTCTCGATAAAATGAAAACCACTCTTTATTTTCTGTCCACGAAAAATCGGCCGGATCGAGCAATCATCAAAGATGAATAGATTCTCGACGTAGTTCACCATCCACAAAAAATAATAGTTCAAGCTGATGGACGGCTCAAATTATGGGGTGTGATTCCAGAAGCTGACAATAAAGTATTAAGAGTGATTTTGTTAGAGGATGGAGAGACGGTTCACAATGCATTTTTTGACCGTTCATTCAAAGGATAAGCAATGAAGATCCAATATTTTGCGGATACAGATACACTGCTCGTGACATTTCAAGAGGCTCCTGTTGCCGAGACAAAGGAACTCGACGAAAATACGCTAATTGATGTTGATGAAGACGGAAATTTAGTGAGCATTACGCTTGAGCACGCGAAGGGCCGCACTGATATTGCCAATTTTTCCTACCAACAAATTGGCGTGTTACAGCCCGCGTAATCGTTAAGAGGCTGTTTAAAAAGCCGCTGCGGGGATTGAAATCACGCGCTAGATCTGCCAAACCCACCGGCGTGGGTTAAAAGAGTTAACCCACGCCGGTGGGTTTGGCAACCGTTGCTGCGAATTTATTCGCCGGTCGGAGATCTGGAGATCTCCGTGGCTGCGGAGCACCTAACTTCCGGGAAGCGGTCACACAAACTTCCGCTAACCCAAATAGAGGTCTAACCACTTCTCGGAAGTTAGGTTTACTCTTAGCCCGGCACGGCGATTTCTCGCTCTTTGGGCGAGAGCACTTCTAATACCTGGCAGGCCAACTCGTAACGCCCAAAGCTCGGCATCAGATAGACGCCTTGTACATGCGGCAATTCTTTAAGTTCCAACAGTAATTCCTGCGCCATCTTCACGCCTTCTTGACGCCCCTGCGCTCCGGCCTTGCGCATACGTTCGAGCGCTTCTTCACTCAAGGTAATACCAGGCACTTCGTTATGCAAGAAGGTAGCGTGTTTATGCCCCTGCAATGGCAACACGCCAATCAGCACGGGCACAGGGAATTCGCCATAGCGTTCCTCATAAATGCTCAGGCGTGTTTATGCCCCTGCAATGGCAACACGCCAATCAGCACGGGCACAGGGAATTCGCCATAGCGTTCCTCATAAATGCTCAGAAAATTGCTCCAGAGTTTTGGCTCGAAGATCGGCTGGGTCATCGTAAAGTGGGCGCCACCGCTCACCTTTTGATGAAAGCGATCCACCTCTTCAACCAGATTCGCGCGCGTGGGATCGCAGGCTACAGCAATTGTAAATGCGCCGCGCTGGCCCATCTCTTGGCCAGATTGGTCAAAACCCTGGTTAAACTTGTCGATAATGCGCACCAGCCCAATGCTGTCCACATCATAGACGGCCGTGCTCTGCTTGCTGTCGCCCAAGCTTGGGGGATCGCCGGTGAGGGCGAGAATATTACGCACCCCCAGGGCCCGCGCCCCGATCAGGTCAGATTGCAAACCCATCAATGAGCGATCGCGCGTTGTACAGTGCAAAATGGTCTCAATCTGCGCCTGTTGTTGAATCTGCACGCAGAGCGCCTGCGCCCCCATGCGTACACGCGCCATCGGGCTGTCCGCCACATTCACCGCGTCGGCGCCCATGCGCTTGGCATGTTGCGCACCTTCGATCTGTTTCTGGGCCGTAAAGGCGCGGGGCGGATCGACTTCGACGCTGATCACAAACTTGCCTGCACGCAGTTTGCGGAGCAATTGCGTTGGTTGATCTTCCCCGGTGACGCCATAATCATCGGCCAGGCTGCTGGCGCGGTGGGCGGGCACTTCTTCACGCACTGTAATAATTTCTGGGGCGCTGCCGCCTGGCGTGTTTTGACGGAGCAGATACTCATTCAACGCATTGCGCATCGCACGAATATGAAAAGGTGTTGTGCCGCAACAGCCGCCGATCAACTGGGCGCCTTGTTGCAGAAAGAGGGTCGCTTGCTGAGCAAAATACTCCGCACCAGCCGGATAATAAAAACGACCTTCCACCCGTTCGGGAAAACCGGCGTTGGGCATGACGCTAAACAGGGCATTCGGCGCGGCCTTGTGCATGGCCCGTAAGGTATCCAGCATCTGGGCTGGCCCCACCGAACAGTTGACGCCGACACAATTGGCGCCCGCCGCCAACAAACGCAGGGTAATTGTGTCCGCGCGCAAGCCCGTGGCCGTACGCCCGTCTTCGGCATAGGTCATCGAGGCCAAAATTGGCAGATCACAAACTTCCTTGGCAATTTGCACGGCGATTTCTAACTCTTCGACATCGCTAAAAGTCTCAAAGAGCAACAGATCGGCGCCAGCTTCCCAAAGCACGCTGATCTGCTCGCGATACGCGTCACGCGCTTCCTGTTCCGCAATCGGACCGATGGGGTGGAGACGCCGGCCCAGTGGCCCGATATTACCAGCAATAAAGATCGAGCGGCCCGCTACTTCGCGCACATCTCGCACTAATTTGACGGCTTTGAAATTGAATTCGCGCACCTTGTCGGCCAGCCCATGATCGGCCAGGCGGACACGATTCGCGCCAAAGGTATGGCTCTTGATCACATCCACGCCCGCCGATGCATAGACTTGGTGAATCTCACGCACCCAGCCAGGGCGGTCAACGATCAATTGTTCCAGACATTGATCAATGCTGGCGCCCTTGGCAAAGAGCATGGTGCCCATTGCGCCATCGCAGAGGAGCGGATGTTCGTTTAATTTTTGTAAGAAAGGGTGCATTATTTCAGGATCTCCACAGGTAATACATTCTGTTGTGCGACAATCGCAAAGTCGCTATCGGAAGAAATCATTTTTTCGCAGCTATGCGCGAGAAAGGTTGCCAGGATAATTGAATCGACTGTGGCCAGTTGCATACCAAGCCGGTAGCGCGCGGATAACGCTGCGATATCGACAGAGACAGCGATCAACTCAACCGCAATGGTTTTTTGCATTAATTCAAGCCAGATTTGCGCAGCTTGGCCTGCCCCACGTTTATAAAAGTAGGCAAACAGTTCATTAACTGTCAGTGTAGAGACGACAAGCTTGTGCGCGCCTTTTGTTGCGTCACTCCATACCTCAACCGCACGTGAGTGATTGTTGGCATAGCTAACAAAGAATCCGGTATCAGTACCGATTCGCATCGTCACGCCGTCCTTCTTTGATCTCGGACCACTCAACCCCTTGGAGAGCGAAGCGGAGTAACTCGCTTTCTCAGATAAGTTTGCAATTGAATCTACGTCATATGCCGAGGCCGAAGTAATCTCCGCCAAATGCTGAAGATCACTGTTTGTCTGCTGTGTGACGGACTGTTGAATGCCTTGCTGAAACTTTCTCTGTGTAGAGGGCTGGATCACCAGCACAACCTCCGCTTGTCCTGGCGGTAAGCCACTAAATATATCTAAATGTAATCTACCATCTATAGCGATCTCTACTTCCATTGTCAAAGTTTTCACTTTCATGCTCCTTGCAAGGTGATAAAATTTCATCTGCCAGTATGCGGGCCAAAAGTTTCACAAACTTGACTAAGTATAGCATAATAGGAAGATGTTGTCTGCCACATAGAGCAGATAAACATAGGTTATAACGCACAATTCGACAAAAAAGTTACCGGTATTTATGTTTTTTTGGGCTTTACTTTTGAGGAAATAATGAGTGAGCAGTCACTTTTAACCCGTTTTTATCCGTTTCATGATATGCCAGCCGCCGAGGC